>MHXM01000142.1:0-17173 GCA_001825565.1 Desulfuromonadaceae bacterium GWC2_58_13
ATGATCGACACATCCGACGGCTCATCCAGGCTTTCACGCGGCGAACTGATCACCACCCTGGTTCACTATTACCGGGCCGAAGTACAGCGCAGCCTGGCCTGGCGGGAGCGGCTCGACCTCACCACCAACTGGGCGGTGGGGAGCACCGCGGCCGTTCTCGGCTTTGGCTTCAGCCACCCGGAATATCCTCATGTTTTCTTTTTATTCGGGCTGACCATCGTTTATATTCTGCTGTACGTCGAATCGAGACGGTACCGTTTCTACGACGCCTACGAATACCGGGTGCGACTGCTTCACCAGCATTTCTTTTATGGCGCGCTGATCGGGGAAATCGATCTGGAAAAAGGCAGCTACTGGATTGCCGAGCTCGCCTCGGACCTGCGCCACCCGCAGTATAAAATGGATCGCCTGCATGCCCTCGGCCGCCGGCTACATGCCAATTACATCTACCTGTTCACGGTTCTGCTGAGCGGGTGGCTGTTCAAAATCAAGATCCATCCCGAGCCGAGCCGCTCCTGGCGGCAGTTCGTTGACCAGGCCGCCATCGGCGAGGTGCCCGGATGGTTAGTTTTATTTTGCATTTCGCTGTTTGTCCTGCACCTGCTGGTGCTGATCCGACTCGGCCGCAAGCCCCAGGGCGGACGGGACGTCTTTTACTCGCCCTTGGAAAAACCGGCAAAAACCCGCCGGAATCCCGACTGACTCACCCTCTTCGACGGAACCCATGACCGAATATTTCAAGGACCAGTTCGCCAACGGCCTGCGCCTGATCACCATCGAAATGCCGCATCTGCACAGCGCCGAAATGGCCTGTTACGTTCAGGTCGGCGGCCGCGACGAATCGGCCGAGCTGGCCGGCATCTCCCATTTTCTCGAACACATCGTCTTCCGCGGCACCACCGACTACCCGAACAGCTTTCTGCTGGAACGGGCCTTCGAGGCCATCGGCGGAGCGGTCAACGCCTCGACCGACGTGGAAAGCACCTGCTACCATTCCCGCCTGCATCCCCGCCACTTGCCCGAAGCGGCCCGCATGTTCGCGTCGATTCTGACCCGGCCGCTGTTTGCCGATGTGGAGCTGGAGCGTCGGATCATCCTCGAAGAAGCCCTCGACGACCTCAACGAGCGGGGCGAAGACATCAGCCCGGACAACCTGATTGCGCGCCTGCTCTGGCCCGGCCACCCCTTGAGCCTGCCGACCATCGGCACGGGGGATTCAATCAACGCCATCGGCGAAACCGATCTGCGGCGGCACCACAACAACTATTACACGCCATCCAACACGGTGCTCGTCGCGGCCGGCAACATCCGTCACGAGCAGGCCCGACAAGCCGTCGAAGCCGCCTTTGGTCACTGGCAGGGGCAGACCCGGTTGCAACGCCGACCTCCGGAAACGCTCGCCGGATCAAAAACGGAAACAATCTGGGTCAAGGATTCCGACTCGCAGATCAATCTCCAACTGGCTTTTCGCACGCCGGGACGCAACACCTCCGACACCGTCCCCTTGCGGGTGTTGCGCTGGATTCTTTCCTGGGGGGGAGCCTCGCGGCTGATGCTGCGGCTGCGCGAGCAGTTGGGGCTGACCTACCACGTGGAAGCCGGCCTGTCCATGCTGGCCGACTGCGGTTGCTTCAGCATCGACCTGGCGGTAGCGCCGGAAAGTCTGTGCCGGGCAGTGGCAGAGGTACTGGGAGTGGTGCGCGAGCTGTGCGATACCGCGGTGCCGGAGGAAGAGCTGCAGGGGGTTTTGCAAGCCTACTTGTTCGATCTGGAATTCAGCCGGGACAGCACCGAGGCGATGCTGACCCGCTTCGGCTGGGGTGAGTTGGCCGATTATCTGCGCACCATCGAACAGGATCGCCAAGACGTTCTGGAGATGACACCCGCCGTGCTGCAGCAAGCAGCCCAGAAAGTATTCGTCGCGGGCAATCTGAAAATGGCGATCGTCGGTCCCTGGAAGGAAACCCACCGCAAGGTCGTCCAACAAATCCTGCTGGACGGGTTTCCCGCCTGATCCGGAGCTTCCGCTAGGAAATCCGGATTGTTTTGTAGAGAAAATTTTTGAATTTATAAAAAGTCTTTCGGGTTTCCGAATCATCGTGTCGGGGATCGCAGGCGTGCAGCATGGTGGCGATTTTCGGCATGGTCGAGGCCCCTTCGCGACGAGCCAGGTCGACCACCGCAGCCACCACGTCGCGGGAAATGCGGCTTTCGGTATAGGGGAGATAGGCTCCCTTCCAGAAATCGCTGTCACCCCGACGAATCGCGTCGAAGATTTCCTGGGCCACCTGTTCGGTCAGCTTTTCCGCCACATCCTCTGGCACCGGCCGGTCCATGGCAACCAATACCCTGCGGATATCCTCTTCGGTGATGACACGTTTTTTGCGGAAAAACAAGGCCCGCAGAAGGATGCTGCGCAGTTCTCGGATATTACCGGTGTATTGGTGCCGGGAAAGGAGAGTCTGGGCGCCGCGGGTCAACACCGGGGCGTCATCTTCGCGGTCGTCCGGCTTGCGGTAGACCTGGTACAGCTTGCCGAGAAAGTGAGTGGCCAGGTCGGGGATGTCCTCGCGCCGCTGGTTCAGCGAAGGAACCTCGACAGTCAGTTCGGACAACCGGTGATACAGGTCCTCACGGAACTTCCCTTCGGCAATCAGCTGTTTAAGGTTCTTATTGGTCGCGGCGATCAGCAGTACCCGGGCAAAACGGGTGACGTTTTCACCAAGGCGCACGAACCCTCCATTGTCGAGAAAGCGCAGCAGTTGGACCTGGGTCTTGGGATCGGCGTCGCCGATCTCGTCGAGAAAGACCACGCCGCCGTGGGCTTCTTCGAGAATCCCCTTGCGGTCGGTGTGAGCGCCGGTAAAGGCGCCACGCTTGTGGCCGAACAGTTCCGAGTAGGTGAGTTCGCCACTGTAGGCGGCGATGTTGGTCTTCTTCACCGACAGTTCGCCACGGGGGTCGATCTCGACCTGGTACATCTCCCGCAACCGGGAAAAGATGTTGTTGAAGAGAAACTCCTTGCCACTGCCGGTATCTCCGGTAATCAGGATCGACGGGAGGCCAAGGGAAGCTTCCTGCAGGTCGCGGGCGTTCCACTTGGCCAGGCGATTGAAAAGCGGCGGGGTGATCCTTTGGATGAACTCGACCAGTTCGGTTGCCTTGGCCGAATTCCCGATGATGTTGCCCAACTTGTACGAGGAAATCTTCGGGTCCTTGTAGCCGACATCCCGACGCAGGCTGTTCACTTCGCTGGTGAGCTTTTCGATCCGCTGCAGATCGGAAAGAAAGGGGGCGATCAGTCGCTCGATGATCAGCAGGATGCGCTTGTGTTCGTCGGTAAAATAGCAGGGGCGCAGGCTATCGAGGCAGATGACCGCGATCACCGCGCCGTCGAACAGCACCGGTACCGCAATCTCGCTTTTGATGGTGCTGGTAATCTCCCGGTACAGGCCGCCCCGGCGCTTTTCCTCCTCGGTGTCGAGAATCACATGCGGCCTGCCGGTGTGGGCGACATAACCGGTCAGGCTGCGCTCTTCGGGAGGGAGGTTTTCGCCGCCGACCCGGATCGGGGGAATGTTTTTCTTCATCCATTCCTTGCTTTTGGCCCCGACCAGGCGCCCGTCGGGCTCCTCAACCATCAGCCAGCGCACCCCTTCTTCCTCGCGAACCAAGGCGATGCTGCCGGTGTCGGCGCCAATCAGTTCGGTGGCTTTGGACAGAGTCCGGTTGAGAAACGGCTGCACCCCTTCAAATTTTTCCTGCAGCAGGTCGTTGATCTCGGAAAGAACCTGGATCTCCATGTGCTCGACGCCGATTTCCTGGATGACCCGCTCGGCCATCTCGGCGTGGGCCTCAAGCAGTCCTTTTTCAAAATCACTGAAGCGGTAGGCACCGCGGGTGTAATAGTTGACCAGGCAAATGACCCGGCGGGTGCGAGGTTCGTAGCGGGGAACCACATATAGCGACTTCAGCCCCATCTCTTCGGTCAGATAACGTTTCTGCAGCGGCTCGGCCGGTAGATTTGGAATATACAGGGGGGCCAGCAAGGTGTCGTCCGTGATCAATCCGGTATTGCTGATGTAGCGGGACAACAGCGACTTGCCCGGTCCCAGATTGATCAACTTTTCATCCTCGTAGAGCTGGCGGGCCTCCTGATCCTTGGCATAGGAGGCGAGAATCTGCAACCCCTCCTCCCCCGATTCGGGTCCGAGAGGCGAGGGGATCAGCACCGAAGCCAACGCCAGCTTGTCGATCAGGCGCACCGCCGATTTCACCATCAGGAAGGCAGCCTCTTTCTTCTTGGCCTTATCGACCCGCCGGGCCAGCACGATCTGTTGATGATACTTGCGCGCCTGGTCGATAAGCGGCACGACCTCCTCAAGAAATTGCTTGAGAACACGGCGCTGGGATTCCGCCGGCAGACGTCCCACCCGGCTGCTGTCGATACTCAGCACCCCTGCGGACCGCCCCTGATGGATCAACGGAATCATGTAACTGGCCCGGATGGAAAACCGTTCGGCAATTTCGCGGGCAAAGGGGTTGGCCAGAGCCGCTACGTCCTCGGCCTGGGTCTCCTCCTGGGTCATGTAGACTCGGGAAACCAGGTAATCGGCCGTATTCAGGGGAAAAGGCTGTTCCTTGATCGCCTGGGCCTGCAAACCGTTGGCCGCGGCGCAGACCAGGGTTCCACTGGTCAGGTCTTCAAGATAGATCCGGCAGCGATTCTGACGAGTGATCAGGGTGACCGCCTCAACCAGAACGTGCAGAATATCCTCTAGGTTTTCCTTGCCGTAACTGGCGATTTTTCCCTTGAGATGGGAAAGCTGTGCAACAACAAACGACTCCATGCCGCCCCCTCATTCTTGTGTAGGATTTTTACACAATGAGTATAGTGCGCTCGGGCGGAACTTGTCAAAGTTTGGTTTTTGCTCATCGCAACAACCTTGTACTTTGCCGCCCTCTGTAGTATAAATTCGGGTATATCGTTTTAATCTGCAATCGAAGGAGCACTCGGGCTTGAGGGGCCGTTTCAACGAAAAAGACGTTTACTCCGCGTGCCGAACCTTGTTCGGCTCTGAAGTTCAGTTGTCGCTGGATTTTCTCGGCTATCTTCAGGCCAGCGGCGCCAAAGCGGCCTTCCGGGAACAGGCCAAGCAGAACCATCCGGATCTTTTTGCCATCCACGATCTGGATGTCCAGAACCGGCAGGCCGAGTTGTTTCGCGAAGTAGTGAAAGCTTTCGACCTGATCAAGAATTTTCTCAAGCACCGCGATGAAGCCTCGCCGGAACCGGTTTTTTCCAGGCCTGCCCCCTCCCGCCAACACTACCGGCCGACGCCCGCCCCTCCTCGTCACAAGGCCCCCGCCGGGCATTTTTACCGGAGCAGCATCCCGTTTCGCCGCCTCGAGTTCGGCAGCTACCTCTATTACAGCGGCCGGGTTTCTTACCAATCCCTGATCGAGGCGCTGGTCTGGCAACGCCGCCAGCGACCCACCATCGGCGACATCGCCCGCCGGTGGAACTGGCTGAGCGACCGCGATATCCTGACCATCTGTCGCGACCGGGGAGACTATGGCCGCTTCGGTGAAAAAGCCATTCGTCTCGGCCTGCTTCGACACAGTCAGGTACAAACCCTGTTATTCTTCCAACGGTCCCGGCAGCAGAAAATCGGTCAGTATTTCATCGAAAACGGCTCTCTCTCGCCCAATCAAATCGAACAGCTCATAGCCGACATGCACGCGCATAATGCTTGGGTCGGTGGTTCGACCGCAAATAATTTCAAGCGGGCCACTGCGGCGGCGGGCTGATCCGCGTCTTTATTTCTTTCCACTCATCCGCATTCAAACCATTTCCTAAGTTCACAAACAGGAGCATGATTCATGGGCATCCTTGCCAACACCGTCAGCATTTGTCAGTTTCAAGTATTCGGCAACCTGCCGTCGGATGACCTTTTTGAATGGGCGTCGACCCGCCTTGCCGCCCAAGCCTTCCGCCCCATCGACCGGGGCAGCGAAGAACTCTCGGTCGGATGGGTTCATATCGACGACCCCAAAGACAGTAGTTTCGACCGCCCGCAGGCCTTCTGGAGAGATCGGTACCTGACTTTTTCCATGCGGCGGGATCAGCGCCGAGTCCCCTCGGCCCTGCTCAAAGCCCACATGGAAAAAGCTGAAGAAGACTTTCTGGCGGCTCATCCTGGCCTGCAACGGGTTCCCCGGCAAAAACGCGAAGAATTGCGCGATGCCGTACGCGGTTCGCTGTTGGCTCAGACCCTGCCGGTTCCCGCCATCTTCGACGTGGTCTGGGACACCCGAGGCGGACGGCTCACCTTCGCCAGTCTCAACGCCAAGGTTGTCGAACTCTTTGACAACCTGTTCCGCCAGACCTTCGACGATTTTCGGCTGGTGGCGGTTCATCCTTTTGCCCGCGCCGAAGCCATCCTCGACCAGGCACTGTTGCCGGCGCTTCAGCAGGCCAACCAGGCCTCCAGCGACGCCGTGCTGGAAATGATCGAGGGCAATCGTTGGCTCGGCCAGGATTTTCTCCTCTGGCTCATGTATCAGACCATGGAAGGCTCCTCCAGCTACAGTGTCAACCAGCCCGGTCCGGCCCAGCCGGGAGAAGGATTCAGCGCTTACCTGAACGACCGGTTGCTGTTGGTCGGCGGCGGCGACAGCGGCGTGCAAAAAGTCACCGTCATCGGTCCCCAAGATGCTTTCAGTGAAGTCCGCACCGCCTTGCAGGCGGGCAAGCAAATCACCGAAGCGATCCTGCACATGGAAAAACTGGAGCATCAGTGGAAGCTGACCCTGAAAGGGGAAACCTTTAACCTCGCCACATTCAAGTCCCCAGCGGTAAAAATAGAAAGAGATAATCGCAGCGACGAAGCCAGCGAAAAGGAAGCGGTCTTTTACGAGCGGATGTATGTTCTGGAAGAAGGATTGCAGCTGTTCGACAGCCTGTACCGCAGGTTTCTGGACGATCGGCTCGGCAGCGATTGGATGCAAACCCTGGCCCGAATCAATGCTTGGCTAAGCGGCGAATAGGTAAAAAAGCGGGCCGGCATCCCAGGGATGACGGCCCGCTCAATCCATAACCTTCGTACTCTGACCGGATTCCCGGTCAGTCGGCGACCAACACGAAACGAAATTTCTGGCCGCTGCCGTATTGTCCGGCCGCGTAGGTTTCAAGAATCCAGTTCAGGCCGTCGTTCATGCTGGCCACTTCTCGTTCATCCTCAACGCCTCTGAGCTTTTTGTCCCCGAGAAAACTGGCGATAAGCAATCCGTCGTCCCGCACCACCCGGCCGAGCGGGGCTTGGGAATCCACCGCATAGACCCGGTATTCGTTCAGGCCGCCGGCCAGCCGATATGAAACCGGAATGGCCGTCTTGCCGCCGGTACGCTGCTGGAATTCGCTGGCAATGTTGAACCGTTGCTGGGCACGTTGCGCAAGAACGACACCCTCTCCGGAGAATTCAGTATTCTGCGCGGCCACCAGAGCCTTTTGATACCAGGGGATGGCGGTTTCCAGATCGACCGCCCCCAAGCGCCCGTAAAAGGAGTAATCACCGAGCATCAAAGCAGCCCCTGGATGCTCGCCCCGGCTGAAGGATTCTTTAAACCAGCGGGCCGCTTCGGCATAGTTTTTCTGCCGATCCTCGCCCATTCCCACCTCGTACATGGCGCGGGGATCACCTTGCTCCGCCGCGCTCCGGAAATAATCCTCGACCCGTTTATCCGGCAAAGGCGGCTCAAGGATACCCTCGTCGATCAACACCCCCAGATTAAATTCCATTTGCGGCGATACCTGTCCACCACGCGCCAGGGCGGTGAAATACCCCACGGCCCTCTCGCGGTCGGGAGTCACCCCGGGAGCGGCACAGGCAAACAGATCCTGACGAAATTTGGCATACCGTTTTGGCAGTGGTTGCAGGAAAAGTTCACCCGCCAGAACCTGAGCCTCGACCTGTCCCTCTTCCGCGGCCTCGCCGATGAAAGCCACACCCCGGGCCCGCGAATCCGCGTCCTGGTCGCAGAGCAGTTCGGTACCGACGACATACCTCTGACTGGCGGTGCAATCCCAACAATAACGCTGCTTGAGATACTGGCCGCCGCCGATCGTCAGCAGAATCAGAACAACTACGGTCCCGCTTACCCAGGCGAGACGTTGTTTACCCATGTACACCTCCCGGAGGTCGTTAAGAACCGGACAAGGTCAGCCCGTGCGGGTCGCCATGGCATTCGAGACAACCGCTGAAACCTTTGAGCAGTTCCGGATTATGCGGCCCGTTGCCGTGACACTGCTGGCAGTTGGGGATATTTCCGTGGGTTTCGGCATGGCAGAAAACACATTTTAACGCGGCATGCCCTTTCTTACTGGCCGCCAACACCGCCGTCGGCTTTTCGTGACATCCCTGGCAGACCTGGTTTTCAACCTCGTCGCCAAATGCAATCAGCAACGGCGTATGCGGCTGATGGCACTTCATGCATTCGGTATTGCTCTGGAAAGCGACATGCGGTTCGGGATGACACTCATTGCAACCGGGCTTGAAACCATGACGGTCATGGTGACAGTCGGTACAGCCCATTTCGGTATGTCCGCTGGGATGTTCCTGAATGGCCGATGAAACCTGGGCGTGGCAACGGCCGCAGTCCGCCGCCAACTTGTCGGCGGCGACCAGACTGACGATCGGTGCATGCGCCTGCTGATGGCAGGAAAGGCATTGGGGGAAATTGCCTTCATGCACCCCTTCGTGACAATCATTGCACGCCGGAACCCGGTCTTTCCAGGCGAGGCCCGGAGTGAAGGTGTGATACTTGTTATGGCAATCACGGCATTCGAGCTGATGAAGCCCCCCTTTGTCGCGAATAAGGGTAAAAATTTCATAATGACATTTGCCGCACTCGACGGTGGACATCTGTTCCACCTGCTGACGATATACCTCCGCCCCTTCCCCCGGGGTCAGTGGGCGCAGGGTTTCGGCCATCGCCGGTAGAGCGGCGCCGACCAGCAGAATGGCGGCCAGCAATGGTAAAACGCAACGTACCGCTGATTTCATCCGAAACTTCTCCTTCCCGACAAAGCGGTTCCCCAGGCCCGGAATGATCATCGTCAATTCCTCCAGTTGGCCAGGTTGTGGGGATTATCATGACATTTCAAACAATCCGGGAACTTGCCGTGTAACCCCGGATCGTGCGGCTGTCCATGGCAGTCGGTGCAGGCCATGGCGGAACCATGATCGCCGAGGTGGCAGCTGATGCAGTTCAGCTCGCGGTGTTTGGCCTGACTCGCCGCCAGCATGTCGGTCACGTCGCTATGACAAGCAACACAGAACGCGGAGGACAGGTCTTTTTTGAAGTTGATCGTGTTCGGCGTATGGGCCGGATGGCAGATCAGACAATCCGGAGTGGTCATCTCCGGCGAATGCGGCTCGTGACAGCTGTCACAGGACTTCTTGCCGCCGTGGTCGGGGTGGCAACGGGCGCAATCCACCTCGATATGCTTGCTCGGGGCTCCCTGCATGGCCTGGTCGACATCGTCGTGACAGGTCAGGCAGGCCGGTTTGGACTGTTCGACCTTGCTGAAATCGAAAGCGAAGGGCGCGTGGGGGTCATGACAGGCGACGCAGCCGCTAACTTTGTAGTGTTCGCTTTTGGCGGGGTCATGACACAGGCTGCACTCGGGGATCACTTCCTCGCCTTTGGGCGGATGAGCCCTGTGACAAGAAACGCAATTGATCTTGTCTTTATGCGCCAGGCCTTTTGCCTCGACCTTGGCCGACACGTCGTCGTGACAGGACGAACAGTGGGCCGGATTGACCTCGCGGGCAAAAGCAATATCGGTCGGCTTATGCGGTGAATGGCAACGCAGACAGTCGGCGTAGGTCATGTCCTTGGAATGGGGATCATGACAGGTATTGCATTCCTTGAATTCGCCGTGTTTGTCATGACACTCCCGGCAGTCGAGCTCCGAATGCTTGGAGGGGTTGAATTCCATGAACCGGCCCACCACCGAATGGCAGGAAACACAAACCAATTTGACTTCTTTGCGACTTTCCAGATTAACTTCGAGCGGTGCATGGGGATTGTGACAAGGCATGCAGGGCTCGGAAGTGTAGTGGAGCTTTTGCAGACGCGGATGGCAGGTGCGGCAGCTCAGGATGGTTTCTTTGCCGTTCGGCTTATGCTGGGGATGACAGGCGGCACAGGTAATTTCGGATTTGTGGGCCGATCCCTGTTGGTCGATCTGACCGGCCTGTGCATCGTGACAGGGGGCGCAGAATCCGCTCGGTACGTCCTGCGAATATTCCAGCGCCATCGGTTTGTGCGGCGCGTGGCAACGCAGGCAGTCGGCATAGGTCATGTCCGGCGAGTGCGGCTCGTGGCAATCGAGGCAGGAGAGATGCTCGCCGTGGGCCTGGTGACATTCCTTGCAGTCGAGTGCGGTGTGTTTGCTGGGCATCGACTGCAGTTCGACACCGATCGGGTCATGGCAGGAGAGACAGGCCGGCTTGACCGGGTCGAAGGCATCCAGATCGATTTCCATCGGGCTGTGCGGCGGATGACACTTGGCGCAGCCGCCGAGAGCGAAGTGGGGCTTCTCGGACGGAGCGTGGCACTTGCCGCAGGACATTTTGGCCGCCACCCCGGCTTCGGGATGCTGGGCATGGCATTTGGTGCAACCGACGCCCGGATGCCGCCCGTGACAATCGGCGCAACTGACCTCGGTCGCGTGGGCGCCGCCGCGCTTGTCGATATCGGTCACCTGGGCCGAATGGCAGGCGGCGCACAGAGCGGTGGATGGTCCACCCGAAAAATCGGTCAGGGTCGGTTTGTGAGGAGCATGGCAGCGCAGGCAATCCTCATAGGTCATGGTCGTGGTATGCGGTTCATGGCAGTCGAGGCAGGACATCGCTTCGCCATGTTTCGGATGACACTCGTTGCAGCCCAGTTCCGAATGGAAACTCGGAAATTCGGAGGTCTGTTCTCCCGGTCCCTCATGACAGGAGACGCAGGCCGGGCGAACGTTTTCCAGTTTGCTCAGATCCGATACCTGCGGGGCATGGGGATCGTGGCAGGAACCGCAATCGGCAACGGCGAAATGGCTGTTGTCGGCGGGCGCGTGACAGTCGGCACAGGCCGGGATCGAGCCGTGCTCCAGATGGCAGCTGGTGCAGCCGACGTCCTTATGGGCGCCGCCTTCCTTATCCACCTTTGCCGTCGGCCCTTCGTGGCAGGAGCCACAGAGGGGCGCCGCAACGTCCTTGCCGAAACGGATCGCCGTCGGACCGTGAGGCGAATGGCACTTCTGACAATCCTCCCGGGTCATGGCGGCACTGTGACCCTCATGACACTGGAGACAATCGGGCAGGAATCCGTGCTTGTCGTGGCAGTCGATGCAATTCTGCTGGCTGTGGGCATCGGCCACCTTATCCATCTCGACCTTGACCGGGGCATGGCAGGTCACGCAGGCCGCGCCGACATCTTTCATTTCGGCAAGCGGCTTGATCAGCGGGGAATGGGGCGCATGGCACCCATTGCAATCCTTCAGGGCGAAATGGGGGTTCTTTTCCGGATCGTGGCAACTGACGCAGGCTGCCGGAGCGCTATCCTTCTGGGGCGGATGCTTGGTGTGGCAACGGAAGCAGCCGACATCCTTCTGATGCCGTTCGCCATTCGTTGCCAACTCGGCAACGATATCGTCGTGGCAGGCGGCGCACAGCTTGGCCGAAACCCCGGCGAAGTAACGGATCGACACCGGGTTGTGCGGCGGATGGCAGCTCTGGCAATCGGCTTCGATCATGGTCTCCGAATGGGAGGCATGACAGCCGGTGCATTGCGGCGCGTCGCCGTGGGTCATGTGGCATCTGTTGCACGCCAGGTTGGCGTGAGGATTGGGGATATCCGGTTCGACCGTCACCACGCCCTCGTGACAACTGAGGCAGGCCCCCTTGATTGTTCCGACTTTGGCGAAATCAAGTTGCAAGGGACGGTGGGCATGATGACAGGAAGCACAATCCTCGAGCCCGTAATGGGGTTTGGCGTCCGAAGCGTGGCAGAGGGCGCAATCGACCTTGGCCTTTTCGCCTTTGGCCGGATGGGTCAGGTGGCAATCCGGACAGGAGACGTCTTTGTGTTTACCGGCGTGCCGGTTGAATTCTTCGATGACGCTGCCGTGGCAGGAAACACAGGCCGGAAGGGAATCCTTCATGTCGGCCAGCGGCTTGGCCACCGGCGTATGGGGAGCATGGCAACCGTCGCAGTTGCCAAGGGCGTAGTGCGGCCGCTCGGAAGCGCCGTGGCAATCGCCACAGGCCGGAATGGCGCCGTGTGTTTCATGGCAGCCGCCACAGCCGACGCCCAGATGGGCGCCGCCCTGCTTGACGACGGCGGCGGACACTTCGCCGTGACAGGCGCCACAGAGGTTCGGGGCCACATCGGCCTTATATTTGACCTCGCCCGGAGCGTGGGGGGCATGGCAGGCGAAACAGTCCTGGTAAACCATCGATTTGCTGTGCGGCTCGTGGCAGTCGAGGCAGGACATCGCCTTGCCGTGCTGGGGATGACATTTGCCGCAATTGCCGAGCTTTTCTTTGTGCGCGGCCCCCGATTCTTCGAAGGTCTTCACCGTTTCGGCATGGCAGGTGGCACAGGCACTGGGGGGCACGTCGGTCTTGATTGCCGAAGCGGCCGGCGCATGGGGAGCGTGGCAGCCGAGGCAATCCTGGTAGGTCATGGTTTCGTTATGCGGTTTATGGCAATCCAGGCAGGACAGCGCCTCGGCATGCTTCGGATGACACTTGTTGCAATCCACCTGGGCGTGCTTGCTGGGAGAGTCCTGCATCTGCTGGCCCGGGCCGGGGTGGCAGGAAACACAGGCCTCCCGCACATCCTTCATGTCGGCCAGGGTCTTGACCAGAGGCGCATGAGGATCATGACAGGAAGCACAGTTTTTCACCCCAAAATGGGCCTGGTCCTTCGGCCCATGGCAGTCGGCGCAAGCCGGCAGGCTGCCCGGTTGCGGCGGATGCTGTTTATGACACTCGGCGCAGTTGCCCAGGTCGCGGTGAGCGCCGCCGGAGGCCTTGATCTGCTGGACGAGATCGTCGTGACAGCTGACGCAGAGATCGATCGGCTGCTTGGTATCCAGTTGGATCGACTTGGGATTATGGGCCGGATGGCAGCTCAGGCAATCCTTCTGCACCATCGATTTGGCATGAGGTTCGTGACAATTGGCGCACTGGGGAATTTCGCGGTGGACCAGGTGACACTCGTTGCAGGCGAGTTCGGCATGGGGATTGGCAATCCCCTCCTCGATTTTGACCGGATCGGCATGACAGGAGGCACAAAGCGTTTTGGCCGAAGTAAGGGCGGAGAAGTCGACGGCACGCGGTTTATGCGGATTATGGCAGGAGGCGCAGCCGGTCAGGCTGTAATGGGCCGACGCACCGGGATCATGGCATTCCCCGCAGTCGGAGTAAGGCTTGCGCCCTTCCAGAGGATGGCCGACATGACAGCCGCGGCAGCCGACCTCCTTGTGGGCAGCCCCCAGGTCGGCAAGGGCTTTGCCTTCATCCTCATGGCAGTCGATGCAGTCGCGGGGGGTAACCCGTGGCTTGGTTTCGGCCCAGCTCAGCGAGCCGGCCAGAAGGACCGCCGAAAAAAGGCAAGCAATAAGCAATTTCAAAGTTTTCATTTGACCTCCTGCATCCAGATGTCACACGGGCAACCGCCTCCGCGGTTTTCCGTTTCAGTCAAATCCAAGGCGAAATCCAACGCCAAATCAATCGAGCGGGTAGCGCCACCTACTTTTCCAGCGCGCTCCAGAATGCCACACAATAAAAAAATTTAACACAAAAAATGTGTATACAGTATATTGTTCACTCCCCCATACTTCACAAATCATCATAAAGAAAGGGTTATCCGCCTACCCTCTCGATTCCCAACAGACGATTATTTGCGTCGAACCGAATCAGAAATTGTCCGTGAATCCCCTCACCGGTCACGAATCGCCGTAAAATGCCGGCCGGAAACCGCAAGCGGGTCCCGTCGGTGGCGGTTACCGCCACCACGGAGGCCCTTCCGCGATAATAACGGAGCACCTCATCGGCTGAAATATGCAGGGTAAAACGCGCCTGCCGCACTGGTTCACTCCTCGGCCAAGCTCGCCTTCAGCCCCTCTTCCAGGGTCGGGTAACGCAACTTGACGCCCAGTCGGGCGAGCATCCGGCTGTTATCCATGCGCCGCGACTCGGTCAGGTAGGACAGCATCAGCGGGGTCATCACCTTGCGGGCTTCATCCAGGCCGATCTGGGGCGGACGCGGCAGCCCGACACGTTCGGCGATGGCCAGGAAATATTCGGTCATGGTGCTGGGCTGACCGTCGCTGACGTTGAAAATTTCCCCATCCTCTCCCTTTTCGGCGGCGGCCACGCACACTTGGGCCAAGTCATCGGCATGAATCCGATTGGTTGGCGGCGACTCCTCAAGACGGAGCAACGGATGACCGTCCCGCAGCCGGAATACCGGAATCCGGCCGGGTCCATAAATGCCGGTCACCCGCAGAATGATGACCGCCACCCCCTGGGCCTTGCCCCAGGCCAACAGGGTCCGTTCGGCGTCGTAGCGCCGCTTGGCCCGAGAGGTCTGCGGATTGGCCGGAGTTTCCTCGGTCACCACCGCGCCGTCGCAATCGCCGTACACCCCGCTGGTGCTGATGTAAACCAGCCGCTTCGGCGCTTTGGCTCCGGTCGTCGCCGCGCAGAAGTTGCGTACCTTGGGATCGGTGATGCCACCGCCGGGCGGTGGGACAAAGTAGAAAACCAGGTCGGCGCCGGGCAGCTCGGCCGGGTCGTCGGGATCGTTAAGATTGGCCACCAGCGGCCGGATACCCGCCGCGACCAGGGGCGCCGCGCTCTCTTCGGAGCTGACCAGACCGGTCACTTCGCGGCCTTCGGCCTGCAGTAGATGTGACACCCTCCGGCCGATATCGCCGCACCCGACAATCAGTACCTCATTGTTCATCATCCACCTATTGTTTCAAACCGGCCTTACGCCAGGCTTTTCAATGCGATTTCGTAGCAGTCCGGCGACAAGCCGGGTGCCTTCAGGATGCGCCGAAGCTGCGTTTTCATCAGTTCCTGGCGGTCTGGATCGTAACGCCTCCAGCGACTGAGAGAGCCGAGCAGTCGGGCCGCCACCTGGGGATTGAACGGGTCGAGCGCCAGCACCTGATCGCCGGCGAAGAGGTATCCCTCCCCCCCGGGATCGTGGAACCGGGCCGGGTTCCCCTGACAGAAAACGCCAACCAGGGACCGGACTTTGTTGGGATTGCGAATATTGAACGCCGGATGCGCCATCAGCCGACGCACCTCGGCCAGGGTTTCCGGCCGGCGGGACATGGCCTGCAGCATAAACCATTTGTCGAGCACCAGCGGGTCCCGGGACCATTTCTGGTAAAAGGCCTCCAGAGTCTTCGGCCGCTGAATGCTGTCGCTATGCACCAGACACCCTAGAGCGGCCAGCACGTCGGTCATATTGTCGGCGGTCTCGAACTGTTCGAGACAAAGGGAAAGCGCCGCCGCGTCGTCGAGGCTCATCAGATAGGCCAGACACAGGTTCTTCAGGCTGCGACGGCCGATGGCGGCGGACGAAAGCTGATACGGCCCGGCCTCCCGGCAACGACGGTAGACGTTGAGGAGATCGTTCTGCAACCGCTCGGCCAGTTGCCGGCGCAGAGACTCGCGGGCCTGGTGAATGGCGCTCGGGTCGATCACCGGCAGCTGTTCGCCGAGGTAGGTTTCGGTGGGCAGGGTCAAGGCCAAGGCCAACAGTGCCGGATCACTTTGGGTGTCACCCAGGGTTTTGGCAAATGCTTCTATAAAAAGACCATCGGCCGTCGGGACCTGCCCTTTTTGCATAGACTCCACCTGCCGCAGCAGGACCCGGCAGGCCAGCTGCTGACCGGCCTCCCAGCGATTAAAAGAATTGCTGTCGCAGGCCATGAGGAAAGCCAGATCAGCGTCCTGCCAGGGGATCTGCAGTTTCACCGGAGCCGAGAACCCCCGCAGCAGCGACGGCACCGGGCTGCAGGGAACGTCAACGAAGCGGAAAGTCTCCGTTTCGCCCCGCAATTCGAGCACTCGCGTGTTCCGGGATACCACCGCTGGTTCCCCTTCGAGACGCAACGGCAGATCCCGCCCGTCACGGCCAAGCAGGCCGACCTCCAGGGGGATATGGAACGGCTTTTTGACCGGCTGGTCCGGAGTCGGCGGACAGCTCTGGCGGATGCGGAGTTCAAATGTGCGGGCCGCGGCGTCGTAATCGGTTTCGACCCGTAACTCCGGAGTGCCGGCCTGGCTGTACCAGCGACGGAACTGGTCGAGGTCGATACCGCCCGCTTCGGCCATCGCCTGCAGAAAATCGTCGGTGGTCGCCGCCTGGCCGTCAAAGCGTTCCAGGTATAACCGCAGTCCCTTACGGAAACCCTCGGGGCCGAGCAGGGTGTGGTACATCCGGATCACCTCGGCGCCCTTGTTGTAGACCGTGGCGGTATAAAAATTATTAATCTCCACATACGACTCGGGACGCACCGGATGGGCCATCGGGCCGGCATCCTCGGGAAACTGGGTGTTGCGCAACAGCCGCACATCCTCGATGCGCTTGACCGCCGCCGAGCCCATTTCCGCCGAGAATTGCTGATCGCGGAAAACGGTCAGCCCCTCCTTGAGGCTGAGTTGAAACCAGTCGCGGCACGTGACCCGGTTACCGGTCCAGTTGTGAAAATATTCGTGGCCGATCACCCCTTCGATCCCCTGATAGTCGGCGTCGGTGGCGGTCTCGGGGCAAGCCAGCACATACTTGGAATTGAAAACGTTGAGTCCCTTGTTTTCCATCGCCCCCATGTTGAAGTCGTCGACCGCAACGATCATGTAGATGTCGAGGTCGTATTCGAGACCGAAGGTCGCCTCGTCCCAGGCCATGGCCCGTTTCAGCGAGCGCATGGCGTGATCGCACTTGTCGCGGTTGCGCTCCTCGACGAAAATCCGCAGGGTCACCCTGCGGCCGGAACAGGTGGTGAAGCTGTCCTCGATTTTCACCAGATCGCCGGCCACCAGGGCAAACAGGTAGCTCGGCTTTTTGAACGGATCCTGCCAGCGGGCGAAAT
>MHXM01000142.1:17197-29010 GCA_001825565.1 Desulfuromonadaceae bacterium GWC2_58_13
CCTCGATCAGGTTGCCGTTGGAAAGCAGGACGGGATAACGCCGCCGGTCGGCGACGATGGTGGTGGTGTAACGGGCCAACACGTCGGGACGATCGGGGAACCAGGTGATCTTGCGGAAACCCTCGGCTTCGCACTGGGTGCAGAAGTTGCCGCTCGATTTGTACAATCCTTCGAGGGAGGTGTTGTCCTGCGGCCGGATCGCGGTCTCGACCCGCAGGGAAAAGGCGTCCGGCACTGCGGCGATATCGAGGGTTTCGCCGTCGATGAGGTAATCGCCGGCACCCAGCTCGCGGTCGTCCAGCATCAGCCCCCTGAGTTCAAGGTCGCGACCAAAGAGTCGCAGGGTCCGCTCGGACGACACCGCCGCCGGATTGCGCCGGACGGCAAAGCGGGAGGTAACCACGGTGATTTCCTCGCCCAGTTCAAAATGGAGATCGACGGATTCAATCAGGTAGGCCGGCGGTGCATAGTCCTTCAGAAGCACCGCCCGGTGTTCACGGTCTGGCATCGGCTGCATTCTCTCTCTCTTGATCCGGCAGGGCCGGCATTCAGAATCACAGGATTCCCCTCCCTTCAAAAAGGCAGGGGTTCTACTTCAACGCGGTGGCACTGATCCGATTGCGGCCGTTCTTTTTCGACTGGTACAGAGCCCGGTCGGCGGCGTCAACCATCTGCGACTTGTCGGTGGCTGCCATTCCCGGCTCGTAGGTAGCCAAACCGATGCTGACGGTGATTTTCACCGGGCTCCCGTCAATGTTCGTTTCCATCTGCTCAACTTTACGCCGCAGTCGCTCGGCGAACACCCGGCAACCACCGGAGTCGGTCATCGGCAGAATGACTGCAAACTCTTCGCCACCGTAGCGGGCCACCACATCCGAAGTGCGCATGCAGTCCTGGACCAGGGCGGCCAGCTTACGTAGAATCACATCGCCGCCGGGATGCCCGTAAGCGTCGTTGACCAATTTGAAATGGTCGATATCGAACATCATCAGCGACAGAGTGCTGCCGTAGCGAACCGCGCGGCTCATCTCCCGGGTCAACAGTTCCTGAAAATAGCGGTGGTTGTAAAGACCGGTCAAACCGTCGCGAAAGGCCATCTCGCGCAGCTTGGCGTTGGCCTCCATCAACTCGCCGGCCAGCCGTTCGGCCTTTTCCTTGGCCTGCTTGAACTCCATGACCAGTTGCTCGTAGGTGAGGTTGAGGCGCCGCAGTTCCTCATTGGCCTCTTGAAGCAACTGGGAAAAAGGCTTCATGTTGCCGGGATCGATATCGAAGCTGGAAAGGATTTCGATCGACTTTTCCGCCACCGCGTCGACCACGGCGTCGATTTTCTCTTCATCAATCTGGAACCGGCCGACCAGTTCCCGCTTCAGATCCCTGATCCTTTCGACGCTACGGGTCCCGTGATAAACCGCCGCCAGCACGTCCGACCAGCGCAACAGATCGGCCTGCATCCGCAGCGGCTCGTCACGGACGCCATCATGGTGACAGCGGATCGGGCCATAGATCTTTTCCGGCAATCCCCACTGTTGCAGGAGTTCGGCGCCGACCTCCTGGTGATCGAACCCGAAAATCTTTTTTTCTATTTCATTAATGGGCGTGCCGGCGGCCTTTTTTTCATCCAGCACCCGCATGTAATCATGGGGCCGGCACAGGTGCATCATCAATATCCCGATATCCTGCAACAGGGCGCTGGCAAAAACATCGTCGTTTTTTCGTCCCAGGAGCGACGCCAGGAGTTCCGCGGCAACCCCGGAGGTGACCGCCTTCTTCCAGAAATATTCAAAACTGAACCCTTCGCCGTCTTCGCCCCGCATGTCCTTGACGATGACAAACGACAGCGCGATATTCTTCAGCACGTCGACCCCCAGCACCGACAGAGCCTTCTCGATACTGTTGACCTTGTTGGGCAGGGCGTAAAATGACGAGTTGGCCACCTTGAGCATCTTGGCGGTCAGGGCCGGGTCGGCCGAGATTATCCGCGCCAGTTCGACAAAGGACGAACCATTCTGCTTGACCGCCTCCAGAATCCGCACGGCAATCGCCGGCGGCGACGGGAGCTCGATGTTGTCCTTATTCAGTTCCTGCAGGCTGCTCATGTCGCTTTTCCGGGAATTTTCAGGACACAGACGTTGGCCCAAGGCCAAAGCGAACCGTAAATATAACAAGTTTTTGCCGGACTGACCACGGAAAGTTTCGACCGCCAGAGGGTCGCAAACCGGGAGGATATGGCGAACAGAGGTCTATTGCAGGCCGAAACGCTTCTGCACCTCGGCCGGAGCATCATCGTAATGGGAAAATTCCATGGTGAAGGTTCCCCGCCCCTTGGTCGCGCTGCGCAGCTCGGTCATGTAACCGAACATTTCCACCAGGGGAACCCGGGCGCGGATCAGCTCGATATCGCCACGGGACTGCATGCCTTCGACCCGGCCGCGCATCTGCTGCAGCGATCCGAGCACCTTGCCGGCATAGTCCGAAGGGACGGTCAGTTCGAGGCTCATGACCGGTTCCAGCAGCAACGGCCGCCCTTCGCGGGCCGCCATCACCAGGCCGCGCTGGGCGGCGGCCCGCAGCCCGAGCTCGGTGGTCACTCCCGGCACGAATGGCGCCTCCGCCACTTCGACCGCCAGATCGGTAAGCGGATACCCGGCCACTGTCCCGCCCGCGCAGACCGCTTCCAGGCTTTGTCGCAGCATCTGGCGAAAATCTGCCGGCAACAGCGCCCCCTCCGCCTCGGGCAGAACCAGCCGCAGACCCTCGCCGCGCGCCAGCGGCGTCAACCGCAGCAGCACCTCTCCCTCCTGAACCCTGCCATCGACTTCGCGATGAAAGCGCTCACGCCATTCGGCGGCCCGGCAGAGGGTTTCCCGATACACCACCTGCGGCCGACCGGTTTTGACTTCAACCCCGAAATCCCGGGCCAGCCGCGTGGTGATCACTTCGAGATGCAACTCTCCCATGCCGACCAGAATGGTCTGCCCGGTATCCTTATCCTCCCGAACCTTGAACGTGGGATCTTCCCACTGCAACTTCTCCAGCGACGGCAGCAACTTGTCCCGGTCGCCCACCCCTTTCGGCTCGACCGCCAGCGAGACCACCGGTTCGGGGCAGGAAAGCCCCGCCAGCAGCAGCAAATGATCGCTGCGACAGAGGGTATCGCCGGTCAATACGCTTTTCAGGCCGGCCGCGGCGACAATATCCCCCGCTCCCGCTTCGTCAAGACGCTCACGGCGGTGGGCATGCATGCGGAACAACCGGGCGACTTTTTCATGGCAGCCGCGGTTGCTGATCCAGACGGCCTCTCCGGCTTTGAGGGTTCCGGAGTAGATCCGCAGATAGGTGAGTTTGCGCCCCTCGTCGGAAAGCACCTTGAACGCCAGGGCGCACAACGGTCCTTTCGGGTCGCTCGGCAGCGGTTCTTCAACCTCGGGATGTTGCGGATGGCGAGCCGGCGCCGGCGGCACGTCGAGGGGCGAGGGCAGGAAATGGCCTACCGCGTCGAGCAGTGGTTGGATTCCCTTGTTTCGCAACGCCGAACCGAGCAGCACCGGAAACAACCGGCACTCCAGAGTGCCCCGGCGCAGGGCCGCGATCAGGCGCGGAGCCTCGACCGTTCGTCCTTCGAGAAAATCGGCCAGAATGGCATCGTCCAGATCGGCCGCGGTTTCCAGCAACAGCTCTCTGGCGGCGGCCGCCTCTTCCGCCATGTCCCGCGGAATGGCGCCGGCGTGCACGGTGACACCCTGGTCGGTCTCATCGAACAGCAGGGCCTGGCCGGAGATCAGGTCGACCACCCCGGCAAAGCTTCCTTCCTGGCCGATCGGCAGTTGCAGCAGGACCGGTCGGGCTTTGAGACGTTGCATCATCTGCGCAAGCACGGCCCGGTAGTCGGCGCCGATCCGATCCATCTTATTGAGCAGGCAAATGCGCGGAACCCGATAGCGGTCAGCCTGATGCCACACCGATTCGCTCTGTGGCTGCACCCCATCGACGGCGCTGAAAATGGCCACGGCGCCGTCGAGTACCCGTAGCGACCGCTCGACCTCGATGGTGAAATCGATATGTCCCGGAGTGTCGATCAGGTTGATCCACAGATTTTTCCAGCGACAGGTCGTGCTGGTGGCGGTGATGGTGATGCCCCGCTCCTGCTCCTGGTCCATCCAGTCCATGGTGGCGGAACCGTCATGCACCTCGCCCATTTTATGTATTTCGCCGCTGTAATAAAGAATTCGCTCGGAAACCGTGGTTTTACCTGCGTCGATATGGGAGATGATCCCGATATTGCGAACCGTCTGCTGTTCCAGACTCATATGTCACCTCGGAAAACAATAATGAATTTTGCTTATTATACCTCCTGGACGCAGGCAGGCAAGAGGCGGGGCAATCGATGGCTTCAGACCGGATCGATCTTGAAAACCAGGCGTTGACCGTCGTAGGCCAGCTCCGTGCCGGCCGGCATCATCGGGGCATGCCGGGGATAGTCGACGTCGTGGCTGAGATGGGTGAGAATGGTCCGTTGGGCGCCAATCCGCTCGGCGAGCAACAAGGCCTGGGGGATGTTGAGGTGACTGGCATGGGGCAGGAAGCGCAGGCCGTCAATTACCAGGATTTCAATCCCGGCAAGTACGCCAAGAGTCGTTTCCGGAACGGAACTGCAGTCGGTGAGATAGGCAAAGGGACCGATGCGGTAGCCAAGCGAGCGACCGGGTCCGTGCAGCAGAGGCAGCGGAACGATTTCGAGACCGAACAGGGTGAACACATCGGAAATCGCCTGCGGCTGCAATCGGGGCCGGTAGCCCGGCTCGTCGCATTCGTCGAAAATGTAGGCGAACACCCGGCGCAGCACATCGAGGTCTTCGCTGGAACCGTGAATGGGAATCGCCTCGCCGGAGGCCATATTGAAAGGGCGAAGGTCGTCGATGCCATTGACATGGTCGGCGTGGGTGTGAGTGTACAGCACGGCATCGATGTGGGTGATATTTTCCCGTAGGGCCTGTTGCCGCAGGTCGGTGGAAGTATCGACCAGAATGTTGCGGCCGGCAAAGGAAATCAGGATGCTGCAACGGGTTCTCTGGTTCTGCGGCACCCGCGAGGAACAGACGGGGCAAGAGCAAGCCGGCACCGGCACCCCGGTGCTGGTGCCAGAACCCAGGATGGTTACGGTGATCCGCCGGCCGTTCATGCCTTGAACGCGCCCACCTCTTCACCCAATGCGGCGGTCTGCTGGGTGAGGGTATCCACGACTTGGTCAAGTTCGGCGGCGCGCAGGGCGTTGTTTTCGGAGACGGTGCGCAGGCTGGATACCGCCTGGAGCACCTGACGAATTTTCTCGGTCTGCTGCCGGGTCGCCTCATCGATGCGCTCAATCATGAGGCTGATATGTTCCATGCTGGCGTTGATCTGACGACTCCCCTTGGCCTGTTCCGAAGTGCTCATCTTGCCGTGCGAGGCAATCGATCGCATGGCCTCGGCCGCCTGGGCCAACAGCTGGGTGCCGGAGGTCTGCTGCTTGATCGCCGAGGAAATTTGCCCGAGCATCGAAGCGATCTGATTGATCGAACTGGTGATTTGCTGGCTGCCGCGCGCCTGTTCCTGGGTGGCGCGAACAATGCTGCGAACCTGTTCGGTCGATTTCAGGGTACTGTTGCGAATTTTTTCCAGGGCTTCACCGGCCACCCGGGAACGGGAAACCTCCTGATGCACCCGTTCGCTGCTGGCATCCATCACCGTGACGGCCTCCTGAACCCCTCCTTGCAGGCTGCCAATGATACCGGCAATCTCCCGGGTCGAAACCGCCGTCCGTTCGGCCAGCTCACGAATCTCATCGGCCACCACGGCAAACCCCTTGCCGTGATCCCCGGCCTGGGCGGCAATGATGGCCGCGTTCAGCGCCAGCAGGCTGGTCTGGTCGGCCACATCGTCGATCACGTTGAGAATCTTGCCGATCGCCTTGGACTGCCGGCCGAGGTCGCGAACCACCTTGCTGGCGCCGTCGACCATTTCACGGACTTCACCAATTCCCCGAATCGTCTCGTCCACCGCTTCCTTACCCTGCTGGGAATCGTTGGCGGCCTCTTCGGAAAGACTACTGGAGGTTTCGGCATTTTCTTCGATTTCTTTGATGGCGGCATCCATCTGGGTGATGGACGAAGCGGTCACCTCGGTCGATGCAGCCAGTATTTCGATATTTTCCATGATTTGCTGACTGGCGACGGACATCTCGTTAATTGAGCTGGAAACCTCGGCCACGGTGCCGAACAGATTTTCCATCTGTTCGGCAATTTCTTCGATGGTCGATCCGAGTTCGAGGGTCGCGGAAGAACTTTCCTCGACGGCGTCGACCAGCATCCCCGTGCTTTCAGCGATGCCGCCAAGGGTCTGCTCGATCCCCTGGATGGCCAGGTGGGATTCTTCGAAAGAGCGGGACTGGTTCGTGACACCTTCGTTGAGCTGACTCGACGACACACGGATTTTTTTACCGACCCCACCCAAATCTTCGCGAACGACCTGGATACGCCGGACCATTTCTTGTAACCGTTCGAGAAAACTGTTGAAGCTTCGGGCCAATTCGCCAACTTCGTCATTCGATTCGATGGTCAGGCGGCTGGTCAGATCGCCTTCGCCTTCGGCGATCTCCTTGAGGTTTTTCACCACCGCCGCCAGCGGTCGCACCACACTGCGGGAAATGGCTACGCCAACCAGAATCGCCAGCAAACCGACCCCGAACAGAATGCCCACAAACTGGTCCCGCATACGCTTACGCGAGGCCGTCAGTTCCGAACGGTCAAGCGCCATCAGCATCCCCTCGCCCTGCCCGTTGAGAGAAAATCGATAAATGCGGAACGGCGTATTGCCCAGGTCGGCATTCCAGCTGTCACGACCAGAGAAATCCGCTACTTTCAGCGCCTGGAGCTCAGGGGCGGATGCGGAAATAATTCCGTCCCGGCTGAAGAAGGCGATTTCCGAGCCGGTAATCGCCTTAATTTTCTGCGCATAGGCCTCATCCAGAAACAGGGTGCCGACCAGATACCCGATCGACTTGTTGTGGAACTGGATCGGCGCTACGGTTACCAGCGCGGCCCGACCGGCAACACTTTCAAGTCCCATGGCCTCTTCATCGGCCATGGCGGCCAAAAGCAGGGGGTGGCCCTTGAAATCGCCGATAATAACCCCCTTGTGCTCCTTGTCGATGCTGCTGCGCAGCAATCCCCCTTCGGCGTTCAATACCTGAATCACATCGAAATGAAACACCTTCTGGGTTTTCTCGATGATGGCGCCGATATCGAGCATTTCCTCAGGGGAACTGGCAAAATAGATGGAATTGACCAGGTCGGGAGCCTGGCTGGTCAAGCGGATGTAGTTGAACGCTTCTTTTTCCGAATACTCAATGGTTTTGCGCACGAAGCCCGCCAGTTCAGCGGCCCGCAACTGCATGTTTCGATCAAGCTGACCTTCGACCGATGCCGATAGAATCAGCAAGGCAATCGCCAGCGGCACCACCGAAAGGCCGATCAGGGCCAGCAGGATTTTCCAACGTAGACTTAGCGATGTCACCATTGCAGCACTCTCTCATACGGCTAAAGGCTCGGAAAATCGCCTTCCGGCAATCCGCCACGTTCACATAAAAACCATTAAATCAGCCATTTGCAGCAAAATAGCACTTATCCGCCGCGGCAGGCAACCGTTAATCCCGAAATCCGGAAGCTGTCAACAAATTGCCTCGAACCGAATTCAGATTTTGCTTAGCAATAAATGTTCCGCAAAAAGCCGCAATCCCCGCCGGTCCGCCCCGGCCAGGACAACCGCTTCGGCTTGAAACAACGACAGCCGCACCGGAATCGACCAGCGCGGCTGCTGTTGGTGTGATGAAGCCACCGTCCGGCAAAGTCCGTAACCGATCGGTCAGATGGGGCGGCGGCTCTTCCCCGGCTTGTACTCGCCATCAAAAGGAAGCAATTCGATGGTCACACCTTCGACAAAAGTGCCTTTTTCCACCGCCACCGGCTGCGGATTATCGCCCCCGTAACGGCCGTAAGGCTCGCCCTGGCGGGGCATATCCCAGGCATGGATGCGGGCGCCAAGGTAATAGGTTCCGGCTTGGGGCAGATACAGAGTAAAGGCGCCATTCTCATCCGAAAGGGTCGAGACAAAATCGGGCAGCCGACGCATTTCCGGATCGAGATAGGCGGTGGTGAATCCGCCCGGAACCGGATGCCCCGAAGCATCCACCAACCTGCCGCGAACACCGGTGTCGGTCTGGCTCTCCACCACCCCTTTTTTGAAGAACATCGGCGCCTTGATGGCGACCAGGGGCATGTCGACCACGGCCAGCTTGCCGGAAACCACCGTGGTCAGGATCCGCTGATGCTCCGAATAGTAGTCGCCAGGCGACAGGGGCCCCATGGGCCGACCGCTCAAGCGCTTGCGAGCCACCACGTAGTAGGTCCCGGCGGGGACGTCAAGACCGTAGCTGCCGTCGGCGCGGCTCGGGAGCGAAATGAACATCGACGGACCGAGCAGGTTGGAAATGGCATCCGGATAGATATTGACGTAGGCTCCCTCCAGAGGTTCGCCGCTATCCTTGAGAAAAACCTTGCCGACAATCCCGGTCTTTCCTCCCTGCTCGATATATTCGGTCACCCTCCGCTCGGACAAAGCCTGATCGGTGCGGGGAAAACACCCGGGCACCAACAGGACCAGCGCCAGCACGGTACAGATATTTAACCCAATTCGCCGCATCGATGCCTCCTGTTTTAGGTAAATTTCTCAAATGAACGAATTATCGAATCTTAACGAATCGCCAGTAAATGTCAAAAGATTCATTGAAATATGGGCTTTGCTCGGTAGACTTTTTTAATGATGACAGTTCCCACATTACCCGACAATCCTTTGCTGCAGCGCAACTGCAAACGATTTGGCCAGCAGAAATTCGATGTCCTGATCATCGGCGCCGGCATCAATGGCTCCGGCATTGCCCGGGATCTTGCCCTGCGCGGTCTGCGCCTGGCGCTGATCGACAAAGGCGATTTCGCTTCCGGAACCTCAAGCGCCTCGACCAAACTGATCCACGGCGGCCTGCGCTACCTCGAGCAATTTGCCCTGAACCTAGTTTTCGAATCCTGTCGGGAGCGTCGGATTCTGCAGAACATCGCCCCCCACCTGGTTACCCCCATGCCGTTCGTGATTCCGGTGTACCGCAACGACCCCCGATCGCTGATGACCATCCGTGCCGGCATGGTCCTGTACGACCTGCTGGCCGCCTTCCGCAACACCCGCCGTCACAGGATTCTCTCCCCGGCCAAGGCACTGGACGCCGAACCGGCTCTGCGGGAAGAACAACTCACCGGTGCCGCCCTGTACTGGGATTGCCGGATGGACGATGCCCGCCTGTGCCTTGAAAATGTCCTGGCGGCCATCGAGTCGGGAGCACAGGCCGCTAACTACCTGGAGGTGACATCTCTGATCAAGCGGGCCGGCCGCCTGGCCGGAGCTCGTCTGCTGGACCGGGAAACCACGGAGGAAATCGAAATCGAGGCCGAGGTGGTCATCAATGCCACCGGTCCATGGCTCGATCGGCTCTGCGCCCTGGACGGCGACTATTCCGGCAAACTCCGGCCAACCCGGGGCACTCACGTGGTCATCCCCCGCGTCGGCCGCGGCAACCGGGCTCTCTATCTTTCAACCGGCCGGGACAAGCGGTTGTTTTTCGTCATTCCCTGGGAAGCACACTCCCTGGTCGGCACCACCGACGTCGATTACACCGGAGATCCCGATGCCGTCATCCCCACCGAAGACGATATCGTCTACCTGCTTCGGGAAACCAGCCGGCACCTGCGTTGTCCCCCCATCGACCGTGCCGATGTCATCGCCAGCTTTGCCGGACTGCGACCACTGGTGACCGACCCGACGGCAACCGCGTCCCGCATTTCCCGGGAGCACCGGATCTATCAATCGGACTCTGGGCTGATTTCCGTCGGCGGCGGCAAATACACCACCTACCGCGCGGTCGCCGAGGAAGTCGCCATCATGGTCTGCGAGCGCCTCGGTCGAGGGCGGGGACCGAGCCGAACCGCCGAGATTCCCCTGCCCGGGGGAGCGACCGGCCCTTTCCCGGCCTTTCTCTCCGGCCTGACTTCGAGTTTGAGTAAAGAATTCGGCCTCCCGGAACCCACCATCGATACGCTGCTCAGGCGCTACGGCTCCCGTACTCGACGGCTCATGGACCTGCTGCATGCGCGTCCGGACCTCGCCCGGCCGATCATTCCGGGTTCTCCGTTGCTGGCAGGCGAGGTCATCTTCGCCGCCGATCATGAACTGACCAGAACCCCGGCCGACTTCCTGCGCCGGCGAACCCCGGCGGCCCTCCGTCCGGGAAGGGGCCTGGACGAACTGCCCGCCGTCATTGAACTGCTCGGACATCACCTGCGGGCATCGGCCGGGCAGCGCCGGCAATGGCAGGCCGACTATTGGAAACAGTACAACCAACACGAAAAGGATTCCTGATGGAAATTAAAATCGTCAGCGGCGCCCCGCTGGAAAAGAAAACCCCCTGCCTGGTCCTCGGGGTCTTCGAGGGCAAACTGAAAACTCCCCTGCTCAGGGATATCGACCGCCAGCTTGGTGGCGTCCTGTCCCGAGCTTCGCAGGACAAGGAGTTCAGCGGCAAGCATCGGGAAAAGATGCTGCTGTACCCGGCGACCGCCCTGGCCGCCGAACGGATTCTGTTAATAGGCCTGGGCAAGGAAAAAAGCGCCGGCGCCGAAAGACTGCGGCAGTCTCTGGGAACGGCCACCGGATTTCTGCAAGAGCGCGGAGTGTCGAACCTGGCCGTCGATCTGGGTTCGCTGGCCGTTCGCAATCTATCCATGGAGGCTCTCGTCCAACACGTGGTTGAAGCCGTTCTGCTTGCCGGCTATCGATTCCTGCGCTATCGCACCGAGACCGCCGACGAACTCCCGACGACCATGAAAAAGCTGGTTCTTCTGGTCGAAAAGAAAAATCAGATCAAGGAAGCCGGGCAAGGGGCGCTGATCGCCCGGGGAATCTGCCGAGGCGTCTACCTCGCCCGCGATCTGGTCAACGAACCGGGCAACGCCAAATCTCCCGAGTTTCTCGCCGGGCAAGCTCGCGCCATCGCCGATGAAACCGGGATGAAATGCACCATTCTCGAAAAACCGGAGTTGGAAAAGGAACAGATGGGCGCTCTGCTCGGAGTGGCTCAAGGGAGCGTCCGCGAACCGCGCCTGATCGTCCTCGAATATCAAGGCGACCGCAACAATTCCCAGCCCATCGCCCTGGTCGGCAAGGGGGTGGTTTTCGACGCCGGCGGCATTTCCCTCAAGCCCGCCGAAAAAATGGACGAGATGAAAATGGATATGGCCGGCGGCGCTGCCGTGCTGGGGACCCTGTTGGCCGCTTCGCTGCTCAACCTGCCAATCAACCTGGTCGGTATCATTCCGGCGGTGGAAAACATGCCTTCGGGCAGCGCCATCCGTCCCGGCGACATTTTGACCTCGAAGGCCGGTAAAACCATCGAGATCCTAAATACCGACGCCGAAGGCCGCTTGATCCTGGCTGACGCCCTCACCTATGCCCAGCGGTTCGATCCCCGGGTGGTCATCGACCTGGCAACCCTGACCGGCGCCTGCATCATCGCCCTGGGACACCATGCCTCCGCCGTTTTGGGCAACCACGAAGGACTGGTTCGACAGTTGATCAAAGCCGGCGAACAAACCGGTGAACGTCTCTGGCAACTGCCCCTGTGGGACGACTATGCCGGACAGCTTAAAAGCGAAGTGGCCGACATTAAAAAC
>MHXM01000143.1:0-7423 GCA_001825565.1 Desulfuromonadaceae bacterium GWC2_58_13
ATCGACGATCCCACCTTTCGTGAGCAGGCCGACGCTTTGCGAAAGCGACTGGGGATTAGATCGACGATCCCACCTTTCGTGAGCAGGCCGACGCTTTGCGAAAGCGACTGGGGATTAGCTTGTCGAAAACCCCCGTGTGGTGAAAGTCTCCTATTTGATGGCAATGGTTGGGCAAAAATACAGAGATCGGCTTTACGCCTTGGGCTTACTCCTCGCCGCCGCCTTTGCCTTGTACGCCAACACTTTCGGCCATGCCTGGATTCTTGACGACTTTCCGGTGATTGTTAATAACCCGGATGTGCAGTCGCTGGCAGGGTTTTGGGCCGACTCCTATCCGGGGCGGCCGCTGCGCGAGTTGACCTTTCTGCTCGATCATGCCCTGTTCGGCCTCGATCCGGCCGGCTGGCATGTGCAGAACGTCTTCTGGCACGGGGTCAACGCCTTCCTTCTTTTCCTCTTGGCCGACCGTCTCGGGTGCAGCCGCTTCGTGGCCTGGAGCGCGGCCTTGCTGTTTCTGGTCCATCCGGTGCAGGTCGAGGTGGTGGCCAACATCTCCCATCGCAAGGACAGTCTGGCTCTGGCCTGTATCCTTCTGGCGACCCTGGCTTATCTGCGGGCGCTTCGTCCGGAGGCGCGAACGCTGCCGTGGCTGGCGGTCGCCCTGTCCCTGGCGCTGGTGGGGTGGACGGCGAAGCAGAACGCGGTGATGCTGCCCTTATTGTGGTTGGGGTACGAACTCGCCTTTGTCGATCGAAAGAACCGTCTGCTGCTTCGTCAGCCGAAATGTCTCGTGGCGGGCGCGATCACTGCGACCCTGGGATTTCTCGGCTGGTACCTGCTGGGCGGCGGCATGCCGTTGCACCGGCAGGCCATGGTCGGGGTGATGGCGAAGATGACCGTCTACCTCAATCCGGATAATGTCGCTCCCTATTTTCTTATGGTGTTGAAATCGCTGACGTTTATGGTCGGCAAGCTGTTGTGGCCCTTGGCGCTGGCGCCCGAGTACGTCTATCCGGCGCCTTCCGGCTGGTTTGATCCCTGGGTGCTCGGCGCTCTGGCCATCCTGGGCATTTACGGAATGCTGCTGTGGCGCGCCCGGCGACTCTGGCCGCCGTTTTTCTTCGCCCTGCTCTGGATCGGCCTGTTCTGGCTGCCGACCGCCAACCTCTGGCCACTGTCCTACTTCGCCGCCGACCGCTATCTATACACCCCCACTCTGGGCTTGGCGCTGATGACCGCTCTAGTCGTGGAACGCTGGTGTCCGCCCAAAAACTATCTGCCGGCGCAGGTCATGGCGATGGGACTGCTCGCTTGTTGTCTGCTGACCTGGCAGCAGAACCGGGTGTGGGCCACGCCGCTCTCCCTGTGGACCCAGGCGGTGCGAGTCGCGCCCGAGTCGACCAGCGCTCTCAACAACCTGGGAGGGGCGTACCTGGAACTGGGACAACTGGAGAGATCGCTCGAATTTTTTCATAAGGCGGCGGCCAATTTCGACAATCCGATGCCCTGGTACAATCTCGGCCGGGTTTACGAGCAGCTTGGCGACCGCGACAAGGCGATTTTTCACTATCGCAGTTTTCTCGCCTTTAACGACCCCGTTACGGCCCAACTGGCCCGCCGGCTACGGCTGCGGCTGTTTCGGCAGTACGGCATACAACTCAGGTGACCACGATGAAAGACAGCCTGATCGCCCCCGATGAAACCCTTGACGATCTGCGCTCGGGCGGCCTGAAAATCATCCAGCAAAAGGAGGGCTACCGCTTTTCTCTCGATCCCGTGTTGCTCTGCGGGTTTGCCCGGATTGATGCCGGCGAGTCGGTGGTCGACCTGGGCGCCGGCGCGGGAGTGATCCCGCTACTGCTGGCACGGCGCACCGAAGCCGCCCACATCGTCGGCGTCGAAATCCAGCCGCGGATGGCCGACCGGGCCCGGCGCAGCCTGATTCTCAACGGACTTCGGGAGCGGGTGACGATTATCGAGCGGGATCTGCGCGAGCTGCGCGGTTGCCTCGAACCCCAATCCTGTGACGTGGTGCTGAGCAATCCGCCCTATCGCCGCGGAGGAACCGGACGGACCGCACCGGAAGCCGAACGGGCCGCGGCCCGTCACGAGCTGGCCGGAGGGCTGGACGATTTTCTGGCCGCCGCCGCTTACCTGCTCAAGCAGGGGGGGCGCGTTTACCTCATCTATCTGGCTGAACGGCTCGCCGAGTTGCTGGCGGCCATGCGCCAGGCGCGTCTTGAGCCGAAGCGATTGCGTTGCGTGCATTCACGGCACGGCGAAACCGCGCGCATGGTGCTGGTCGAAGGGCGTCGTGCCGGGCGCCCCGGAATGACCGTGGAGGCGCCGCTGTATGTTTACGAAGGGGAGGGGTATTCGGCCGAGGTATTGGCGATTTACGGAGAGTAGGGGGAATCACCACCCCCAACCCCCTCCTTATTTAAGGAGGGGGCTTTCTTGGCAGGGACGGTTCTCCCCCTCCTTGTCAAGGGGTCGTGGGGTGGTCACCGTTCTTTGCTCCTGGCTACCTGCTTCTGCAGGGTCAGGATGCGACGCAGGCGTTCTTTCAATTCGGAATCGTCGAGAGTGCCGAGCGCGGTTTCGATTTCGTCCCGGTCGGCGTCGCTGAGAGGCTGGTCGAGCCATTCCGGCGGTTTTGGCGGTGGCGCCAGGACCGGAGGAGGGGTGATTCTTCCCTGGCGCAGAAAAAGATCCTTGAGAATGCCTCCGCCGAGGCGTTCGTTGAGTCGGCCGAGAATTTTCGGTTTCATCAATTGTAGCTGTTGCATCCAGACCGGCTGGTCGACGCGGATCTCCAATACCCCCTCGCGGATACGCACCGGTCGTGCCCTGGCGGCGATCTGCGGCCCCACCGTCTCATCCCATATCTGCCAGGTCCGGTATTCGCGTACCTTGTCTTCGAGGCCTCGCTTTTGCAGCATGTCGACGATCAGGCTGCCCATGGTGGCGGCCTTTTTCATTCTCGGGCGGCGTTCCCGATTCATGGCTTGCGCCAGCGTTTGATATTGCCGCCCAGCAGTTGTCCGGCAACCGCGCAGGCCAGGGTGAAGGGGACGGCTTCCCAGCCGAATTCGTAGCTGATACGCATGGCCAGGATGAATGGGATGGAGATATGGATATATACGAACCAACGCAAGGAAAATTTGCGGGTCGATTCCCTCAGGTATCCCAAGGGGAGATTGGCGAAAAATGCGAAGCACAGCAGGTTGGTCATGTGCACGGTCTGGGCCGGGTTCAAGCGAAATCCTTTCGACGGAAATTTATCTCATCTCCCGCCTGTGAGCTGGGGCGACGCGGGTAAAAGATTACCAAAAAAGTATAGCTTTAAGAATTGGGACCTGTCAATCGGCGAACCGATGCTTTCGACTGCGTCCGTAGAGGGTGGTCAGTTCGGCCAGTTGGCGGGCGGCCTTGTTGTCGAGGGTTCCCGGCTGAAAGCGCCAGCCCCAGTTGCCCGAAGGTTTGCCGGGGATATTCATGCGCCCTTCGTCGCCGAGGCCGAGCACGTCCTGCAGGGGAAAGATGCTGAGTCGGGCAACGCTGGCCATCGACAACCGGATCAGATTCATCGGCATGTCCCCGCCATTGTGGCCAAGGTAGTGGCGAACCCGAGCCTTTTCCGGCTTTTTCAACGAACGCCACCAGCCCAGGCTGGTGGCGTTGTCGTGGGTGCCGGTGTAGATCACGCTATTGCGGGTCAGGTTGTGGGGGAGGTAGGGGTTGTCGGCATCTTCGCCGAAGGCGAACTGCAGGATTTTCATGCCGGGCAGCCCGAATCTGTCGCGCAGGGCCTCGACTTCGGGGGTGATCATTCCCAGGTCTTCGGCGATCAGCGGCAGGTCGTCGCCGAATTCCTGTTGCAGACGGTGGAACAAGGCCGCTCCGGGGACTTGCACCCAATGGCCGTTGATCGCCGTCGGTTCTTTGGCGTCGATGTTCCAGCAGGCTTCGAACCCACGGAAATGGTCGATGCGGACCAGGTCGGTCAGTTGCAGGTTGGCGCGGAACCGGGACAGCCACCAGGAAAAACCGTCCTCCTGCATTATTTCCCAGCGATACAACGGATTGCCCCAGCGCTGGCCGGTGATGCTGAAGTAGTCGGGCGGAACCCCGGCGACCATGATCGGTTGACCCTCTGCGTCGAGGTGAAACAGGTGCGGATTGGCCCAGACGTCGGCGGAGTCGTAGGCGACGAAAATCGGGATGTCGCCGATAATGCCGACACCGTGCCGGTTGGCGTATTCCTTGAGTACCTGCCACTGCTCAAAAAAAGTAAACTGGACGTACTTGTGGTGGCGGATCGCCTCGGCCAGCTCGGTCCCGTATTGATGGAGGGCGCTCTGTTCGCGATGGCGGATCGGCTCGGGCCAGCGGTCCCACGAAGCGTCCTTGAAATGTCGGCGCAGGGCCAGGAAAATCGCATAATCGTTAAGCCAGCAGGCCTGCTCAAGGCAGAACCTGTCGAAGGCATGCCGGCGCGGCGTGGCGGTTTCGTTCCAGAAGCGGCGGCTGGCCTTGTGCAGCAGGCGTTCCTTGAAACCCTGGACGAAAGCGAAATGGGCTTCGCCTTCGGCCATGGCGACCCCCTCGATATCGACCGGGTCGAGATCGCCGGCTTCGACCAGTCGTTCCAGGCAAATCAGCAGGGGATTGCCGGCGAAGGCCGAATAGGCGCTGTAGGGGGAATTGCCGTAGCCGGTGGGGCCGAGCGGCAGAATCTGCCACCAGGATTGCTTGGCTGCGGCCAGAAAGTCGATGAAGGCATAGGCTTCGGCGCCCATCGCCCCGATGCCGAAACGGCCGGGCAGGGATGTGGGATGCAGGAGAATGCCGCTGGAACGCGGGATGGCCATGGTGGTTCCTCCGTCGGGAATAAATTCATTCCCTTATACCATGAACCGGTTCGAAGAGCATCTTCCGCGAGGGGATTATTTCCCTTCGGAGAGGCTGAGTTTGCAGTGGACGCAACGGCTGCCCCAGGAGGTGGAAATACCCTTCATGTGAAAGCGGTTGCCGCAACGGGGGCAGATCGCGAAGCTGACCAGGATGCCTCCCGCCGCCGACATCAATAGCCAGAGGATGCCGACCACCATGGCCAGCGCGTCGCCGCCTATTTTCAGGGCGAACCAGATGACCGGAATATAGGTGGCGAATACCGACCAGAGGAACCTTCTGCGAGCGCGGATTCCGGCAAGACGTGCAGGCAGATCCAACGAATCCATTTCAACCATGGTGCCCTCCTCATCCTATAATTCAAGAATTATACAATAACGTTTGAATGTCGAGCCGGTCAACGGCAATTTACTCTCTTCTGGCAAGCTAGCTCACCCTCTGTATAATTGACGTAACCCCGATGCTTGTTGTACTATCTGCGGCACGGGCTGGCAGATCGGCTCGCTTTTTTGTGCCAGCGCACCCAATTCAGTTCACGGAGTTCCTTTTGCAGAAACATAACCAGAAAGAAGTCGATCGTCGCCGCACCTTCGGCATCATCAGTCACCCCGATGCCGGTAAAACCACGCTCACCGAGAAACTGCTGCTGTTCGGCGGCGCCATCCAGATGGCCGGCGCGGTCAAGGCCCGCAAGGCTACCCGCCACGCCACCAGCGACTGGATGGCCATGGAGCAGGAGCGTGGCATCTCGGTCACCAGCTCGGTGATGAAGTTCAACTACCGCGATTACGAAGTAAATCTCCTCGATACCCCCGGTCACCAGGACTTTTCCGAAGATACCTACCGGGTGCTGACCGCCGTCGACTCGGCGCTGATGGTTATCGACAGCGCCAAGGGGGTTGAAACCCAGACCCGCAAGTTGATGGAGGTCTGCCGCATGCGCAACACCCCCATCATCACCTTCATCAACAAGCTCGACCGCGAAGGGCGCGAACCGCTCGATCTCCTCTCCGATATCGAGGAAACCCTGCAGATCGAGTGTGCTCCCCTGACTTGGCCGATCGGCATGGGCAAACGGTTCAAGGGAACCTATAACCTCTACCGCAAGGAGCTGTTCCTCTTCACTCCCGGCCAGAAAACCTATAACGACGACGGCATCCGCATCAAGGACCTCGACGATCCGCGGCTGGACGAGCTGCTCGGCAGCCAGGCCGAGGAACTGCGCCAGGACATCGACCTGCTTGAAGGCGCGGCCAATCCCTTCGAACTGGAGGAATTCCTCAAGGGAAACCAGACCCCGGTTTTTTTCGGCAGCGCCATCAACAATTTCGGCGTGCAGGAAATGCTCGACGCCTTTCTCGAACTGGCTCCCGGACCCGGCTCCCGTGAGGCCGTCACCCGCGCAGTCTCTCCCTACGAAGAGGCTTTTTCAGGTTTCGTCTTCAAGATCCAGGCAAACATGGACCCCGCCCATCGCGACCGGATCGCCTTCATGCGCATCTGTTCAGGCAAGTTCACCCGTGGCATGAAACTGCACCATCACCGCATCGGCAAGGATATCAACGTGGGCAACGCCACCATCTTCATGGCCCAGGATCGCAGCCATGTCGAAGAAGCGTATCCGGGGGACATTATCGGCGTTCACAACCACGGCACCATCAAGATCGGCGACACCTTCAGCGAGAAGGAACCGCTCAAATTTACCGGCATCCCGAGTTTCGCTCCCGAGCATTTCCGCCGGGTACGGCTGAAGAACCCGCTCAAGGTCAAGCAGTTGGAAAAGGGCTTGGTTCAGCTCGCCGAAGAAGGCGCGGTGCAGCTTTTCCGGCCGTTGGTCAACTCGGATTACATTCTCGGCGCCGTCGGCGTGCTGCAGTTCGACGTCATTATCTCGCGCCTGAAAACCGAGTACGGGGTGGACGCCATTTACGAGGGGATCGATTATGCCACCGCCCGCTGGATCGAATGCGGCGACAAGAAAAAACTGGCCGAGTTCGAAAAGAAAAACCAGGGCAACCTGGCCCTCGACGCCGAGGGCAACCTGACCTATCTGGCCTCCAGCGAATGGCGCCTGGGGCACACCGCCGAGCAGTGGCCCGAAGTGCAGTTCCACAAGACCCGGGAGCACAATTGAGGGGGAGGGGTGAGCAGGCGCCTCATGTCTGACCTGTATCTGAAAGGAACCGGACCATGTTGACGGCATCCCTGAGCCGGACCCGCATCAAGGACGCCTTGGCGTCAAATTGCGAATATATTCATTTGTGTGTCAAGGGCTGGGTGCGCACGGTGCGGCGGGGGAAGGATGTTACCTTTATCGCCCTCAATGACGGTTCGTGCTTTGCCTCGATCCAGCTTGTGCTGGACCCGACCATGGCCGGTTTCGAGGCCGCGTCCCGGCTCGGCACCGGGGCCTGCATCGAAGTCGAGGGCGCCCTGGTGCCGTCGCCAGCCTCCGGTCAGCGATGGGAAATAAAGGCCAAGCAGGTAAGAATTCTCGGCGATGCCGACG
>MHXM01000143.1:7497-9025 GCA_001825565.1 Desulfuromonadaceae bacterium GWC2_58_13
AACACCTTCGGCGCGGTCTTTCGCATGCGCAGCGCGCTGTCTTTCGCGGTCCATAAATTTTTCCAGGAACGCGGTTTTCTCTACGTGCATACTCCGATCATCACCGCCAACGACTGCGAAGGGGCCGGGGAGATGTTCCGGGTCACCACCCTCGATCCCGTCAAACCGCCGGTGGCACAGGGGCAGGTGGACTGGTCAAAGGACTTTTTCGGAGAAAAGACCGGCCTGACCGTCAGCGGCCAGCTGCAGGGAGAACTGTTCGCCACCGCCTTTGCCGACATCTACACCTTTGGTCCCACCTTTCGCGCCGAGAATTCCAACACCAGTCGGCACGCCGCCGAATTCTGGATGATCGAGCCGGAAATGGCCTTCACCGACCTGGCCGGCGATTGCGCGCTGGCCGAAGATTTTCTGCGCTACCTGGTGACTTACGCCCTGGAACACTGCGCTGAAGACCTGGCCTTTTTTGACGAGCGGGTCGAACCGGGGCTGCTTGCCAAGCTCGAAGCCCTCGTTGCGGCCCGCTTCGAAGCCCTCAGTTACACCGAGGCGGTGGCCCGATTGCAGCAGTCCGGCCAGAGTTTCGAATTCCCCGTGACCTGGGGCTGCGACCTGCAATCGGAGCACGAGCGTTACCTGACCGAAAAGGTGATCGGTGGTCCGGTCTTCGTTACCGACTACCCCGCCGCCATCAAGGCCTTTTACATGCGCCTCAACGAAGATCAAAAAACCGTGGCCGCCATGGACCTGCTGGTGCCGCGAGTCGGCGAAATCATCGGCGGCAGCCAGCGCGAGGACCGTTACGAAATTCTGCTGCAGCGCATGGCCGCGTTCAACATCGCCCCGGAAAGCCTCCCCTGGTATGTTGACATTCGCCGCTGGGGCAGCTGTCCCCACGCCGGTTTCGGTCTCGGCTTCGAACGCTTGCTGATGTACCTGACCGGGATGGAAAATATCCGCGACGTTATTCCTTTTCCGCGGACCCCGGGGCACGCCAAGTTCTGACCTCTTAAATGTTAATCCCCCTGCGGTAATTTGCGCGGAGGGTACTTCTCCTTTTAGATTACCAACAAATCGTTAAATGCCCCTCGACTCATTGAGCCGAGGGGCATTTAACGAATGTCCAGCCTGACCGTACGCAGCCCCTTCTTACGCCAGCTTGTCGGCCTGATAGCGAAGAATGATGCAGCCGGTCGAAAGTGGACGTGCTTCAAGCAATAGCAGTTCCTGTGGTTTCACTTCGCCATTGAACAAAAGCCTGCCTCTACCATGAATGACCGGTGCTATTCCCAGGCGATACTCATCAAATAGTCTCTCATTCATCAGAGTCTTCGAGAGGTTGGCGCTGCCGAAAACGAACATGTTGCCGTTGCCCTGTTGTTTCAGTTTCGCCACTTCCTCTGCCACGTTGTCCTTTATTAGTGTTGTCTTGTTCCAGCTTGCCGTCTGGAGAGTGCGCGAACATACCACTTTCGGAAGGCTGTTCATGTAATCGGCCACTGCTCCCTTGGCGGTCTGCCAATATGCA
>MHXM01000144.1 GCA_001825565.1 Desulfuromonadaceae bacterium GWC2_58_13
CTACAAGTTCACGCCGATCCTGATGCTGACCACCGAAGCCGGGGATACCTTCAAGAACAAAGGCAAGGCGGCCGGCGCCACCGGCTGGCTGGTCAAACCGTTCGACCCGCAGAAACTGCTGGGGGTCGTCAAAAAACTGATCGGCTGAAACGCGGCGAAGGTGGCCGGCTAAATTCCTTCGGTCATCACCTTTGGTCTTCAGCCTGAATTCCTGAATTTTTGCGGAGGGTCTATGTTCAGTTGTACGTTTATTCCCGCGCTGGATCAACGTCCAGCCATGCTCCAGGTCAGCGGCGAAGCCACCATCCAGCATATCCAGCAGTTCAAGGAGGCCCTCGTCGAAGGACTCAAGGCCCAGCCGGATCTGGTCATCGACTGCGGCCAGGTGACCGAGGCCGACCTCTCCTGCCTGCAACTGCTCTGCGCCGCCCACCGCGGCAGCCCGGCCATAAAACTGCTTCCCGAGCCCTCCAGCGCGATCCGGGATCTGATCGAACCTTCCGGCTTCGCCCGAGCGGAAGAGTGCTGCAACACCGCCGACCCGCGGGGCTGTCTCTGGGTCCGCGCCGTCACGGCGCCCCGAGGCGAGGACTGCTGATGCAAAATCAACCCTACGAAGCTTTTCGCGAAGAAGCCTATGAGCTACTGGCCCTGCTGGAAAATTCGCTCATGGAGCTCGAAGACTCCCCGGACAACATGGACATCGTCGGCGCCGTTTTCCGCGCCATGCACACCATCAAAGGGTCGGGAGCCATGTTCGGCTTTGACGACATCTCCGCGTTCACCCACGAGATCGAAACCGTCTTCGACCTGGTCCGCAACGGCGCCCTGCCGGTCACCGGAGAATTGATCAACCTGTCGCTGATCGCCCGCGACCAGATCAAGGCGATGCTCGACGCCTCCTGCGGCGGCCAGCCTTACGACGAAGAAAAAACCATCGCGCTGAAAACCGCCTTCCGGCGGATGCTTCCCGCCGCGCCGGTCGAAACGCCGGTCGCAACCGCCGCCAACGAGCCGCCGCCCGCGCCGGAATCCGCCAGCCGACGAACCTATCGCATCCGGTTTCGCCCCCACGAAAACATCTTCCTGTCCGGCACCAATCCCCTCTGCCTGCTCAACGAACTGCGCGATCTCGGCAAATGCCGGGTGGTGGCCCAGTTGGACGACATCCCGCCCCTGGATGTGCTCGACCCCGAAAAGGTGTACACCTTCTGGGACGTGATACTCACCACCGCCAAAGACCTCGACGACATCAAAGACGTCTTCATTTTCGTCGAGGACGATTGCGAACTCCGCATCGACCTCATCGACGATGCGGAATTGCTTGCCAGCGACAGCAGCTACAAGAAGCTCGGCGATATCCTCATCGAGCGCGGCGACCTCACCTCCGAAGCGTTGCAGGAGGTGCTCAAACAGCAGAAACGCATCGGCCAGATGCTGGTCGAGGCCAAAGCGGTCAGCCCGTCGAAAGTGGCCGCGGCGCTGGCCGAACAGGAGCATGTCAAAACCGTTCGCCAGCAGAAACCGCAGCCGGCTCCCGAACCCGCGTCCAGCATCCGGGTGCCGGCCGACCGTCTCGACCGGCTGGTCGATCTGGTCGGCGAGATGGTCACCATTCAGTCGCGCCTGTCGCAGACCGCCATCGGCCGCGAAGACGCCGAGCTGATCTCCATCGCCGAAGAAGTCGAGCGGCTGACCGCCGAACTGCGGGACAACACCCTCAACATCCGCATGCTCCCCATCGGCACCACCTTCAGCAAATTCAAGCGGCTGGTGCGCGACCTCTCGCAGGACCTGGGCAAGGAAATCGAGCTGACCACCGCCGGCGCCGAAACCGAGCTCGACAAGACGGTGATCGAAAAACTCAACGACCCGCTGGTACACATCATCCGCAACAGCATCGACCACGGCATCGAAACCCCGGAGCAACGCGAGCAGTCCGGCAAAAAACGTCAGGGGACCATCCATCTGGCCGCCATCCATTCCGGCGCCAGCGTCATCATCGAAATCATCGACGACGGCGCCGGCCTCAACGAAGACGCCATCCGCCGCAAAGCCATCGAAAAAGGGCTCATCGGCGAACTCGACCAGCTCAGCCGTCAGGACCTGTTCCAGCTGATTTTCGCCGCCGGCTTCTCCACCGCCCGGAAAGTCACCGGCATCTCCGGCCGCGGAGTCGGCATGGACGTGGTCAAGCGCGCCATCGAATCGCTGCGCGGCGCCATCGAGATCGACAGCGAACCCGGCCAAGGCACCACCATCCGGGTCCGCATCCCCCTGACCCTGGCCATTATCAACAGCCTGCTGGTGGCCATCGGCAGCGACTTTTTCGTCATCCCCTTAAGCATCGTCGAAGAATGCATCGAACTGACCCGCGCCGTCGTCGCCGCCTCCCATGGCCGCAACCTGGTGAGGGTGCGCGACCAGCTGGTTCCCTACGTCAACCTGCGCCAGGAATTCGCCATCGACGGGGAGCCGCCGGCCATCGAACAGGTGGTCATCACCGCCGTCAACGGCCAGCGGGTCGGCTTCGTCGTCGACCGCGTGATCGGCGAACACCAGACCGTCATCAAGACCCTCGGCCGCATGTACCGCGACGTGCAGGGACTTTCCGGCGCGACCATCCTCGGCAGCGGCAAGGTGGCGCTGATCCTCGACATCCCCCAACTGATCCAGCGCGCGGAAAAAAATGAACTGCACTACTGACCTGCAACCGCGGCCTGGCTGCAACGTTCCGGTGAACCAGGTGGTTCCAACCAGGCGCCGGGCGCCCGCCCGATGACGCCCCTGTCGCAACTACCCAAAATCTATCTCAAACCGGGTGAGCTGACCATCAACGAAATGCCCGCCAAAGTGTCCACGGTCCTCGGCTCCTGTGTTTCCGTAACCTTTTACAGCCCGCACCAACTGGTCGGCGCCATCTGTCATGCCATGCTTCCCCGGGGTGGCGAAACCGGAAGGTTCAAATATGTTGACGAAGCGTTGCGCTACATGCTGGAATATTTTGACCAGCGGGGCATCAAAAGGAACGATATTCTGGTCAAACTTTTCGGCGGCGCCGATATGTTCGAAGCAAAAACGTCTTCGAAAATCCAGACCGTCGGGCGCCAGAATCTGGAAGTGGCCCAGCGGATATTGCACGACCATAATCTCCATGTGTCCGCTAAAGACATCGGCGGCGCCCATGGGCGCCAACTGATTTTCTACCCGCATACCGGTGAGGTTTTTCTCAAACGCCTCTCCAGGCAGTGGCGGGAGGCCTGAAACGGGGCCAGCAAAAAGGTTAAACCGGGCAACCGACAACGTCTTCTGCATTCCTCATTCTGAAGGATGGAACATGTCCAACAAAATCAAGGTTCTGATCGTCGACGATTCGGCCGTGGTGCGCCAGACCCTGGCCGACATCCTGAGCTCCGACCCGGACATTGAGATCATGGCGACCGCCTCCGATCCTTTCGTCGCCGCCGAACGGCTCAAAGAGGGGATTCCCGACGTCATTACCCTCGATGTCGAGATGCCCCGCATGGACGGCATCACCTTTTTGCAGAAAATCATGAGCCAGCATCCGATCCCCGTGGTGATGTGCTCAAGCCTCACCGAAAAGGGGTCGGAAACCGCCCTGAAGGCCCTCGAATACGGCGCCGTCGAAATCATCGAAAAACCGGCCATGGGGACTAAACAATTTCTCCAGGAAGCGCGGGTCCGCATCTGCGACGTGGTCAAGGCCGCGGCCAGCGTCCAACCCCGCAAACTGGTCCCCTCCAGCCTGCGTCACGAACCGAAACTGACCGCCGACGTCGTCATTGCCAAACCGAGCGGCAAGGCGATGATCCAGACCACCGAACAAGTGGTGGTGGTCGGGGCCTCCACCGGCGGCACCGAGGCCCTGCGGGTCTTTCTCGAAGCGCTTCCCGCCGACACCCCTGGCATCGTCATTGTTCAGCATATGCCCGAGCACTTTACCGCCGCCTTTGCCCGACGCCTCGACGGCCTCTGCCGGATCACCGTCAAGGAAGCCGCCGACGGCGACACCGTGGTACGGGGCCGGGCCCTGATCGCGCCGGGCAATCGTCACACCCTGCTCAAGCGCAGCGGCGCCCGCTACTACGTCGAAGTCAAGGACGGCCCGCTGGTTTCCCGCCATCGCCCTTCGGTGGACGTGCTGTTTCGCAGCGCCGCCCGCTACGCCGGTAAAAACGCGGTGGCCGCCATCATGACCGGGATGGGGGACGACGGCGCCAAGGGGATGAAAGAGATGAAGGATGCCGGCGCCCGCACCATCGCCCAAGACGAAGCCAGCTGCGTGGTCTTCGGCATGCCCAAGGAAGCCATCAAACTCGGCGCCGCCGAATTCGTCATGCCCCTGGAAAAAATCGCCGGGGAAATTCTGCGCCTTTGTCCCTGAACCCGACGAAAACAACATCCCATCAATACCTTCTTCATCCTCGACAAGATGAACGGGCGGCGGTTCAACTAGCCGGCGATGGTAGCCGACAATAACGGCAGAGTCGCTGAAATAGAAAAACAATTTCAGCATGCCATCGAAGAATTCAACAGCATCAATGAGGCGATCCTCGACTGCATCGCTCGCGGCGATCGGCCCGGAAAAATCGAGGAAACCCACTGCGGGGATTTCGACGACATCCGCACCAACCTCAATGCTCCGTCGCTTCGATGGGAGCGCGACAGATCTGGCCGCCGAGATCCCTGAAGGCAACCTGATGGTCAACTTCCAGGAGCGATCATCCAACGACCAACCCCTCATCTCCCTAAAATCCATGGTCAACCCCCTCAAGGATGTGGTCCCGCCGTTGTTAAAGGCAATGGTCGACCTGTAGACCGGCTTCCGAAGGCGACAGCCGAACCCGCCGTCATCAACCACTGGCGGATCGAGGACCGACGGTTCCAGCCAAAAACTGGTTGACAAACAGCTTCGCGCCGCATATAAGAATATTCGAATATTATTTAAGGATTCGCAATGACAACAGATATTGATATTCAGTGGGTCGCTGTCCTCAAGGCACTGGCACATTCAACCCGGCTGCAGATCGTCATGGAGCTCCTCAAGGGCACCAAGTGCGTGACCGACATTCACGACCTGTTGCCGGCGTCCCAGGCGAATATCTCCCAGCATCTGACCATTCTGCGTCATGCCGGTATCGTCGATTTCACCCAGAAAGGGGCCCAGCGTTGCTACTTCATCCGCTGCCCTGAATTGGTGACAGGCATCCTGGCGCTGCTCAAAGAGGACCCGCCGCTGTTGGGCAAAAAAAGGATTTCTTGCTGCTCCGCCGAAGCTGCGGTCGGCGAGGAAAATCGTTAGATTCTGTTCCGCAGGCCAAGGAGGAGCAAATGACCCCGACCGAACACCATCGTCTGATCATTCTCGGTTCCGGACCAGCCGGTTACACGGCGGCCATCTACGCCGCGCGCGCCAGCCTCAATCCAGTGGTGATCGCCGGCTCTCAACCGGGCGGCCAGATGACGACGACCGACCAAATCGACAATTGGCCCGGTGATCCTCAGGGGGTCGCCGGACCCGAACTCATGGAACGGATGCGCCGGCACGCCGAGCGCTTTCAGACCCGGATCATCCAAGACAGTATCCAAGCCAGCGACCTGCGACAGACCCCCTTTGTTCTGACCGGCGACCAGGGCAACTATACTTGTGACGCCTTGATCATTGCCACCGGGGCCTCAGCCAGATATCTGGGATTGCCGTCCGAGGCGGCCTTCAAAGGCAAGGGCGTTTCGGCCTGTGCGACCTGTGACGGGTTCTTTTACCACGACCTGCCGGTAGCGGTGATCGGCGGCGGCAACACGGCTGTGGAAGAGGCCCTCTACCTTGCCAATATCGCCAGCCACGTCACCCTGGTTCATCGACGGGACGAACTCCGTTGTGAAAAAATCCTGGCCGACAAGCTGATGGCCAAGGTGGCCGAGGGGAAGATCCTCGTTGAGTGGTTTCATGTTCTGGAGGAAGTTATCGGCGAAAAAAAAGGGGTGACCGGGATGCGGATCAAGGATGTCCGTAGCAGCCAGGTTAAAGAACTTGCCGTGGAAGGGGTTTTCATCGCCATCGGCCACTCCCCCAACAGCGCCATCTTTACCGGGCAGCTTGAGATGAAGGATGGCTACATCCGCACCCGGGGCGGCGGCGACGGCTTTGCCACCCAGACCAGCGTTCTCGGCGTCTTCGCGGCCGGCGACGTGCAGGATTCGATCTACCGGCAGGGGATCACCTCCGCCGGAACCGGCTGCATGGCGGCCCAGGACGCCGAACGTTTTCTCGATGGACGATCCTGAAGAAGCAATCAACCAAAGAAAGGAAATTATTGATGAAGGTTCAAATCGTTTATTGCGCTTCCTGAGGGCACCAGCCCCGCGCAGCGAGTCTCGCTGCGGAATTGCAAAAACAACTGGGAGATGCCGAGATTGAAATTGTGGCCGGCGAGCAAAAAAGCGAGTTTGCCGTGCGGATCGATGACAGGCTGGTGTTTTCGCGCCTGGAGGAGCGGCGCTTCCCCGAGCTTGACGAGCTTCTTGCGCTCTGCGGCAAGAAGCTCGCGTGTTAACCCCGGCAGAGGCGGTCGATGAGTGAAGAGATTGAAACGGCCCGCTACCTGCGAGCCTGCCGGGACCCTTTCTGGCAGCGGGTCTTTGCCGCCGAACTGACCTACCTGAGACGGCACCTGCGGCCGCGGGACCAGATTCTCAGCATTGGCTGCGGACCGGCCACCATCGAAAGCGGCCTGAGTGAACTCGGTTTTGCCGTCGTCGGCCTGGATGTCTCGCGGGAAGCTCTCGCCCGGGCACCCGCAGGAATCAGAACGGTGGCCGCGCCTGCGGAAAAGCTGCCGTTTGCCGACGCCGCCTTCGATGTGGCGCTGTTTATTGTTTCGCTACAGTTTGTCGAAGACTATCGGCAGGCCCTGTCCGAAACAGTTCGGGTGTTGCGGCCGGGCGGCCGGATCTTGGTCATGCTGCTCAATCCGGCCTCGGCCTTTTTCAAGGGAAAAGCCACCGCAGCCGATTCCTATGTGGGCAAGATCAGGCACACCGACCTGGGCCTGTTGGAAGCCGCCATGGCAGCAAACTTCAGGGTGCAAAGTGAGTATTTTCTCGGCATCGCCGGCCAGCGGATCTTCGCCAGCAATGATCCAACGACAGCGGCCCTATACGTTATCCGGGGTGATAAGAAAGAAACGACGGAACCGTGACGAGTCTCAAGCGAAGTTTTCAGCAGCGCAACAATTCGTAAGGAGACCGGCGTGAAGACACGTGAAAGCGGCATGCCCGAAGAGGAGATGTGGGCGGAATTTTTTACTCCGGAAGCCATCCTTGAAAAGCTCGGTCTAACACCCGGCGTCCGCAGTCTGGTGGATTTCGGTTGCGGCTATGGCACGTTCGCGCTGGCTGCCGCCCGGATCATCGCGGGGAAGGTCCAGGCCATCGACATCGAACCGGAGATGGTCGCCGCGACCCGAAACAAGGCTGAAGCCGAGGGGCTGGACAACGTCGAAGCGATCCTGCGGGACTTTGTCGGTGAAGGAACCGATCTGACGGACCAGAGTGTCGACTACGTCATGCTCTTCAATATCCTGCACGCGGAAGATCCCGACCATCTGCTGAAAGAGGCCTTCCGCATTCTGCGGCCGGGCGGTCTTCTGGCGGTAATTCACTGGAATTTCGATCCGACCACCCCGCGCGGACCCTCAATGACCATCCGGCCCAAACCGGAACAATGCCGGGCCTGGGCAGAAGATGCCGGCTTTCACTTGCGGTCGCCAGGGGTCATCGAACTTCCGCCATATCATTACGGTCTGGTTTTCGAACGTCCTACTGAATGGAGTTGAGATCGAGGAAGCCAACAAGTTGAAACGCAGGTCTCAAGTCACTTTCCGGTCCAGCCCCCGATACTGAATCGCCTCGGCCAAATGAGCCTGCTGGATCATTTCACAACCGGCCAGATCGGCAATGGTCCGCGCCACCTTGAGGATGCGGGAATAACTACGGGCGGAGAGACCAAGGCGGTCGGTGACCATTTCCAGCAGTTTGTGTCCCAGTTCGTCCACCGGACAGAATTTGCGGATATGCCGGGCCTGCATCTGGGCGTTGGCGTGGAGGCCGAATTTTTCCAGACGTTCCCGTTGCACCCGGCGGGCTACTTCCACCCGAGCCCGGATAGTGACGGACGATTCGGCGTCGACCGGATCGGCGAGATCCTTGTGCTGCACCCTCGGCACTTCGATGTGCAGATCGATACGATCGAGAAGCGGGCCGGAAAGTCGACTTCGATAGCGTTGAATCATCGGCG
>MHXM01000145.1:0-13978 GCA_001825565.1 Desulfuromonadaceae bacterium GWC2_58_13
CGGCGCCGCCGTGGCCGCTTCAAGCGAGCGGGCACGGGCAACGGCCGAAAGTATCGCGCTGGCGGTGGCAGAAGTCAGGGAGGGTCTCCTGGGCACCCTGCGGACCTTCCCGCAAGAGGAGCTGGCCCGTCGCCTCGATACCTGGCGGCAGGAAAACCCGTTGATCCGTAACGTGTTTATCTGGGCGCCGGAGGGCGGTTTGTCCCTGCCCGACCCCCGGCAGCCGGTCAGCGAAGAAGAGGCCGATTTCATCCGGCGCTACGATTCCCTGTTCACCGGGCGCCTGTCCTGGAACCCGCCGCCCCCCGACCCGGGGCCGGCTCCGGTTGCCGACCTGGCCGAATCCCTTTTTTCGACCCGCCGCGAGTTGCGGGAGCTGACCCAGTCGAAGGTGACCGTTGTCGCCGATGCGCAACCTTCGGCCGACGCTTCGTCCCCATCGGTCGGGACCGGAGGCTGGATTCCCTGGTTCTGGGAAAACCGGTTTTACCTGCTCGGCTGGGTCGAGTCCCCCGGCGTTCCGCGTCGCTACGGAGTCGAGATTGAGACCATGGCGCTGCTGTCCCGCTTGTTGGGCACCCTGCCGGCGGTTCCGCCGACCGGAGAGGTTTACGCGCTGGTCGACGGCAACGGCGAGATTTTTCACCAGAGCGGCGGCCTGGCGATCTCGGCCGAAACCCCCAGGATCGTTTCCCTCCCGATCGGTTCGGCGCTTCCTCACTGGCAGGTGGCGGTTTACGCGCCAAAGGGGGCGGCGGGGGTGGCCGAAGGGGATAGCTTCCTGATCCTCTCGACGCTGGTGGTCGGCACCTTCGTGGCGGCGATCCTGTTCGGCGGGTCGCTGCTGCTCTGGCAGGCCTGGCGCAATCTGACCGATGCCCGCCGCAAAACCTCCTTTGTCGCCAATGTGTCGCATGAACTCAAGACGCCGCTGACCACCATCCGCATGTATGCCGAACTGCTGGGCGAGGGGCGCATCGCCGACGAGGCGAAACGCGGCCGCTATCTCAAGGTGATCGTCGACGAAAGCCGGCGCCTTTCGCGGCTGGTCAATAACGTGCTCGATTTCGGCCGGCTGGAACAAGGCCGCAAGACCTATTCGCTGACCGAGCTGGATTTGTGTGAAACGCTTCATGGGGTGCTCGATTCCCAGGCGCTGCGTATCGAAGAGGCCGGGATGACCCTGTCGCGAAGGATTTCCGGCGAGCGCTGTGTTGTGCGTGCGGATCGTGACGCCCTGGAACAGGCGGTGCTCAACCTGGTCGACAATGCGCTTAAGTATGCCGGCGGTAGCCCCGAACTCGAAGTCGAACTGGTGCGGGATGGCAACCGCTGCCGTGTCCGGGTTCTCGACCGTGGTCCCGGAGTGCCCCCGGCGCAACGTCAACGGATTTTCGAAAAATTCCACCGGGTCGACGATTCGCTGACCGCTCGCCAGCCGGGGAGCGGGCTCGGCCTCAGTATCGCTCGCCAGCTGTTGCGGGATATGGGTGGCGAGCTGATCTGCGGCGAACGATCGGGAGGGGGATGTTGTTTCGAGATCCAGTTGCCCTGCGAAAGGAAATCCGAGAGGTGAAAACAATTCGAATTCTGGTCGCCGAGGACGAAACGAATTTGCGGGAAGGGCTGGTGGATACCCTCGAAAGCGAAGGCTACCGAGTCAGCGCCGTCGGTGACGGTGCCGCGGCCCTGCGGGTTTATGCCGGAGGCGGCATCGATTTGGTGCTGCTCGATATCATGATGCCCGAGAAAAGCGGCTATGATGTGTGTCGGGAGATCCGTCGCCAAGATGCCCGCGTTCCCATTATCATGCTTACCGCCAAAGGGGAGGAGATCGACAAGGTGCTCGGGCTCGAACTGGGCGCCGACGACTATGTCACCAAGCCTTTTGGGCTGCATGAACTGCGGGCCCGCATTGCCGCGGTGCTGCGTCGTTGTCGGCCGGAACCCGCCGCCAGGGTCGAGTTGCCGGACCTTTTTCGTTTTGGTGCGGCGGAGATCGATCGAAAAAGTTATCGGGGGCGTTCGCCGACGCGGAGTTTCAGCCTGACCGGCCGGGAACTGAAGCTGATCGACACCTTCCGCCGGCACCCCGGCGAGGTGCTCAGTCGCAACGAACTGCTCAACCTGGTCTGGGGTATCGATTATCTGGGGACGACCAGGACCCTCGATCAGCACATTGCTCAGCTGCGCAAGAAAATAGAAGACGACCCGGCCGCCCCCGAAGCGATCCTTACCGTGCATGGGGTCGGCTACCGCTATAACCCCTGATGCCCTGTGCCAAGGAGAACGTCATGTTCAGAATTTTCGTCGCAATCGGCAGCTTGAGCGCCATGCTGGCGGTCGGGCTCGGCGCCTTTGGCGCCCATGTTCTCAAAGATCGTTTAAGCGCCCCCATGGTTGAGGTTTACCAGACGGCGGTGTTGTATCACCTGGTGCATGCCGTCGGGCTGGTACTGGTAGGCCTGGTCGCCCATCTGTTGCCGGATTCCGGGCCGGTCCGGTGGGCAGGATGGCTACTGGCCACGGGAACTCTGCTCTTCTCCGGGAGCCTCTACCTGTTAACCGTCACTGGTATTCGCGGACTGGGGGCCATTACGCCGCTGGGGGGCATAGCCTTTCTCGCCGGCTGGGCCTTGCTGGCCATTGCCGTGCTCAGGGAGGCATGAAAGAAAAAAATGATTGACAGAATCGGGTCGCCATGTAAAATATGACGAAAAAGATCCTATATATCCCGAAACCCGAAGGAGGCACCAATGGCTCTCTGGAACTGCGAAAATTGCGGCCATGAAAAAGAAGGTCGCTGCAAACCCAAAAAATGTCCCGCATGTAACGAACCGACCAATTTCGTCAAAAAATAGCTGCTCCACCCTCCTCCTCCCTTAAGGCAGGTAACCGAGTTCGGTTCCTGCCTCTTTTTTTGCTTTTCTAATTAACTGCCCGGGCCGAGAGCCCCGTGAGATTGGACGTTTCTGGTCTTGGTGGTATGCCTAACCATGCCCTGAACCGAATGGGTATTACGCAGAGGAACTAACAGGAGACGGATTTTTTACCATTCTTCCCGGTTACGGCATATGTATCCACTGTTTACGGAAGTTGGCTAAAGCATGGAGGGACGCTGAATGATATCGATATGTACAAGGAGGTTGTTCGCCGGGACGTCGGTTTGAAGGAACGATTCGTGTTTCTGACGGCCAGCCAGAAGCCCGAGCACCGAAATTTTCTTGCCGAACAGGGATTGCCGGTGCTACGCAAACCGTCACCGATCAACCGGATTCGTCAGGCGGTCCTCGGTGTTTCCAAGGGCCAGCGGATTCATGGATAATCGGGGGAACTCCCCACCCGGGGAAAAACCCCTTGACATGCAACCTTTATGCAGGTATAAAGGCCGCCGCTTGCATAGGCACGTAGCTCAGTGGGAGAGCACTACCTTGACACGGTAGGGGTCGGCGGTTCAATCCCGCCCGTGCCTACCAGCTGAATTCCAGCCGGTATCCGCCTGCGAAAAAGACACCTCGAGGGTGTCTTTTTCTGTATGCCCCCCTTGCGGCCCCCGCGAATACCTCAATGCCCCTGTTTGAGCGCTTCAAGAATGGAAGCCAGGGCCTCTCGCCGTTGTTTTAACTGGTCCCGGTAATCTTTCAAGTCAGTATCGGAGATTTCCATGCTCAGGTCGGAGAGGGTTGTTTCCAGGACCTCGCTGAGTACCTGATGCTGTTGTTTCGTCAGTGCCAGTTGTGTCATGGTCCACCTCCTTGGCTCGGGTATTATGGGTTTGAGCGTTGCCGCAACATCCCCTCAATTACAAGTTTAGGCTGATTTACCCAGGGTGCAACCTGTCCGGTTGCCAATAATCCGTCCTGCATGATGGCCCGGGCGGAATCTTTGTTGTATTGTTTGTGGGCGATCCTGGCATATCATCAACGATGTCCCCAGACAACCGGCGGCGATCATGGGAAAATCGATCCGATCCGCGCCTCGGACGATGCCGAAATCGACTTTGAAGTGACCGACGAAATATGGTAACGCCATGTATTATTTCAACTATATTGAGCCTCTGTTCCGGCCGCCCAGCGAAGCACGCAGCCTGATTTTTCAGATCACGGTCGGTTGTTCGCAGAACCATTGCACCTTCTGCGGCATGTATAAAATGAAAACGTTTCGCATCCGTTCGGTGAGTGAAATAATTGACGAGATGCGATCGGTGCCCCTGGCTCACCGCCCCTACATCCAGCGGGTGTTCCTGGCCGATGGCGATGCCTTGGTCTATCCGCAGGCGGGGCTGCTGACTGTTCTGGACGCCTTGACGGAAGTTTTTCCCAACGTGCAGCGGGTCGGTGCCTATGCCTCGCCGGCCAGTCTGACGACCAAAAGTTGCGACGAACTGACCCTGCTACGGCAAAAAAAGCTGCGCATTCTGTATTTCGGTCTGGAGAGTGGCGACCCGGAGACACTGAGGGCGATCAATAAGGGGTTTTCCGCGGAAGAAATGCTGGTTCAGTGCCGCAAGGCCAAGGAGGCGGGGATTAAGCTCTCGGTCACGGCCATCCTTGGTCTGGCCGGGCAAGCCCGTAGCCAGGAACACGCTCGGGCTACGGCCCGGTGGATCACCGACCTGTCTCCGGAATATTTTTCCCTGCTGACGCTCTTTGTCCGGCATAACGACGACTTTCTTCGATCCATCCGACCGCTCTCCCGAGGGGGCATCCTCGAAGAGGCTCGCGAACTTCTGCAGCATCTGGCTCCGCGAAAGACCATTCTGCGCTCCAATCACGTTTCCAATTTTCTCAACCTGGCCGGCAGCTATCCCAAGGATCGGGAGCGTTTGACCGCCGAAGTCGATCTCGCCATTGCCAGGGCGCTCCGTCATCCGCAATGGTATCGGGAAGTGCCGGACTATCGGGAAGACCTCTTCTGAACATAAAAAAGCCTCCGTTTCCAGAGGCTTTTTTATGTTTATTCCGGATGTCTCCACTCAGTTTTCGGTCAGGACGTGATCGTCGTAAAGTTTTTCTACCTTGATCTTATGCCCTTTTTCGACGTCGGCAAAGACGGTCAGAACTTTTTTCAATTTGGGATCGTCAACCGACTCGGCCGCTGCCGAGTAGAGCTGGTAGGCGCTTTCCTCCGCTTTTATGGCGTAAGTGAGGATTTCCTGGTACGTCATGTTGGGTTTCAGGGGTACTTCCACGAGGTACTTGCCGATTTGCATGTCGGAAATCCGGATCGCCCTGTATTGTTCGGCCCGTTCCACGTTCATTTGGCCAAAAACCTCTTTGTGACCGGCTTCCTCAGCGGCCATCTCATCGAACATCTTTTTGGCCGCAATGCTGGTCGATAGGGCGGCGGCATTTTTATACAGTTGATAGGCTGTTTCTTCGCTCTTGACCGCAAAACTGATGACATCGTTCAGGGTTACGAAAGACATCCTCTTCTCCTTTTTCAATTCATGACTGCCTCGGCAGTAAAATTTATTCGTCGACTTCTTCAAAATTTTCCCGGCCGGCTCCGCACTCGGGGCAGGTCTCGGGAGGTTCAGGGCCTTCGTGGATATAATCACAGATAACGCAGCGCCATTTTTTCATTCTTTCTCCTTATCGATCAAAGTAGTCGTGGCTCTGGCCGGGAGGGATGAAACCTCGGCGCTGGCCAGGCATTCGGCACAGAGACCAGTGAACTGCACCGAGTAATTAAATATGCGAAAACCAGCCACCTCGGCGGAGTCGGGCATGAGCTCACCGATATCTATCCCCTTAAGATCACTGAGCTTGCCACAACCCATGCAGAGAATATGATGATGCCTTCGGGTATCGGCATCGAAACGGGCCCGCGCCTCCTCGGTGCCTATTCTTTGTACCACACCGATCCGGACCAGGGTTTCAAGTACGCGGTACACGGTGGTTCTGGATATGCCCTTGAGTTGTTTTCTGACTTCGTCAAACAGTTCGTCGGCACTGGGATGGTCGCTTCTTCCCGCCAGCGCTTCGAGTATCGCCTGGCGTTGCGGAGTGACGGGCAGGCCGTTAATGCGGCAGGCCTTGGTCAGTTCCTGCATTTTATGATAGCCGAAATGGTCTGATTTCATAGTCATGGATGAAACATTATACCAACGGATATAAATTGTCAACCAGGTGGTTTCAGGTTGCTCGAATCGTTCTCAGCAATTTGCAGAATTCATCGTGGGGGACTGGCCGTGAAAAATAATAACCCTGCACCTCATCGCAACCGTGTTCCTGCAGAAAATCCCTTTGTTGATTGGTTTCGACCCCTTCGGCGATGACCCGCGGGCCGAGATTATGGGCCATGCCGATAATGGTTTTGATGATCGCGGTCGAATCCTCGCTGCTCCCCAGCCCCTGGAGGAAGGAATGGTCGATTTTCAGACGATCTATGGGCAATCTCTTGAGATTTTTCAGGGAAGAAAATCCGGTGCCGAAATCATCGATCGCCAGGGAGACGCCAAGATTTTTCAGTTGTTGCAGAAGTTCCAGGGTTGATTCGATATTGTTGCTGATCAGATTTTCGGTAATTTCAAGCTCCAGCCATTGGGGGGACAGTTCGGTTTCGTCGAGGATCCTGGCAATGGTTTCCACCAGCCGGGAATGATTGAGCTGCCGTCCGGAGATGTTGACCGTTATGCGCAGGGGCGGCAATCCCGATTCCTGCCAGGATCGGTTCTGGGCGCAGGCGGTTCGCAGAACCCACTCGCCAATCGCAACCATCAGTCCGGTTTCTTCGGCCAGGTGGATGAAGGCGGGAGGGGCAAGAAGCCCCAGTTCCGGGTGCTGCCAGCGCAGAAGCACTTCCACGCCGGTAATTTTTCCGCTGGCCAGTTCGGTCTGTTCCTGAAAGTGCAGTTGGAGTTCGTTTCTCTCCAATGCGTGTCTCAGGCCGTTTTCCATGGCCAATCGCTGCATCATTTGCTGATTCATTTCTTCCGAGAAAAACTGGTATTTGTTGCGTCCGGTTTCCTTGGCGCGATACATGGCCATGTCGGCGCAACGGATCAGGCTGTCGACATCCCTGCCGTCGGCCGGATACATGGCAATGCCGATGCTGGTCGAGGTGAAGACCTCTTGTCCTTCGAGGTCGACCGGGCGGGCCAGGGCTTGGAGAACTTTCTGGGCAATCAGGGTGACATCCTCGGTCTGCGGCACCGACGGCAGGACAATGATGAACTCATCGCCGCCGAGACGGGCGACCGTGTCGCTCTTGCGGACGCAGTCATTCAGACGCGCGGCGACGATTTTCAGCAGATTATCGCCGGCGGCATGGCCAAGGCTGTCATTGATGAGCTTGAATCGATCGAGATCGAGAAAGAGGATGGCGGCCCGCTGCCGTTCCCGCTTAGCCTTGGCCAGCACTTGTCCGAGGCGGTCCTGCAGGAGCATGCGGTTGGGAAGGCGAGTCAGGGTGTCGTACTGAGCCAGTTGCTGGATCGCCTTTTCCGCCAGCTTCAACTCGGTGATGTTGTCGTGGGTAATGACAATGCGCAATGGTCCCCCGCCGGAAAATCGGGTGACCCGCCCGTTGAACCAGCATTGGCTGATCGGGGAATGACAGGCGTATTCCAGTGAAAACTCGATCAGGGTGCCGTTCATTACGGCCCGAATCCCCTGCGCATAGGCTTCGGCTTCCTGGACCCCCTCTCCCTCCTGGACATCGCAGGCATCCAGGTAATTGGCCCCTTCACAGAGTTCTTCCGGATGTTCCGAATTGGCGCGGGCGAAGTCCCGCCAAGCCTTGTTGACGGCGATGATGGACCCGGTTTCGTCGATGATGGCGATATGCTGGGGGAGGGCATCGACAATGGCCCGGGAAAAACGCTCGGATTCGACCTGGGCGCATTCCAGTTGTTTGCGAATGGTGATGTCGTCAATCAGGATCAGGACGCCAACCGGTTCGCCGGCGTTGTCCCGAAGCGGAGTTGCCGACCAGTTGACATCGAGAAGTTGTCCCTGCCGGGTCTGCAGGCGAAGTTCTTTGTTGGCTTGAGATTCGCCGGCCATGACCCGCTTGAGATAACGCCGGAGGGAGGGGCCGGATTTTTTCTGGAAATCCGAATGGAATCGACCGATGGTCTCAGCGGCGGTCCAGCCGAAAATCTGTTCTGCCGTTCGGTTCCAGAGGATGATTTTTTCATCCAGATCCAGACCGACGACTGCCAATGGCCAGCCGTCGAGCAGGGGCAGCAGCGCCGAATGTAATCCGGCAAGAGAGAGCGTAACGGAACCTGTCATGGGGAAAAGAAGATCTCCTGGGTCCTCCTTGGCCGTCCCTGGCCCGTGAACTCGTTAAGGTGTTGCTCCGGTCTCCCGGTAAAGGACGGTCCCCGTCCTCGCAATTTAGTATAGCATCCGCCGAGGGAATCGCACTTGATTGGGATGTTATCATGGTAAAACCGGCTCAAAAAGGGAAAATCAGCGGGATCAGCAAGGTCGCCAGAATCCACACCAATAGGTTGAGCGGGGCGCCGACCCGGGTGTAGTCGAAAAAACGGTAGCCCCCCGGACCCATGACCAGAGCATTGGATTGGTGGCTGATCGGGGTCATGAAGCAGGACGACGCGGCGATGGCCACCGCCATGAAAAACGGCTTGGGATCGACCCCCAGTTCGACAGCGGTATTGAAGGCGATGGGGGCGATCAACACGGCGGCGGCAGCGTGGCTCATTACTTCGGTTAGCAGCGACGTCAGGAGGATGATCCCGGCCAGCACGGCCCACGGTCCCCATGGGCCGATGAGGTTGAGCAGCAGACGGGCCAGTATTTCGGCGGCGCCGCTGTTCTGCATGGCCAGCCCCAGCGGCAGGGTGCCGGCGATCAGAACGATGATCCGCCAGTCGATGCTGTCGTAGGCTTCCTGAATGGTAAGACAGCGGGACAGGACCATCCCCAGGGCGCCCAGGGTGGCGCCGGGCATGATAGGCAGGACGCCGGAACCTATCAGCAGGATGGTCGCAGCCAGAATCGTCAGGGCGATCGGGGCCTTGTGCGGTCGGTAGGACACCGGCGGGACCCCGCCGAGCAGTAGAAACCCGTGTTCCTTACCCAGATGAAACACCTTTTCTTCCGGACCCTGCAACAGCAGCACATCGCCAAACATCAGGCTGACATGTTCGACCTTTTTGACCACCGGCGCCCCTCGTCGCCAGATGGCCAGCACGTTGAGGCCGTGGGTTTCCCGGAAATGCACCTCGGCCAGGGTTTTCCCCGCCAGGTCGCTGGTCGGAGCGAGCGAGGCTTCGACCACGACCATTTCCTGGTCGATGCCATCCGGCGCGGGGTTGTCCCGTTCCGGGACCATGCTGAGACCTTTGGCCTGCCGTACCTTGAGAATCGCTTCCGGATTGCCTTCCAGAAACAGGATATCCCCTTCTTTCAACTTACTGTTGCGTCTCGGCTGAGGGCGCTTGCGGCCTTCGCGCATGATGGCCCGCACTTTGAGATTAAACTGTTGTTCCAAACCGCTGGCGGCAATGGTCTGGTTGGCCAGGGAGGATTTCTCCAGAATTTCCACTTCGGTAATGTATTCCTTGACCTGATAGGCCTCGGTGAGGATTTCCGACCTGCGGGTCGGCAGCAGATGGCGTCCCACCAAAACCATGTAGAGAATGCCGCCGACGACGATCGGCACGCCGATCGGAGTGAAATCGAACATGTCGAAGCTTTGGCCGGCATATTGCTGAAGCAGGGAATTCATCAGGATGTTCGGGGGTGTGCCGATCAGGGTGCAGATGCCGCCCAGCAGGGAGCCGTAGGCCAAGGGGATGAGGAGGTGTGACGGGCTGATTTTCAATTTACGGCAAATGGACGAAACCACCGGCATCAGCACGGCGGTCGAGCCGATATTGTTGATGACCGAGGAAAAGGCCGCCACGCTGGTCATGATGGCTCCGATCAGGCGCGATTCGCTGCCGCCGGCCAGCCGGATCAGGCGTTCGCTCATCCGGCCCATGGCGCCGGTGTTGGTGATGGCGGCGCTGATGACGAACATGGCGGCCACGGTGATCACCGCCGGGTTGCTGAATCCGGAAAAGGCTTCCTCGGAGGAAACCAGCCCGGTAAGCACAAGAGTCAGCAGGATCATCATGCTGACCACGTCCATCCGGATCCATTCGGTGGCGAACAGGATGATGGCGATAACCAGGATGACGAGAACCAGGGTGATATCCATGAACTCCTCGGGGGACTGGAGGGTGTCAGGGATAAGTTTAAACCAGAAGCTTTTCCATGCAATCTTGAGAATTCAGATTGTTTCCCAGGATTTGAAACGATTAAGAAAATTGCCGGCGGCGGTTTCCGGCGAGAAGGCGGCCAGAATAGCCCCGATGCAGGCCACCCGCCGGCAGCCGGTTTCGAGCAATTCGGGGAGGCGGTCGGGAGTGACTCCGCCGAGGGCGAAAACGGGTAGGGTAGAAAGGACGCAGGCGTCGCGCAGGGCTGCGAGGCCGACCGGAGCGCCGTAGGGGGCTTTGGACGGGGTGAAATAAATCGGGCCGAAGGTGACGAAATCGGCTCCATGAGCGGCGGCTGCGAGAATTTCACTGCGGTGGTGGGTGGAAACGCCGATCAGCCGATTCGGGCCGAGGATGGCGCGGGCTTCGGCGGGTGGCAGGGAACCTCCGCCGAGATGAACACCGTCGGCCTCGACCGCCAGGGCTACATCGATGCGGTCGTTGATCAGCAGTCGGGCGCCGAAATCATGGGTCAACAAGCGCAGTTCCCGAGCCAGCGGCAGCAATTCGCGGGCGGTCAGGTCTTTTTCCCGCAGTTGAACCGCGCGCACGCCACCCCTGAGGGCGGAGCATACAGCCCTGACGAGATCGCCGCCGGAAACCTGGCGGCGATCGGTGATTAGGTAGAGGTTGAAATCGATGGTATCGGCCATTGGGGAAAGTCCGGTAGGGGCGAATCTTGTATTCGCCCTGTTTGGGTCATCACCGGGGGGGCGATCACAAGGGTCGCCCCTACATCGCCTTGCGGTTATCCAGAAACGCTTCGTCCCAATCCTTCCACACCGCTTCGTAACCACGGGAGCGGATCAGCCGGCAAACTTCATCGGGGCTGCGGTCGTCGTCGATGGCGAACTGCTGGGTGCTGAGATCCTTGTCCGCGTAGCCCCCGGGGGCGGTGCAGGAGCCGGCGCTCATCTGGGTGATTCCCAGCGGCAGCAGGTTGTTGCGCAATTCCGCACTCTCGCGGGTCGACATGACCAGCCCCGCATCGGGCAGCAGCAGCCGCAGGGCGCAGATCAGTTGGACGAAGTTGCGATCCGATACCGGATGCAGCGGTTGGAAGCCGCCATCGGCCGGGCGGATGCGGGGGAATGAAACGCTGACCTGGGTGCGCCAGTAGTGGCGGGAGAGGTGCAGGGCGTGCAGGCCGAGAAAGAAGGCCTCGCTGCGAAATTCCCCCAGTCCGAGCAGAAAACCGAGGCCGATGCGGCGAAGCCCGGCGGCACCGCCCCGTTCGGGGGTGAGCAGGCGGAAGTCATAATCGCGTTTTTTGCCGAAAGGATGCATTTCCTCGTAAAGAGCGCGGTTGTAGGTTTCCTGGTAGACGGTCAGGCCGTCGACCCCGGCATCGACCATCTGCCGATAGCCATCCGTTTCCATCGGGTAGACCTCGATGGAGATGGAGCTGAACAGGGGACGGATGCGTTCGACGCAGGCGGCCAGAAAATCGTTGTTCACCGCTTTCGGCGATTCCCCGGTGACCAGCAGGACGTGGCGGAAGCCCAGGTCATGCAGCACTTGAGCTTCTCGCCATAGTTCGTCAAGAGTCAAAGTGCGGCGCGGGACCTGGTTGCTGGCTGAGAAACCGCAGTAGCGGCAGCCGTTGGTGCAGAGGTTGGAAATGTAGATGGGAGCGTACATCAGGATGTTTTTGCCGAAGCGTCGCAGGGTCAGCCGGTTGGCCCGGGCGGCCATCTGCTCAAGATAGGGAGCGGCGGCCGGTGACAGCAGCGCCTGCAGATCGTCGGGGCGCATCCGTTCCACGGCCAGTGCCCGTTCCACGTCGACGGCGGTTTTTGCCTCGATGCTTTCACGCACTTGTTGCGGGTTGTATTCTTTGATGATGTCGAGGAATGTCATTTTGAGAACCTGTCTCCGGGTAGGGGCGCACCGATGTGCGCCCGATTTTTCCGGCATGCCCAGAGGGCGCACATCGGTGCGCCCCTACAATTGCGTTCAGTTCCGCAGAAAACCGGTCAGTGGGCTGGAGGCTTCGGCCTTCTGGCGCTGTTCGCCAAGGCCCGCGAGGAAGGCCTCGCGGCCGGCTTCGACCCCTTTTTTGAAGGCGGCCGCCATTTTCCCCGGATTAGGGGTGACCGCCAGAGCGGTGTTGACCAGTACCGCGTCGGCCCCCATTTCCATGGCCAGGGCGGCATGGGATGGGGCGCCGAGGCCGGCGTCGACCACCACCGGCACGATGGCTTGCTCGATGATGATGGCGATGCTGTCGGCGGTGCGCACCCCTTTGTTGGTGCCGATCGGCGCCCCCAGGGGCATGACCGTGGCGACGCCGATTTCCTGCAGGCGTTTGGCCAGCACCGGGTCGGCGTTGATGTAGGGGAGGACGATGAAGCCTTCCTTGACCAGAATCTCCGCCGCCTTCAGGGTTTCGATGGGGTCGGGGAGGAGGTAGTAGGGGTCGGGCGTGACTTCCAGCTTGATCCAGGGTTCGCAGCCGGCGGCCCGGGCCAACCTGGCCAGACGTACCGCTTCTTCGGCGTCGCGGGCGCCGCTGGTGTTGGGAAGCAGCAGGTATTTTTTCGGGTCGATGTGCTTGAGCATGTTGTCGCCCGGATTGTCGATGTCGACCCGGCGCAGGGCCACCGTAACGATTTCGCACCCGGACTGCTCCATGGCTTCGACCATCAGCTCGTTGGAGGCGAATTTGCCGGTACCGACCAGCAGTCGGGATTTGAATTTGCGTCCGGCGATAATCAGTTCATCCATTTTGTAACCTCGTATGATAAATATTTTCGGTTTTACAACCAAAACCAAGGTGTCAACGCAAAGGCGCAAAGGCGCAGAGAACGTCTAAAAACAAACTTGTTTTGTATCATGCTTTCTTTGCGTCTTTGCGTCCCTGCGTTTAAATTAGTCTTTGATTTTGTTGTTTTTTGGTTCAGATCTTGGACATTTCATGGAAAAGCGCCTTGTCGAATGTTTGTCACCCGCCGCCGACGAACTGGACGAGTTCCAAACTGTCGCCGTTTTTCAGGTTGGTTGCGGCGAACCGTTCCTTGAGCAGCACCTCGCGGTTGAGTTCGACGGCGACCCGCTCGGCGTCGAGTTGCAGGGCTTCGAGCAGGGCGGCGACGGTCAGGGGGGCTTCAAATTGTTTCGGTTGACCATTGATGGCGATGTTCATTTGTTTCCTCATGTCAGGCCGGAGATTCTCCCAGCAGCAGTCGCAGCACGGCGTTGGCCTGGTGATGGGCGGCAATGCCGACCCGGGGCGCCATCAATCCCTCGCCCGGGCGGGCGGCGGTTTCGCCATCGCCGATCAGGTACAGGTTGGTGGCGACCCGCTGGGTGACAACGGTGTTGGATGGGCCGAAGCCAGCCATCCCCGACCCCATGACCAGCGGGATGCCCGGTACCCGGCTGAGAAAGGTCTGGGCCAGCATGGCTTTCTGGTCGGCGGCATCGAAGGCTTCGACCATGACATCGACGCCGCCGAAGCGAGTCGGGATGTTGTCCTGAGTCAAGCGTTCGAAGTGGTGGGTGATGTGGACATAGGGGTTGATCCGGGACAGATTCTCGCGCAGAGCCACGACTTTTGGAAGGCCGATCTGGTCGACAAAGTACTGCTGCCGGTTGAGGTTGGACGGTTCGACCACATCAAAATCGGCGATGATCAGGTGACCCGCTCCGACCCGGGCCAGGGCGATGGCGACCGCCGAGCCGAGTCCGCCGCAGCCGGCGATGCCGACCGTGGCCCGCTTGATTTTGGCATGCACCCCG
>MHXM01000146.1:0-941 GCA_001825565.1 Desulfuromonadaceae bacterium GWC2_58_13
TGCAGATGGGCCTGTACGTCATCGCCCTCTGCCTGCTGGCCTCGATCTATCCAGCCGTCAAGGCCGCCCGCATCGCCCCGGCAGAGGCCATGCGACACAGATAAACAAAAACAAAAAAAACCTGAAGAAATCTCACGCAAAGCCGCAAAAAAGCTTAAAATATTTATTATCTTAGGGCCTTAAAATCAAAAAAACGGTGTTAACGCAATGACGCAGAGACGCAGAGAACACCGAAGACGAAACCCATTTCCGTATAAGTTGTCATCAGCCGTTGTTGTTTTCGTTTCGTAGGAACAAGGATTACACGAATTAAACCCCAAAAAAGAGACTTTGGATTGGCTCTGCGCCTTTGCGTCTCTGCGTTTCAATTAGCCTTTGATTTGCCTTGCCTTTCTTTGTGACTTTGCAGCTTGAGTGAGCGCCAGCGAACGGGCGTGAGATCGCCTTTGACTTTAAGAGGATTTGCAATGCCCCTGATTCAATTACGAAACGTCAGTAAAATCTACCCCCTCGGCAACCAGCAGGTGACCGCCCTCGACGATGTCACGCTCGCGATTGAGGCCGGAGAATTCACCGTCTTCGCCGGCCCTTCGGGAAGCGGCAAGACCACCCTGCTCAATCTGGTCGGCTGTCTCGACCAGCCGACCGCGGGAACCATCGCCATCGACGGCCAGGAGGTCGGCGGCCGCACGGTGCGGGCACTGGCCGACTTCCGCCTGCGGCACATCGGCTTCATTTTCCAGTCGTACAACCTGATCCCGGTCATGACCGCGGCGGAAAACGCCGAATTCACCCTGATGCTGCAGAAAGTCCCAAAAATCAAGCGCCGCCTCCGGATCGAAAAACTGTTCACCGAGCTCGGCATCGGCGGACTGGAAGACCGTCGGCCCAACGACCTTTCCGGCGGACAGCAACAGCGGGTCGCCGTGGCCCGCGCCATG
>MHXM01000146.1:952-11331 GCA_001825565.1 Desulfuromonadaceae bacterium GWC2_58_13
AACCTCGACTCGAAAACCAGCGAAGACCTGCTCAAACTCATGCGCCGGCTCAACGAAGAGAGGGGAACCACGTTCCTGTTCAGCTCCCACGACCCCCAGGTGATCGCCCTGGCCCGCCGGGTCGTCCGCCTCAAGGATGGCCGACTTGAATCGGACAGCCTGCCCCCCGGCGAAACGACCTCATGATGGCTCACCCGTTTCGACCGGGCCTTGTTGGATGGCTGCTGTTGTGCTTCCTCGTCTTCAACGCCTGCGCCGGCCGCTGCGAACCGTCGAACGGTACCCGGCTGGGCGGCCATCTGAAATCCCTCAACCTGTATCTGGACAATCCCCCCGCCGGGAAGGGCAAAGCCGGCGAGATATCGTCCGACAGCCTGCGCCTCGACCTTTCCACGCCGGCAACGGAATCCGTTACTTTCGAATTCTCCATCGAATCGAAAATGCTCTACGCCGATCCCGCCTCCGGCCTTGCCCTCCCCGGAGATTCGCCCAACCGCCGCCTCGACCTGGAGCACAACTGGAACGAGGGAAGCTGGTTGAGCCAGCAACTGGCGGTCGATCGCCTCAACCTGCACGGCAGTCATTTGGGCGTCGACTGGTCCCTTGGCCGCCAGGCCATCGGCTTCGGCCGCATCAGCCTCTTTTCACCGCTCGACATCATCGCCCCCTTCCCCCCGGACGCGCTCGACACCGAGGTACGCCCCGGTGTCGACGCCCTGCGGGCCAGCCACTACTTCGGCCTGGCCGGCCAGGCGAGTGCGGCCCTGATCGTCGGCCAACGGCGAGAGCTGAATTCGTACCTGGTTTTCGGGGGAGGGAATATCGCAGGCATCGACTTGCTGACCATCGCCGGACAATTGCGTGAGCGTCCGATGGCCGGCGGCGGTTTCGCCACTCAGCTCGGCGGCATGGGCATCAAGGGGGAAGTGGCCTGCTACCAGGGGCAACGGGTCGACCGGAGCGGCGGGGATCTGCGAAAACAGTTCGCCATCGCCGGCACTGAAATCGACTACCGCTTCGATAACGGCCTCATCCTGTTCGCGCAGTATCTGTACAACGGCGCCGGCGTCGACGATCCGGAAGAATATCCCCGGGCCGCAACCTCCGCGCCGATCCGGGAAGGCCTGAGCTACCTCCTCGGCCGCCACTATCTGATGATCGCTCCGGCGTATGAACTGCACCCGCTGGTCACCCTCAACGGTCTGGTGATCCGGAACCTGAGAGATGGCTCCTTTTTGCTGCGCCCACTGCTGCATATTTCCTTGTCGGACAATCTGGCGCTGGACCTTTTCTGGTCTTTTGCCCAGGGCACGAAACCGCGCCGCGCCGCCTTCTGGCCAGGAATTGCCGTTCCCCGCAGTGAATTCGGCACGGCCGCCGACAGCGGGGGTCTTTTCCTGAAATATTTTTTTTGATGAATGAAACTTTTTCCAATCTACTTGCAACCGTTCATAAAAATGATATCATTTGCCCGCATTACCAATTCTGGGAAATGAATAATCCGTTTTCAATGGAGGACACGCATGAGATTAAACACCATAAGAATTTTTATCGTCCTGTTGTTACCAAGCATGCTCATGGCGGGCAATGCAATGGCCGGCAATCGGGCCGGCGCGACCAACCTTTCGTTCAACTACGGCCTGTACCAGTACGAAGGCGACCAGAACCTTGAAAACAACACCAACTCCACGTTCGGGCTGGGGCTCGGTTACAACCTGACCGAAAATTTTGGCGTTGAGGCGCTGGCCAACATCGTCAATGGCACCGATGTCGACCGCACCTCCAACGAGGTTGACGGAACGCTTTACCGCCTCGAAGCCCTGTACCACTTCGCTCCCAGCAACCAGTTCGTGCCCTATGTTGCCGTCGGCGCCGGAAACATGGTTCTGAACCCCGAAGTCGGAACCAGCGAAGACACCTTTGGCGCCAGCTACGGCGTGGGTATGAAAAGCTTCCTCGCCGAAGACATGGCCCTGCGTTTCGATGTCCGCCACTTCATCGCCTTCGATCAGGGGCTGGATGAAGGGAATCATACCGACAACAACCTGATCGCCACCGTTGGTCTGAATTTTCAGCTCGGCGGCAACAAACCCGTCTCGGCCCCCCGCGACAGCGACGGCGACGGCGTGACCGATGATCTCGACAAGTGCCCCGACACCCCCAAAGGCGTGGCGGTCGACGCCAATGGTTGCCCGCTCGACAGCGACGGCGACGGCGTGCCCGACTATCTCGACAAATGCCCCGACACCCCCAGGGGCGCTCCGGTCGACAGCAACGGCTGCCCGCTCGACAGCGACGGCGACGGTGTCTACGACTATCTCGACAAGTGCCCGGGCACTCCGCGCGGCGTGATTGTCGACAATGTAGGCTGCCCCGTGAGCTTCACCCTGGAGATCGAATTCGACTACGACAAGGCGGACGTTCGCCCCGGCTACCACGACAAGATTGCCGAAGCCGCCGCCTTTATTCGCAAATACCCGGCTCCGCAGATCCTGGTCGCTGGGCACACCGACAGCCGCGGCACCGATCAATACAACCAGAAACTGTCCGAACGACGCGCCGCTAACGTGCGTAAGTACCTGATTGAAAAATTCGGCATCGGCGGCGACAAGCTGGTTCCCAAGGGTTACGGCGAAAGCCAACCCGTGGCTACCAATGAAACCGATGCCGGACGGCAGAAAAACCGCCGGGTCGAAGTCGTCTGCTGCACGATCATTCCCAAGTAAGCCACGGAAACGAAAACAATAAAAGGGAGGCGGATCGTCATGATCCGCCTCCCTTTTCATTTTGCACTTTCGGCCGTCAAACCTGCGGTCAGAGCTTGTGGGCTTCCTCCGCCAGATACGAGGCGACCCCTTGCTTGTCGGGTCTCATCCCCTTGTCGCCCTTGTTCCACCCCGCGGGACAAACCTCCCCATGTTTTTCGGTAAACTGCAAAGCGTCGATCATGCGCAGCATTTCGTCGACATTGCGCCCCAACGGAAGGTCGTTAACCACCTGATGGCGCACGATGCCGTCGCGATCGATCAGAAACGACCCCCGGTAGGCCACTCCGGCGGTGTCGAATTCGACATCGTAGGCGCGGCAGATTTCATGCTTGAGGTCTGCCACCAGGGGATAGGTTATGGCACCGATGCCGCCGTCTTCCACCGGAGTGTTGCGCCAGGCGACATGGGTGAACTGGGAATCGACGGAACAGCCGATCACCTGGACGCCGCGTTCCTCGAATTCCTTGATGCGGCGGCTGAACGCGATCAGCTCGGTCGGACAGACGAAGGTGAAGTCGAGCGGATAGAAAAACAGCACGATGTATTTGCCGGCGAAATCGGACAGGGCAAACCCTTCCTTGATGGAACCGTCGGCCATTACGCCGACCGCTTTGAAGTCAGGGGCTTTTTTGCCAACCAGTACGCTCATGGAACAGACTCCTTTCGAAATGGTAGAGATAACTCAATGGTGAATCGATTCTACCAAGGAGCAAAAAGGAGTCAAGACAAATATGACCTTTTTAGTCATTTTTTCCGGCCGCGGGGGTGGGCCTTGTCGTACACATCCATCAGGTGGTCAACGCTGACCTGGGTGTACTTCTGGGTGGTGGACAGCGATTCGTGGCCGAGCAGTTCCTGGATGGCCCGCAGGTCGGCGCCGCCGTCGAGCAGATGGGTGGCGAAAGAGTGGCGCAGGGCATGGGGAGTGGCGTCTTTGAGGATGTGTCCGGCCAGTAACTGCCGTTTAAGGTTGCGCTGCACGCTGCGTGGCGTCAACCTCCCCCCCCGATGATTGAGAAACAGTGGCGAATCGGGGGCGATGGGACCCCGTGCTTCGAGATAGCGCTGCAAAGCCAGAATGGCGGGACGTCCGACGGGAACGATCCGCTCCTTGCTTCCCTTGCCGAGCACCCGCACCAGACCTTCGACCAGATCGACGCTGACCACGTTCAGTCCGGTCAGTTCGCCGACCCGAAGGCCGCAGGAATAAAAGGTTTCCAGGATGGCCCGGTCGCGCAGGCCGAGCAGATCTCCCTGTTGGGAGCTATCGAGCAGGGCAAAGGCCTCGTCCACCGACAACGTCTGGGGCAGATATTTTTCCTGCCTCGGCGTGGATACCAATTCGCCTGGATTGACCTTAAGCACCCCCTCGCGAACCAGAAACCGGAAAAACGTACGCAGCGCGGCCAGTTTGCGACCGATGCTCGATTTTTTGTGGGTCTTGTGCAGTTTCGCCAGATAACGTCGCAGCACGATTTGGTCTACCCGCCCGATCGCTTCGGAACCAGAGTCCGGCCCGGCGGGCAAAGTCTCAAGGAACTGGCGAAAGGCTTCCAGGTCGCGCAGATAGGCAAGCCGGGTATGGGGGGAGACATTGCGCTCATCGGACAGGTGGCGATCGAAGCGGGCGATAAGTTCACGCATGGGTTCATCCCTTCATTCTATCCGCGGATTCGCATCTCGCCTCGCGGCGCGGCATGTTCCGGAGCGGGCAGGTGCGTGCAAAAGTCTGGATTAACGATACAATTATAGCGCCAATAATACGGAAGGAGCACGGCATGCCGAATGGCGAATTATACTGGCGCGCGGCAGACCAGATCAGCCGTCTGAACGAGTTGATCACCTGCGACCCCCAGACGAAGGACCTGCCCCTGCGCCGGGATGTCCGGTCGCTGGGCTATCTGCTCGGCACGGTGATTAAAGAGCAGGCCGGGCAGAAAACCTTTGACCGGGAAGAGCGGCTCAGGCGCCTGTCCATCCGCCATCGGGAGATGGAGAACACTCTCGGCATCGAGCAGACCGGCGGCGACGCCGAACGCGAACTCCTACGCCAGGCGGTCGACATCATCGCCGAAATGAGCCTGGCCGAGGCTTACCATATCATCAAGGCTTTCGCCACTTTTTTCGAACTTACCAACCTGGCGGAGAGTCGACACCAAAAACGACGCAGCCAAGCCCACCAGGCCAACAATGCCCCGGAAAAGCCGGGAACCATCCGGGCCACCCTGCAACGGATGAAAGACGCCGGACACTCCGCCGATCAGGCCCTGGACTGGCTGCGCCGCATCGAAGTCACTCCGGTGTTCACCGCCCACCCCACCGAGGTGGCCAGGCGTGTGGTGCTGTTCAAGCGTCGCCGCATCGCCGCCGAACTGGAAAGGCTCGACCGGCTGCCCCTGTCCGAAACCGACGTGGAACGCGGTCAGCAGGCCATACTGGCCGAGATCACCGCGCTCTGGCAATCGGACGAAGTGCGCCGGAATACGCCGGAGGTCCACGACGAAATCGTCATGGGACTCGATCATTACTCGGTTTCGCTTTTCGCCCCGATCGCCTGGCTTTACGAATCGATTGCCCGGCATTTCAACGAAGTCTTCCAGGTCGAGCTTTCCCCGGCGGATTTCCCCACCCTGTTGCGGTTCGGTTCCTGGATCGGCGGCGACCGGGACGGCAATCCTTTCGTCACCCCGGAAAGCACCCGCGACGCGCTACAACAGGCCCGGGAAAAGATTCTGAGCGACTACCTCGACTCGCTGGAACAGTTACGCCAGTTGCTGACCCCCTCGACCCACCAGGTCGGCGCTTTCGCCCCGTTGCAGCGGGCTCTGGAAGCCTACCGGCACGAATTCCCGGAGGCCGTGGCCGAGATCGACCGGCTGCCGCATGGGGAGCTGAATCGTCGCCTGCTGGCTCTGATGCGCCACCGCCTGCGCCACGCTCTGGTCGACCCGGCCAACCCGGATGCCTACCCGGACGAAGAGGCCTTCGCCCGAGACCTGCGGCTGCTGAACGACAGCCTGTGCGCTTGCGGCGCAAGGAGACTGGCCCGCCAACTGGTCGAACCGCTGCGCCGGCAACTGACCACTTTCGGCTTCCATCTGCACACTCTCGACATCCGCCAGCATGCGCGAATCCATGCCCGGGCCCTGGCCGAACTGGCCGCCGGCGCCGGGCATGCCGCCGACCCCGAGGATCCCCTGCCGGCGCCGCCGTCGCCGCAGACCGGTGCCCTGCTCGAAACCCTGCGCGCCATCGCCGAGCTGAAAAACGACTTTCCGCCAAAAGCCATCCGCAGTTACATCATCAGCGGCGCCAGTTCGGTGCAGGACGTGCTGTCGCTGGTCTGGCTGATGGAGATGGGAGGGATTTCGGTCGCTGCCCGGCCGGAGAAGAAGGATCCGGGATTGATGCCGGTCCCCCTGTTCGAGTCGATCGAAGACCTGCGCAACGCCCCCGGAATCTGCCGCGACCTCTGGAGCCGGAACGATTATGCGCCCTATCTCGATTCCTGGGACCGCTGGCAGGAAGTGATGCTCGGCTATTCCGATTCCAACAAGGACGGCGGCATGCTCACCAGCAGTTGGGAGATTTTCAAGACCCACCGGGCCTTGCACCGGGTCGCCGACGAGTGCGGCATCAAACTGCGCCTCTTTCACGGCCGTGGCGGCACCGTCGGCCGTGGCGGCGGCCCAACTCACCGGGCCATCATCGCCCAGCCGGAAGGGGCGTTCACCGGTTCCTTCAAACTCACCGAACAGGGCGAAGTGATCAATTTCAAGTATTCGGACCCGGCCCTGGCCGGGCGCAATCTCGAACTGATGATCGCCGCGTCCCTTGAAGCGGTCGCCCGCACCGGCCTGGTCGAAGCCGCCGCCGAGAGCGATTGGGAAACCGCCCTGGAAGAGATGTCGGCTTGCGCTTTCGCCTGCTACCGGGCCAGGATTGCCGATAACCCGGATATTCTTCCTTATTTCGAACAGGCCACCCCGGTGCAGGAATTCGAGCTGGCCAAGATCGGTTCGCGACCCTCGCGACGCAGCCAGGGACGCAGCCTTGACGACCTGAGGGCCATCCCCTGGGGCTTCGGCTGGATTCAGAGCCGACTGCTGATCCCGGCCTGGTTCGGAGTCGGCACCGCTTTCGAAACCTTCGCCGCCAAAGGGGACGACGCCCGCCGGCTGCTGGGCGCGATGATGAAGCGGTTTCCATTTTTCTTCGACCTGGTGCGCAACGTCGAGATGGCCCTGGCCAAGGTCGACATCCCCCTGGCGCGCCACTACGCCAGACTGGTCCAGGATGCCGAACTGCGCCAGCGGGTGCTGCCGATGTTGATCGACGAATTCCTGCGCACTCGACGCATGGTCCTGGAGGTGACCGGCCAGCAGAATCTGCTGGAAACCAATCCCGACCTGTCCCATTCGCTGAAACTGCGCAATCCCTACGTCGACCCCATGAGCCTGATTCAGGTCGAACTGCTGCGCCGCAAACGGGCCGGACAAAACAACGACAAACTCGACCATGCGTTGGCCGCGACCATCAACGGCATCGCGGCGGGGCTCAGGAATACCGGATAAAAACAGACGGGACGAATGAATATGCAAGAGGTTTTTCCGCGAGCATGAGCTATAATTTCTCTCCCCGCCAGAGGAGATCGCCATGGGCCGCCAGACAAATTGTGAAACTCCCAACGACCCTGCCCTGCACATGTGCAAGCTCCGTCAAAAAGGGCTGATGGAGGAAATCGACCGGCGCTCGGCCCACCCCACCGTGGCCTGCAACAAGTGCGGAGCCAGGGCCAACGAAAGCCGCAATCTCTGTCAACCTCGCCCTTACGAATCTTGACCGGCGCCATGAGCTCAAACACACCCATGTCTCTGGGCGAAGCCAGGAAACTTCATGGCGAAAACGGCCGATGGCGCAATTTCGCCCGGCGCATTCTGCATCATCCGGAAATTCGCCGGCTGCTCTGGCAACGGCAACAGGGACAATGCGCCCACTGCAACAAGCCACTCAAGCCGGCTCGCGTTTCCGTCCACCATCTCAGCTACGAACATTTCTGCATCACGGACCAGGCTCATCGCGTGCAGGGTCAACGTGGCCTGCTGCCTCCCTGTGGGAACTGTAACCAAGTGGCCGCCTGCCTCGAACGACTGGCGGCTCTCTGCCGCCTTTGTCATCGTCGTCGGCACCGAACCCATCCCCACGAATAACAACGCTTCATCGCTCGCCTTTAGTCGTTGACGCTCCCCGACCCGCATGCCATAATCGCTTCTCCCGAGGGAGGTCAGGTCATATATGTATATTCTTTTCGCCCTGTTAGCCGCCGTGCTTGGAATTTGCGCCTGGTTTGTCGCCAGCAGCAGTCTGTTCGCCTGGTACGAACAGGTCAACCGACAGCCGCAACTGATGACCGATCGTTTCACCCTGAAGCGGCTCTGGTTTGCCCTGCGCTTCATGGCCCTGGAGACCGGCTGCCTGTTTCTCACCGTGCTGCTGCACCCCCTGGGCTGGCTGCGTCCCTGGAATCGCCGGGTTGGCCGGGAAACGACTCCGGTGATCCTGCTGCACGGGCTCTTCCACAACCGGGCCTGCTGGCTGTGGCTGCGGCTGCGCCTGCGGCTGCTCGGCATCCGCTCGCTGCACAGCATCAACCTTCCTCCCTGGAAAGATGTCGAATCCCTCACCGAACGTGTCGCCAAGAAAGTCGACGAACTGCGCCACGCCAGCGGCGTATCCAAAGTCCACCTGATCGGCCACTCGATGGGCGGCATCATCGCCCGCAACTACCTGCAGATTCGCGGCGGGGCTCAAAAAGTCGACCACTGCGTGCTCATCGCCTCGCCCAACCGCGGCTCAAAACTGGCCGCCCTGGCCCTGTCGCCGCTGGCAACCGTCCTGATGCCGGGCTCGGAGTTGCTGCAGCGTCTGGACGCAGCACCGATTCCCCCGTCCGCCAAGGTGACAACCATCTACAGCCGCCACGACAACATCGTGCTGCCGCCGGAAAGCGCCCGCTTCGAAGAAACCGAAAACATTGAACTAACGGGGGCCGGCCACACCACCCTGCTGTACCATCCCCAAACCGTGAAGATTCTCCACCGCATCCTGCGCGGAGAGACCCCATGATCACCTTGGAGATTGCCAGCCGCCGCCAGGTCGAAATGATCGACGTCAGCCACCAGGTCCGCGAAGCGATCCGCCAGTCGGGCATTCGGGCCGGTCTGGCCATGGTCTTCGCCCCGCACACCACAGCCGCCGTAACCATCAACGAAAATGCCGACCCCGACGTGGTCGGCGACCTGATCATGGAATTGAACAAAATTGTCCCCTTCGACGACCATTACCGGCACGCCGAGGGAAACAGCGCCGCCCACCTGAAAAGCAGCCTGATCGGCGCCAGCGAAACCCTCGTCGTCGATGAAGGAGCCCCGGTGCTCGGCACCTGGCAGGGGATCTACTTCTGCGAATTCGACGGCCCGAGGCGGCGCCAGCTGCATATCCAGATCATCGGCACATGAAACCACGGGTTTCCCTGCGGGCGGCCGCCAGCTACGACCGCTCCGCGATCGAAGCGGCCCTGACCGAACTGCTCGCCCCCTTGGGTGGCATGGATGCCTTTGTCAAGCCGGGGCAGAAGGTGCTGCTCAAGCCCAATCTGCTGTCGGCCAAACTCCCGGAAAAAGCCGTCACCACCCACCCCGAAGTAGTGCGGGCGGTCATCCGTCTGGTCCAGCGATCCGGCGGCGTGGTCGCGGTGGGGGACTCGCCGGGCGTCGGCGCCCCCCGTCAGGTGGCGGCGCGCTGCGGCATTCTGTCGGTCATCGAAGAAACCGGCGCGGTCTTTGCCCCTTTTAGCGAATCGGTCAAAGTCCGCCCCTCCGGAACCACCTTTCACGAACTGGAAATCGCCCGCGACATCCTCGATGCCGACGTCGTCATCAACCTGCCCAAGCTGAAAACCCACCAGATGATGGGCCTGACCTGCGCCGTCAAAAACCTGTTCGGCGCCGTGGTCGGCATGCGCAAGCCGCGCCTTCACCTGCAGGCTGGAACCGACAAGGCCTTCTTCGCTTTGATGCTGCTCGAACTGGCCGAGCACATCCGCCCCGCGCTTACGATCGTCGACGCCGTCATCGGCATGGAAGGGGACGGCCCCGGCAGCGGCGATCCGGTTCACATCGGCGTCCTGCTGGCCGGCGCCGATCCGCTGGCGGTGGATACGGTAGCCGCCGACCTGGTGCGGATGCCGGCGGAGCTGATCTGGCCACAGAAAATCGCCCAACAGACCGGCCGCCTCGGTAGCCGCATGGACGAAGTAGAAATCGTCGGCGATGAGTTGGATGGACTGCGCCCCCCCAGCTTCCGGGCTTCGAAAGTCGCCGACGTCAATTTCGGCCTCCCGCCTTTTCTCCGGAACCGCCTGCACCGCAGCCTGACCGCCCTGCCCGCCGTGGACCTTGCGCGCTGCGAAGCCTGCGGCCTGTGCGTCCAGCATTGTCCCCCCGAGGCCATGCGCATCTCCGGCGGCCGCCTGCTCATCGATTACCAGCGCTGCATCGGCTGTTTCTGCTGTCAGGAACTCTGCCCGAAAAACGCCATCCTGACCCGTCA
>MHXM01000146.1:11389-13362 GCA_001825565.1 Desulfuromonadaceae bacterium GWC2_58_13
CTCAGCTGTTTTTTTTCCGGGCGGCCGCGCAATGGGGACAACTTTCCCCCTCGCGGTGCAGAATCATTTCTTCCTCCAGAAACCGCAGAGCATCGCCCAGTCGTCCCAACTGACCGCCGAAACCGGTCTGAAACCGCTGCGCCATCTCCAGGTTTTCGAAAGTGAGAATAGACGGATGACAGCAGGGCGCCGCGGCGCTGCCGAGCAGAAAATGGGAGTGTTGGGCGGAATGGGGCTTGCCGGTGAGGTAATCGGCGGTAATGGCAATCCGGATCTGCTCCTTGAACATCAGGTGGGCGGAAACGCCGCAGTGGGGACAACAGGCCAGCTTGCGCTCCCCGTTCTCCATGGTGATGCCGTAGAGCAGGTGCTGGGTGGCGGGCCGGTAACAGATCAGGCATTTTTCGGACTCCCCGGCCTCCTTCTGTTCCGGAGGTTCACCCTCGGTCCAGGCATTCGTCGTCGACTCCAGCGCCATGGCGCCGCCGAAAATCCGCCGAATCCGCTGGCGCTCTTCCAGAATGTCCAGATCCCGATGCACCGTCATCTTGGACACCTCGAATCGGGCCGCGATCTCGCTGGTGGAAAGGGTGCCCGCCTCCTCCAACCAGCTCACCAGTTCTTTCCGTCGCTGCATACCGTTCATGCCACCTCCTTTGAAATGTTACCAAAATAACATGTTTTTTTCATAAAACCACAAGGCTGACTTTAAAAGTCAGGATTGTTTGTTAATCTGAGTATCAAATGTTGTTTTTATGATATCTGCCTGTTAACAAATAAACATTTACCCAGAAGGGCCACCGGCCCTTTGACCGGCATCCGACCAGCCCCAGCAAATACCAGAAAGAGTTATTATTTCGATAAGTTGTCATGGGGAGGCCGACAGCGAGCTCTGCCTCGCGGCCGCCTGTGCCGGCGGCGGCACCGTCTGTTTCGGCTGTATCGAACCGAACGGCCTGATCATCGCGGCGGCGCTGTTCACCCGCATGACCAAAAAAACCGAGGAGAAAACTCATGGATTGGTTGAAAGGCGCCATTGATTACGGCGTCATCGGACTGCTGGTGGCGATGAGCGTGGTGGCGATGGCGGTGGCCATCGAGCGCATCCTGTTCTATCGCCGGTTCGTCATCGCCGACCATCCGGATCGCGCGCTGGTCGAGCTGGAACTCACCGGCAAGCTGCACATCATCGCCACCATCGGCAGCAATGCCCCCTACATCGGCCTGCTCGGCACGGTGCTCGGCATCATGCTGACTTTTTACACCATGGGACGGGACGGCTTCATGGATACCGGCCGGATCATGGAAGGGCTGGCGCTGGCCCTGAAAGCCACCGCCGTCGGCCTGGTGGTGGCCATTCCCGCCATCACGAGCTACAACCTTTTGCTGCGCCGGGTCAAGGAAATGTTGTTGCGCTGGGAGGTTCACCATGAACGAAAAGGAGTTTGACTACATCAACGTCATCCCTTTTATCGACATCATGCTGGTGATGTTGACCATCGTGCTGACCACCTCGACCTTCATCGCCACCGGCGCCATCCGCATCAACCTGCCCGAAGCCACGGCCCAGCACGCGGAAACGCTGAAGACGCTGACCATCGAAATCGACCAGCAGGGACGGATGTTCGTCAACGCCCGCCCGACCCTGGCTTCGGAGCTTCGCGACAGTCTTGCGCCTGTTGACCGGGACACCCCGGTGTTGATCCGGGCCGACCGGCAGGTGGCCTTGCAGCACTTCGTCGACGTCATGGACGGGGTAAAAAGCCTCGACTTTCACCGGGTCAGCCTGCAGACGGAAGCAGCCCGGTGACCTTCAGGCTGATCATATCCTGGATCATCTCGCTTGGCTTGCACGCCATGGCCCTGGCCGGGTTGTGGTGGCTGAGTACCAGCCTGGTCGCGCCGGTGCGCATCGATCTGGTTCAGCTCGATTTGCGCCGGGGCGCCTCCGTCAATCAAGACGGCGGCCCCGA
>MHXM01000146.1:13368-13524 GCA_001825565.1 Desulfuromonadaceae bacterium GWC2_58_13
GCGGCCCATGGAAAACCCCGCCGCGGCCAATCCGCCCCCGGTTCCGACGCCGGTGGAACAACCGGTGGAACAACCGGTGGAACAACCGGTGGAACAGCCAGTGGAACAGCCAGTGGAACAGCCGGTGAAACCTCCGGTTGAGCGTCCTGTCGAGCG
>MHXM01000146.1:13553-32654 GCA_001825565.1 Desulfuromonadaceae bacterium GWC2_58_13
CGGCGCCGGCGCCGAAACCCCGGCTGGTACCGGCGCCCGATCCGGTTCCCGTGCCCGCGCCGGCGAAGGTGGCCGCATCCCCGGAGGCACCACCCGCGCAGGAACCGTCGGCCCGGCCGGATGATACCTTGTCGAACCGGAAGAGTGCTCCGGATGCGGGAAAGGAAACCGCTCCCCTTCAAGTCACCGGAGCCGGAGGCGCCGCCGGCAGGGGCGCGAGCGGAACGGCGGAGGGAACCGCCACGGCTGGAGAAATCTACCTGAAGGAGCATTTCGCCTATATCCGCGACCGGGTCATGGGAAATGTCAGTTACCCGATGATCGCCCGCCGCAAAGGCTGGGCGGGACAGGTGGTGGTCTCCTTTATCATCTTTCTGGATGGCAATGTCGAAGATCTCAAGGTGGTCACCAGCTCGGGCTACGGCATCCTCGACCGTTGCGCCCTGGACGCAGTGACCAAATCCTGTCCGTTTCCGCCACCGCCGGCCCGGGCCGAGATTTCCCTGCCCATTCGTTTCCAGCTGCAATAACGACCATCCTCTAACAAAGGAGACTGAAATGAGATTCCGATCGTTCCTTCATCTGTTTCCCCTGTTTCTTGTGTTCATTATTTCGGGCCATGCCCGGGCCGAATCGACCATCCTCGATGAAATCGTGGTCCATGGGCAAGAGGTCAAACCCAACGAAGAGAACCTGACGATCCGCGAGGTTCGCGAGAGTTCGGCGCGCGACATTGGCGAGGCGCTCAAGCTGGTCCCCGGCATCAGCACCGTAAACAAGGGGGCGATTGCCAACGACATCGTCCTTCGCGGCTTTCAGCGCGACAATATCAATGTCTTTCTCGATGGGGTGCGGCTCTACGGCGGCTGTCCCTCGCGCATGGACCCGCCGTCCTTTCATTTCGATTTCGCCGAGGTGGACTACATCGAAATCACCAAAGGTCCCTACGATGTCCGCAATCCGGGTAGTCTCGGCGGGGTCATCAACGCGGTCTCGAAAAGTCCCGACCTCGGACCCGGCATGACCGCCGACCTGACCTACGGATCCCATGATATGGTCAACGCGGCCGCCACGGCCTCCTACGGCACCGAAAAGTTCGACGCCCTGGCCGGTTATGCCTACAAATATTCGCTGTCTCCCAAATCGGGCGACGGCAAGCGCCTCACCGACATCTACCCCGCCACCAGCCCCAACCGCTACAACCCGGACGACATCGATTCTCGGGCCTACAATATCAACACCTTCTGGACCAAGGGGGGGGTCAATCTCACCGATCATCTGCGCACCGAACTGGGCTACTCCTATCAGGATGCCGACCACGTGCTCTATCCCTACCTGTTCATGGATGCCGAATACGACCGGACTCACCGCATTAACTGGACCACCACCATGGAAGACCTTTCCGACTCCTGGAAGAAAGCCAAATTGCAGGTTTACTGGAACCAGGTCGATCACCTGATGCACGACAGCTACCGGGCCAGCTCGACCCCCAGCATGGCCGTGACACGCGATTATTCCATGGAAACCGATGCCACAAGCAGGGTCTACGGCATGCAGTTATCGGGGGATTTCGCGGTGGGGCCGGGCACCCTCGGCACCGGCATCGACTTTTACAACCGCAACTGGGATGCCACCAACGAAGCCGCCAGTTACCTGGCCTACACGCCCCAGCCGATGATCCCCGACGTCGACGTGAACAACTATGGCGTCTTTGCCGAGTACACCTGGCCGGTGGCCGAGCGCTGGACCCTGAAGGGAGGCATCCGCCTCGATTCGACCACCGTCGAAGCCGACCGATTGAGCGACGACCGCCTGGCCACCCTCTATCAACCCTATTTTGCAGGTTCAAGCCTCGAAAATGACGCCGATTTCACCGAAGCCAGCGGCAATCTGCAGCTCAGTTGGAAACCGCAGGACCATCTGGAATTTTTCGCCGGCCTCGGTTCCGGCACCCGCACCCCCGATCCTCAGGAACTCTATATCGGCCTGCAGCGGATTCCGACCATGATGATGCCCGGTGCGACCAACTGGATCGGCAATCCCGATCTGGAGCCGACCCGCAACAACCAGGCGGATATCGGCGTCAAAGTCTCCGGCGAGCGCCATTACGCCAGCGCCGCGCTCTTCTACAGCGACCTCAGTGACTACATCTACGTGGTGGATGTTCCCGATCCCGACGGGCCGGGATTGGGCACCCTGCCCGCGGCGCGCACCTACCAGAACGTCGACGCCAACATCTGGGGCGGCGAGATGTCCGGGCAACTGGCCCTGCCGCTCGATCTCTACCTGCGAGGGGTCTTGTCCTACACCGAGGGGGAAAATGACGACAGCGGCGAACCACTGGTGGAAATTCCACCGTGGCAGGGAAGCGCTTCCCTACGCTACGATCGGGAAATGTTTTTCGCCGAGCTCACCGAACGCTTTGCCGACCGGCAAGATCGAGTCGACGATACCCTCAACGAAGAAGAGACCGCCGGTTGGGGGGTAACCGACATCAAGGCGGGAGTCAAAGGGGACAAATGGTCGATTTTCGCGGGAGTCAACAACGTTTTCGACAAATACTATTTCAGCCATCTCTCCTATCAGCGCGATCCTTTCCGCTCGGGCGCGCGAGTTCCCGAAACGGGAGCTTTCGCCTATGTGACGGGAACGTTTAGGTTCTGAATCCGGGCTTCGACTCCGCTCACCCTACGAACCAGATTCGGTGGCTGAGCGGAGTCGAAGCCAGGTCGACCTCAGCCGGGTCAATTCGCGGCCGTCCGCTTTGTTGACGAGTTGATGGAGAAAGGTCGGACAAGAGGAGGTATTTTCGGCCTGAATCCGCGACAGCACCCGGTCGCCGCAGGTGGCCGGCGCCCGGTAGCCGATTTCGATTTCGCTCAGTTGGCAGGAGACGTCGATCTCGTCGGGCACCGTTTCGAGAGCCCAGCCGGGATAAACGGTATTGTTGACGTGATGGTTGATGTCGAGATCGGACCGGCGCACCTGAAACGCCATCTCGGCGGCGCAACCGATCATTTTCGGCAGGGAAGCGAAGTCGGCGGCGATGGCGCGACGGTCATGAAGAGGATACTTGGGCAGGGCGCTGTCCAACCGGACCGGGCGGCCGGTGGTTACATCGATGACGGCCCAGGAGGTCGTCGCCAGGGCGACCAGCCTCTCCTCCTGGTCATGCACCTCGAAATCGCGCAGGGCGAACAGCCCTTCCCGCCCCGACGGCCAGGTTTGCACGCGCAGGGTGTCGCCGGCATGGGGATAGTGCAGAAAACGGGCGTGGGTACGGGACAAAACCCAGGTCAGATTGCGCCGGCGCAGGTCGGCTACGGCAATGCCGAGCGCGATCGTGTGCTCGCCGGCGGCATCCTGCAGATAATCGAGGAGGGTCGCCGGCCGCAGCCGGGCCCGGTGATCGACCTCGTAAAAACGGACCCGGTAGTCTCTGGTCAAGGTCAGCATAAAACCTTTCGTAAAACCAGGGGATCGGACAGAAGACTGAAGGCAAAAGCCGGCATTATTCGGTCGTCCCGGGCAACAACCGAACCAGGGTCGCCCCCCAGCCACCCCCCGATTCATCGGCCAACCGAAACGAACCCACATAGGGCAAGCGCTTGAGAATCGAGTGGACCCGGCGCTGCAAAATCCCCTGCCCTTTACCGTGGATAATCCGCACCTGCAGAATCCTCCGCTTCCGGCACTCCTCCAGGTAATCCGGGATCAGGGTACCGACCTCCCGGGGCAAAAAGGTGTGCAGGTCGAGCGTCCCGTCGATCGGCAATATCACGACATCCGGCTCGTCCACAAATGCTACCGGATCGAACGGAACTGCCCGTTGGCTTCGGCCACCTGTTGATTCCAGGTCCAGTAGTCGTAGACGTAGCCGATCCCGAACAGACCGGCGGTCAACATGTAAACGATGCCGGAAATCCACTTGCCGATATAGATGCGGTGAATGCCAAACAGGCCGAGAAAGGTCAGCAGCAGCCAGGCCAGATTGTAATCGTAACGACCCTGGCTGTAATGGTTTTCGGCCGTGCTGGCCATCGAGGGAATCAGGAACAGGTCGACAATCCAGCCGATGAGGAAAACCCCGAAGGTGAGAAAATAAATCGTGCCGGATATGGGCCGGCCGTAATAAAAACGATGGGAGCCGGTAAAACCGAACCCCCAGAGAAGGTAACCGAACAGGTTCCCGTGGGTGCCATCGAGAAGGGGCATGACAGTACTCCTCAGCAAAAATTCAGGGGGTAATCGGAGGTTCCGGAAGGAACCACGAAAAGACGGGGCCGATTGTACCTCCACCCTGCTGCCGATGCAACCCTGTCGTTGGGGCGGACCAGTTCAATGGTTGGAACAACCGGGGATATCAGGACGAAGCGAACTGCCTGGCGATGTCGTTGTCGATGACGTAGATGCAGACTTCCTTGGCGCCGTTTTTGGTGTACTGGTATTTTTTGCACAGGTTGGTGATCAGAAAGGTGACGTCATCGCGAATCCGCTTGTCGTAGGTTTTGAAATCCTCGCGGCCGTAATCCTTGATGGCCGTGCGGAAATTCTCGTTTTCGAGAAACGGTTCGAGAACCCGTTCCTTGAGATTGTGGATGTACCGTTCACGCAGCGACTTGTACAGACTGGTTTCGGTGACCTTGCGCCCTTCAAACATGATTTCCTGGGTCAATGCCTTGACGGTGTACTCTTTTTGAACTTCCCTGCGGAAGGTCTGTCGACTGCCGTCTTCGGCCTTTGGACCCAGCAGGCGGTTTTCTATGCCGGACAGAAATTCTTCGGTGATCTCAAGTTTTTCGCCGGTGAACTTGCAGGTTTCCACCGAGCCGAGTTTGAAATTGACGGCAAACAGGTAATTCTGCACGTCTTTGGAGATCTGATCCTCGTTGTAGTAGTAAAGCGACTCCTTGACCTCCTGCAGCACGGTGTAATTATACATCCGGGTCAATGAATCAAGGATACTGTCGGGGACGATCGACCCCAGTTCGTTCGTGCTCTTGGTGAAATATTTCACCAGTACCGACATGTCGATGAGTTTGTCCTTGCGTGCATAGGTGGAGAAAAAGTCGTTGAAAATCTTCAGCGAATCCCGCCCGGACAACCCTTTATCCCCCTCGGTTTCCGACTCGCTGATGATCCGCCGCCGCCGCTTGGCGTTGAGCCGCTTGCGGTCTTCTTCGTCGAGCCATTTGGGAATGTTACCGGTGTAGATCTCCATCTTCAGCAACAGCAGATTGTCGTCGCAGTAGAGCCGGTACTTGTACGGTTGCTGAATCCATTCGGTCATGGCGGTGGAATGGGATTTCATGCGGGTCGAAATGATCACCCGGGCAAAATTATGCAGAACCCGGGGCAGGAAACTGCTGTCGATGTGAGTGCCGAAAATATTGCGGTAAATTTCAACCTCGGTGTTCAGATCGAGAACATAAGGCACCTTGATGTATTCGATGCGGTCGAGAAATGACTGGTAGCCCTGGATATTCTGTTTATCCTCGGGATTCATCAGGGCCAGGAACAGAGAATTAACGTTTTCCTCGGTGTCCTCGACCTTATGCAGGCCTTCGCTGATAATGTTGTGCAGTTCGATCAGACGTTCGGTGTTGTGCGACTTGATGTCCATCAGGGCGTAAATGCCGTTGTTGGTCTTGGCATATCGAGAGAAGATGTATTTGACCTTGTTGCTGTCGCGCAGCAGGGTGTTGATGCGGTTCTGCAGGATATCGTTGGTCAGAATGTTCTGCTTGACCGGCTTGTCGCCGGGGGTAAAGACGCTGATTCCCTCGCCGAGGCTGCGGTTGAACTGGTAGGGACGGGCATAGATCATGTGGTAGACATCGAGGGGATTTTTCAGATTGCTGAGCAGCGCCTGGTAAAGCGAACTGCAGATGGTACAGGGAGTACTGCGGAACACCCAGTCGAATTCTTTTTCGGTAAGCAAGCGCTCCCCATGTTCATTGTTTTTGAACAGACTTTCAAAAAAATTCCGGCGCAGCGACTTGGGAATCATCAGGATCGGGTTGTCGTGGCTCGGGCAAGGAACTTCGACATAATCCTCGGAAGAGTACATCAATTCTTTGGTTTCGATCAGCTCACTCTGGCCGAATTCATATTCGTCGAGCAAATTGGAGAGTTTGTCGAGAAATCGGTCGGCATTGCGGGCGGGAATTTTGCCGAGATTTTTGCGGTTCAACCTCCAGACCACTTCGAACCGGGAACCCGCCTCGGTATTGGCGTACTGCTCGAATTTCATCAACAAGTTGTTCAGAAAGGTGCTCTTGCCGCTCCCCGGGGGACCTTCGAAGATATAGATCTTGTTCTGCTGGGCCCCTCGCTTGAGCGATTCAACCAGGTTGACCAGCCGGTTGGCGAACAGCCGGTCGGCAAAAAACGGGTTATCCGTCCCCTGGACAAACAACTTGGAGCAGTCGTAATGCATGTAATGAATCGATTCGGGATCGTTCGGATTATCGTCGGGACCCTCGAATACATGACTTTTCACCAAATCGTGAAAGACCTGAAAAGCATTGCGCAGCACCCGGTCGGGCTGAGCAACCAGCACTTTCAAAAATTCTTCAAAGGGGATGGGCGCGCGCTGCTCCCATTCACTCATGAGGCCGGCAACCTGATATAAAGCCTTCTCTATGTTATCCATGGCAACCCGTCATCCCGTTTCAACATGTTAAAGGGCGATCACGCGAATCGCTCAGGTCGTAAACGGCGCGACCACTACCCGGCTGAGCTGGCGGTCTTTCATCTCATACAGCACCCGCCGCCACTTGAGCGCCCCCGCCGGCCCGGGAGCGCCCGGTTGCGGCGGCGTCCAGAAGGCCGGCGCTCCGCTGCCCACCTCGGCAGGGGTTTCCGCATCAACTTCACTGGTCTCCAGCTGTACCGGTCCGCCCCAGAGGAATTCGATCCCCAGCATGGTATTGGCGATATATTCGCTGACCAACGGCTTGCCCTCGAACCGGTGGATCAGTTTCAAGGTCTTGCCAGCGGAGGATTCCTGGTCGAGTTCAATCCACGGCGGATGATAAAGACTGTCCAGCACCATCTGGCGATAATCCTCGGCTTTGCGACTCTTGACGTAAATCTCCCAGGTCATGCGTTCCTGGTTCATCCGTCGGTCGGCGACAAAAAGCTTGTTTTTATCAACGAAATCCTGATCGACGAAGGTATTGACAAACATGAAATCGCAAAAGTTCTCGCGCAGGTCGAAGATGGTTTTCAGCCCTGCGCCGACGTTCCTGTCGTACTTTTCCCGTTGTTTGATATCGAGCAGACGCTCGAAATCGTAGGACAGTTTCCCCTTGTCGGCCATCTCCTCGATGAAATAAAAGAGCCGCATGCCCAACGCATAGGGATTCATCCCCACTCGTGGCATGGCGGTGACTCCGGCATGGGCCCGGGCAAACTCGATTTCGTGCCCGCGAATCCGTTCATCCTGCATGTACAGCTTTTCGTGCCAGTAGCTGGCCCAGCCTTCGTTCATGATCTTGGTCCGGATCTGCGGCTGGAAGTAGATGGACGTCTTGCGAACAACCTCCATCACCATTTTCATCCACTTGTTTTCTTCCTTGTTGAGAAATTCCGAATGATCCATCAGGAACTGCAGGAGGTCCCGGTTGCGACCTTTGGCCACCCGGCTGCTTTTTTCGAAAAGAGCTTCAAATTCCGGATACTTTACGGCGGTATCGGCAAAAAACGTTGATTCTCCCCGCTCGCCGTACTTGCGGCGGCAGTCGTTGAAACGTTCGATTTCCTTGACGTACTGATTGATTTTGACCTTTTTCACCTGCTGCAGGAAGACGTCCAAATAGTAGTCGAGACGCCGGGAACAATCCGCCTGAGACGAACGATGCAGCCGCGAGAGTTCGTCGAAATAGCCGACCAGATTGTCAACGCCACGGGAAAATTCGATCACATAATCGACCCAGCGCCCCTTTTCGGAACGGAGTTTGGCGATCAACCGCTTGTCGGCCAGGGCCCGACCGGTCAGATCGAAGTCCCAGGTATGGCGAAAAAAGGTGTTGTTCTGGAAAAAGTCGATGTGAGCCAGCACGTGGTAGAAGATCATCACGTTGAGCCAGTCGGGGTTGTTGTCATTGTAAAAGGAGATGGCCGGCCGGGTATTGATGACCGTTTCGTAGGGATTGCCGGGATAGAGCTCGTAACGCCCTTTTTCCTTCAGCACCTCGACGTCCTGCACCCAGTAGTCGTACAGGGTCGGGATCATGACCTTGGGCGAGAGTTCGATCATATCGCGGTTGGTGACGATATATTCGAGGGTTTCGTTATCGAAGCGCAGACCGGCATCCCGAGCCCGCTCTTTGCACCCCTCCATGATTTTTTTTGTATGCTGGCTAATGAGTTCCATAATCGTTCCCCCGTGGGGTGAGCCCGCCAACATCCAGGGGGGGCGAACACAAGGTTCGCCCCTACGAAATCAGCGTCTTTATCCCTTCGATCATCCGTGGTTCATCGGCATCCTCACCCATGACATCCAGGCGAATCAGGGATGGATGTTTTTCAAGCAATCCGGACTGGGTCAGGTATCTCTGCACCTCGGTGTTGCCGGCATTGTTCATCGCGGCGACGTGCTCGGCGATGGTAATGCCGATGCGGCTGGCATACTTCAACATTTTTTCCAGTTCGGGCAACGCCTCCTGACCGCTGGAATCCCAGTCGTCGCCATCGGTGCCATGAAACACGTAAATATTGTAATCCTTGGCCAGGTTCTCCTTGTCGACGATTTCATTGACCATCTTGTAGGCCGCCGCCACCCTGGTGCCGCCCGCCACCTTGGAGTTGTAGTAGGTATAGAAATCGGGGACTTCTCGGGCTTCGGTATCATGCAGGATAAAACGCGACTCAACCTGCTTCTCATACTGGAACAACAGCCAGCTATAAATGAGCACATGCTGAGTGACCACAATGTCGGTGGGTTTGCCAGACATCGACCCCGAGTAGTCGCGCAGGAAAAAAATCATCGCCTGCGATTCGTAGTCTTTCTCCTTGGAGAGCACCCGGTACACCTTGTCCCTGGGGGTGATAAGCAACCGGGTGGTGTCGATATCGTTGAAGTCGGGGACATTTCCCAATCCGATATTGGTTTCAAGCACGCTGCGCAGGGTGGCTTTTTTATCGAGTACCTGGCCGAAGCCCCGGTTTTTGTCGGTGAGGTCGTAGGTATAACGGGACAGGGAGCGCTTCTTTCCCTTCTCTTTCAGGTTGGGCAGCTCGAATTTTTCCGAAAGGATCCGGCCGAGATCGTAAGCACTCGATTCAACCTCGTGTGCCCCCCCCTCGCCTTGGCCCGCCCCGCCGGTTCCGGCTCCCGGTTCGGGACGCACCGGCTGTTCGCCGATAACCTCCCCTTCTTCACCGTCCCCGGTCCCGCCGGTGGAATCGCCTTTTTCGGGGGGCTGAAAGGAGGGATCGTGAAGGAACTTCTCTTCGACGGTGGTCGGTACCACCACCACCTTGTCGTCACCGCCCCGGCCGGGCCGGATCATGCGGCCAACCCGGATCTTGCGGGGAAAGCCGTCCTGTTCCCGCTGTTTGTCCCGTTCGAGCAGTTCATCCAGGGAACGAATATTGGTGGTGTACGAGCCCTGTCCCGCCTCCATCTTCTGAATGGCCCAGAGGTCGCTGGCGCCGTACAGCCGGGCAAGGGTATCGTCCAACCGGCCCGCCGGCCTGACGGTCGGCGGAACCAGACCGTGGTCGCCGTCGGAATTCAGCTCTTGCAGCAGCCGCCGTTCCCGCTCGACGGACAAACCCTGCACCTTGATGCTGTTGAAAAATGCCTTCAGTCTGGGGTTCATGGTCGCCTCGCCCCTCTACCTTTCATCCTCCTGGGAACAGAAATACTCGATGGTTTTCTGGGCACAGGTCCGACAATAACCGAGCTTGTTCAGCATGGTGTCGATCATGCGGTCGTAGAGTTTCTGGTTTTCCTCGTTGGTTCGGTTGGCGAGAGCCCCGATCAGGCTGCCGGCGCCGGCGATATCCGACTTGAGCCGCACATCGGTGACCGCCTTGACCAGTTCGAGGTTGTCCATGAAGTCGTAGTTGGGATCGACGGAAATTTTCTGTCCGTAAATTTTACGCACCGAAGTTCGGAAGGCTTCGCGCTGTTCTTCGGTCTTGAGTCCGAGACGGTCCTCGACGTTCTGCACGTAGCGTTCGTCAATCTTCATCGCCTTCAGCTCGCCGGTTTGCGGGTCCTTGTACTTCCACATCTTGTCCGGACCGAGATTTTCGGCGTCGATGCCAATGATGGTATTGACATAATTCATCACGTCCTTGCGAATCGCAAACGGTTCATCCATGTAGGCGTTGAACATTTCGGTCATTACCCGTTCGCGATACATGCCCCGGGCAATCTTCAGGTCTTCCAGATACTTGGCCCGGTCGTGGGCATCGGAAACATAGTCGAGAATAACCCGTTCGATGGCATTGAACACATCATAGGCGACCATGCAGCGCCCTTCGTTGGTCTCTGAACTTTCCACCAGCAACTGGATGGCCCGTCCGAGGTTTCGCTGTCCCAGGCCTTTCTGGCCAAAACGCTTGGTGATATCCGGGTCTTGATTGAGCTTGTCGATTACCTCGGCCAGGGCCTTGAGGCTTTTCTCTCCGGCCACTTCGCCGGCGGCCAGTTTCATGGTCTCGACCGGGGTGAGTTTTTCGGAATGGGGCAACCGCGACAGGATGACGCCGATCGATGCCGCGTAGTTGAGGTTGGGATCCTGATGCAGATCCTCGCGGGTCAGAGTGGTTTTGGTATCGCTGCCGATGGCGTAGGCGGTCAGGTGTTTCTGCATCCGATAGTTGGTATTGTGGGAAACGTAGCAGATGCGACAGCGGTCGACGATCGGCGCTTCTTCTTTTTCGGCCAGAAAGCGGTTGAACTCGGCGTTGTTGCTGGTGGCGATGATCAGCATATCGATCGGCCACTTGTAGCCGTCGATCTCGATCACCCGGTTCTGGATCACCCCGAGATAGACCTGAACCAGGTCTTTCTTGTTTTTGTAGATCTCGTCCGAGAAATGGATGCCGCCGCCGGCCACCCGGGCCAGAGCCCCCCGCCGCAGATCGAACCGGTAGGGGTTGTTGGTGTCGGTGATGTGCAGCAGGCGCTGGATCGACTCTTCCCCGAGCAGATCGACGGCGCTCGAGGTGATTTTGTCCTTGGCTGCATACTTGCCGGTCACCGTCCCCAGGCTTTCGGTCAACGGCACCGGTACGATTTTAATCAGCTTGAGGGTCTCGTCCATATCGCCGCCGGTGAAAACCCGCAGGTCATTCCAGATGTAGGCGCTGCAGGCCCCCAAGGGTCGATAATCAAGGTAGAGCCGGTCGATGTCCTTATCGGAAAAGCCTTGTTTGCCGAGAAACAACCGGTTTTCATCCGGGCTGTCGAAAAGGTTCATCGCCAGGATCATCGGGTCTTCGTAGGTCTGCGATTCGATAACGCCGATCCGTCCGTAGCTGCCGATTTTTTCGAGTCCGGTAAACTGGAAAGTGTACTTGCAGTTCTCCGGCCGGGACAGGAAACCGCGGTACTTGCCGCAGAGAAACTCGACGAAAAAGGTTTTGCCGTTGCCGGGTTCGCCAACCAGGACGTAGGCCATTTCCTTGGAGGATCCCCCCTCGGAGGCATCCTTGACAAAGGAGACGAAACTGTTGATCTCGTCGTACATGCCAATGACATGCTTGCGCCCCGTTCGAAAAATCTTGAAGTCATAGGTGGTCTTGCCGTTGACCACGACCTTCTCGATATCCTCTTCGAGGATCATCCGGGCCACACTCTGGAAGGCGTTTTCAAAACACCGTTTACCCTCCTTGACCATCTGCATGTGATGGAGGAGAGTTCCGTTGTCTTTACCTGATTTTCGGTTTGTCATTTTGTCCATCCCCCGTAGCTCAGTTCGACACCTCAGAAAAGATACAAACACCCGAAGATCCCCCCGGATGTCCATTTTCCCCAATTATACCACAGAGCAATTTATGTTTTAGAAATAGGGGTTTTTAATTTTCTGATCAAAAATCGGAAACTGGCGGAACCGAATAGCGGTCGCTAACCAAACCACGGAGATAAAAAAGGAGGGGAGGTGAAACGGCCAGCCCGTTGACCGGCTGGCCGTTTCACCTCGGACAGGCGGAAAAACTCACAGGTGCCAGACAAAACGCAGGTTGTAGCGCTCGCCTTCGGGACGGTGTTCCGCGGAGCTTTCCTTGTAGGCATTGAGAAACAGGTGCATATCCTGGTTGATGTGCCAGACGGCGCCGGGACCAATGGCAAAAACCCGTTCGTCGTCGTCGATGGAACTGCCGTCGACCCTGGTGTGGGTCAGTTGATCGAAGAAATAACCATTGACCCCGATCCGCAGGGTTTTCGGAACCACTTCGACCGCTGCGGTAAAATTGCCATGCCAGGCCTGACCCGGCTGGATGTATCGGGCGCCGCCATCCTCGTTCTTGTCGTTCCAGAGATAGTGGAGACGCCAGGATGCGGTGACTTTCGGCCCGATGAAGACCGTGGCCGCCCAGTAGGGATTGAAGGAGAAATGGTTGCTGCCGGGATTGAGCGCCTGGTCCTCGTCGTATTTTCCGGTCGGCCAGATGGTCTGCAATTCGATGCGGTTGAGCATGAGCGGGCCCTGCGATCCCATGATCGGGTCCCACTGCAGGAAAGGACCGACCAGCAGGTCGCCGAAGCCCGAATCGGTTTCCGGCAGGGGATCGCTGTCGATGAACACCACCGGCAGCATCGCATTGAGGCCCCAGCGGGCGCCGGGAAGAATTTCCGTGTTGGACTGATAGATGACCTGGGTGAGGCTGACCGTGACATCCACTTCGGCGTCGGGGATCGGCAGGTCGGCCAGTTTATCGGCGGTGTAATATTGCAGGTATTCGGTGAGATACAGACCGGGGCCGGCCGGGGGGCCGCCGTCCAGAAAGCTGGTGAAGCCGAGGTTGACCGAGGGTTGGTTGAAAGCGGCCGCCGGTCCCGCCAGCAGGCAGACACTCAGCAGGCAGAGGCTCCAGGAAGTACGAAAACGACGCATGACTCTCTCCTTGCAGGCGATAAAAACAATCACTCATTAGCCTGCATATAATCGTCAAGAGCGCGCCGTTTTGTCAAGGGAATACGTACCCGAGCCAGCGGTCGTCAGGTCGTCCGGACAGACTCCGCCCGCGGATCGATGGGATGATTGTTCAAGGACTCATGAATCCGACGCCAGCGTTTTTCGACTCGCAGCATCCCGGCGACAATCGCCGGGTCGAACTGGACGCCGCTGCGCTCACGGATGATCGCGACGGCTTCGTCGTGGCTGACCGACGGTTTGTAAACCCTCCGGCTCACCAGAGCGTCATACACGTCGACTACGGCCATCAGCCGACCGGCGAGAGGGATTTCCATCCCCTTGAGCCCCTCGGGATAGCCTGCGCCGTTCCACCACTCATGATGGCAATAGACGATATCCTTGGCCATCTGCAGGGCCAGGGTTCCGGAAACTCCGGCCCGCGCTTCCGCCTCGACGATCACCTGCCGCCCGTAAATCGTATGTTTCTTGATTTCTTCGAATTCAGCCTCGGTCAGCCGCCCCGGCTTGAGCAGCAGGACATCCGGCACGCCGACCTTGCCGATATCGTGCAAGGAGGCCAGCCGGTAAAGCAGGTCAATGGTTTCCGGGGTCAGGATTTTGCTGAAAGCGGGATCGCCATGCAACTCTTCGGCAAGCAGTTGGAGATATTTCTGCGTCCGCAGGATATGTTCACCCGTTTCGATATCGCGAATGCTGGCCAGCGAGCATAAGGATTGCATCATGAAGTTCTGCATGAACTCCGTCTGTTCCTCCTGCTCTTCGGCATGCTGCTTCTGGTACCGGAAACTCAGCAGCGTAGTCATCGGGGAAACGGCGCAGAGCAGCAGCAGGGGCACCACCGGCGACAGGAACACACCCTGCGCCTCCAACAGCCAGCCCGCTCCCGCCCAAAGCCCCCAACCGGACAAAGCGAGAACTCCCAGGCCAACCAGTGGTGAAACCCAGGCCAGCAGTGGTGGAAGCACGAGGCCGCCAATCATCAGCAGAAGCACGTCGGCGCCGGACGCCCAGCCGGGAACGTGCAGATAATCCCCTTGCAACAGATTGGCGGCCACCCAGGCGTGGGCATCCACCCCTTTGAAAGAATCGCCCAAGGGAGAAATCAAGCGGCTGTCCAACCCCGTTGCGGAGGCACCCAGAAAAACAATTTTGTCGCGAAGGAGAGGAGAAGGCTCCCGGCTCTCCAATATCCCGGCAGCGGAGACCCGCCATCGCGAATCCTTCACCTCAGGGAAATTGATCAAAAAGTTGCCCTGGGCATCCACCGGAATGCGACGACCATTCCAGATCAGGAAAAGATCGCCACGAGCATCGGTCAACACGTGAACGGCCGGGGAAATCCCCCGCAACAGCGTCGCCAGGGCCAGTCCGGGATAAACCTTCCGATGGTGGGTCATGATCAGGGGGATGCGGCGGAAGACCCCGTCGCGGTCGGCGCTGGCGTTGAGGAAGCCGGCGGCTGAAACCGACTGGACGAACTCGGGCAGAGGGACCAGCGCCCCCGGGGCCTGGAACAGGGACGGTGACGGGGAGGCGATGTTGAGCGCGGGCAGCCCCGCCATGGTCAAGTCGGTAGCGGCGGATTCTTCGAATCGCAACTTGAAACCCAGCACAAACGGCCCGAGCCGAAGGACTTCGGCCAGGGCCGCATCGGGAGTTACGAACACCGGCGTCCGTAACTCCTCGGCCAATTGACTCCGCAGCGGCGGCGGCAGGGCATCGGCACGGCTGCGATCGGGCTCGGTAAACAGAATATCCACCCCCACCGCTTTGGGCCCTGCCTGGCGTATCCGCTCAAGCAGGAGTGCCACCAGGGAACGGGGCCAGGGCCACTGACCGTAGCGCTGCAAGCTGCCATCGTCGATGTCGACCACAACCACCCGCGGCACTTCGGTTCCCGCAACACCTTGCCCCAGGAGGTGATCATAAACCCTGCGGTCAACATCCTGGAGCAGCAACGGTCTCCAGATCGAGAGGACAACCGCCGACAGCGTCAGCAGGATACCCGCGACGACAATCATGACCCGGGTGCGATGGAGATCTTTCATACTCAGCGTTTCCGTCTGAAATCAGCGGACGGTGATTTCGACCCGCCGATTGCGCGGCTCGAACACCTCATCGCCGGTAGCGATCAGCAAATTGCGCTCACCGTGGGAACTGATTTCGAGAATCGTCGCATCGATGCCGGCCTCGACCAGTTGACGGGCAATGATTTCGGCCCGTTCCTGCGACAAGCGGATATTGTAGTCGTTGGGACCAACCGTATCGGTATGTCCAACCACGCTGGTGTCCACCGATTGCCGCGCATGAATGGCCTCGATAACCGCGGGCATCCGAGCCCGGGATGCTTCGGTCAGATCGGAGGAATCTTCTTTGAAATACAGGATAAAGTGGAGCGGACGTTGCGGCTGAACGGCGAGAACATCCCCGAACAAAATTTCAACCTGCTCGGCGGATGTAATCCGGGGCGTCCGGGGCGCCTCCTCGGCACTGTCCATGCCCGTCATCTGCCAGGCCTGGTCAAGAACCTGCCCCCCCTGCGGATTGGTTACCGAAACACGGCCGACAGATCCGTCCTCTTCCGGAAGCAGCACGAACAGGTGTTTCGGCTGGCCGCAGCCGGACAGTATCCCGATCGACAACGCTCCCGCAACATACAGACGCCAGAATTTCATGCACCCTCCTGCACCCTTCAGCGGAATCACCCTTCGATCCGGATCAAAAAACGGGTACCGCGCACGCCTACCGTCCCCACCGGCGTTTCCACCCGCACCGCATCCGGCGCCAGTTTGGCAATCTGCCCCGAGAGAAAGGCGGCCACTCCTCGTATCATGTGCAGAACCAGGCCGAAACGACCGGCCCCCGGAGCAAAGGCAAACTGCTCGATAGCCATCTCGGTATCGCCCCCCAGCGACAGCAGGGTATCATCGCGAAAAATCACCCCGATCCGTCCGTTTTCTCCGGTTCTGAGCACATCGCCACGCAACAGGCGAATTCCCGGGCGAGCCTCAAGCAGGCCACCGTCCCGAACGACCACCGCGCTTCCCTCCACGGTCTTGATGCTGCCGACGATTTCCTCCGCTGCCAGCGTCGCAACGGGAAACAGGACCAGCATTCCCAGCAGTAAACGCAACCAAACCATAAAACCCTCCCCTGATGTTGCCGAAACCGAATAGAAAGCGTCAGCCGGGATAAAGTCTAGCATACCGTGTTGGTTTTTTTGGATATGGCGAAGGTGAGGAAAAAGGCGGCCCGGCGGGCAAGATTACATCTCGGCCACTTTGGCGATACATTTTTCCTGGAGGGAATTGAAGATCATGTCAAGTACGGCTTTCTGCCGTATTTCATGTTTATTGAGAACCGCCAGACAGCTCCCCATCGGAAACCGCTTGTGCAGGTATTCGGCGTCACGGCCGGAGAGGATGATAATACGGCTGCGGCGAACCCCTTTATCAACCGCATAAGTAAGCAATTTACCACCGTCGAGAGCCGGCATTTCGAGATCGAGCAGAAGCAGCGAAAGGTCGGCGTCGATAGCGGCAAGCCCACGAACCGGATCAAGACAGGTGGTAAATTCCAGCGAGGGATAACGCTCGCTCACATATCTTTCGATATAATCGAGAAACGCCCGATCGTCATCGATCATCAGTACTTTCTGCATCAAAACCGTCCTGTTGCGCGATACTTCAATCCCCCCGGGAAGCGATACGCGGGCAGGCATTCAAGGAGGTAAGAAAATTAGACTCTGCAAATAGCGGCTGTCAAGTGTTTATTTTAACGGTAACCGTCAACGATCCATAAAATCCAGCAAAAACAATAGTTTCTCTAAAACAATAGCTGGAGTCGAACATTGATTGGGTTCCTGGTCCGGATCGTCTCAATGCGCCTCCCGCCAGTTGCGGCCAACCCCGATGTCGACCACCAGCGGCACGTTGAGTTTGACCGCCCCTTCCATCTCGCTTCGCACCAGCTCGCGCATCGTTTCCAGTTCGTCCCGAGGCACATCAAAAACCAATTCGTCATGAACCTGCAGCACCATGCGGGTTTTCAATCCCTCGGCGGCCAGTCGCCGGTGGATGCGCACCATGGCGACCTTGATGATGTCGGCGGCCGACCCCTGAATCGGGTAGTTGATGGCGTTGCGTTCGGCATAACTGCGAATCGCCCCGTTTTTGCTGGAAATCTCAGGTACCGCGCAGCGTCTTCCAAGCAATGTGGTGATGTATTGTTTCTCGCGGGCTTCGTCCTTTTTGCTCTCCATAAAAGTTTTGATGCCGGGGTAACGAGCGAAGTAGTTGTCGATGAAGGTCTGCGCCTCGCGAGTGCCGATGCCGAGATCCTTGCCGAGACTGAAAGCGCCCATGCCGTAGATCACCCCAAAATTGATGGTCTTGGCCTGCCGGCGCATCTCGGGGGTCACCATCTCGGGAAAGACGCCGAACACCTCGCTGGCGGTTCTTTTGTGAATATCCTCGCCGCGAGAAAAACTCTCCTGCAGCACCTTTTCGTCGGCCATGTGCGCCAGAACGCGCAGCTCGATCTGCGAGTAGTCGGCGGCCAACAGCAGGTTTCCTTCGGCGGGAATGAAGGCCTCGCGAATGCGGCCTCCTTCTTCGCTGCGGATCGGGATGTTCTGCAGGTTCGGATCGGAGGACGACAATCGGCCGGTGGCGGTGATCGCCTGGTTGAAGCTGGTGTGGATACGCCCGGTTTCGGGGTTGACCAGCTTGGGCAGGGCGTCGGTGTAGGTCCCCTTGAGCTTGGCCAATGAACGGTAGTCGAGAATCCTGGCGGCGATAGCGTGATCCTCGGCCAGCTTGTTGAGCACCTCGCCGTCGGTCGACCAGCCGGTCTTGGTTTTTCGGCCCCGGGGGAGGCCCAATCGCTCGAAAAGAATTTCGCCGAGTTGCTTGGGCGAACCGATATTGAAAGGGCCGCCGGCCAGTTGGTGGATTTCGGTTTCCAGCGCGGCCATTTTTTTTTCCATCTCCGCCGAAAGGGTGCCGAGAAAGCCCGCATCGATGCGTACCCCGGCCCACTCCATGTCGGTGAGCACCTCGACCAGCGGCATCTCCACCTCGGCGAACAACCTTTCTTGGTGAGTCTCAACCAATTTCGGCTCAAGTACCCCGGCCAGACGCAGGGTGATATCGGCATCCTCGGCGGCATAGTTGATCGCCTTTTCCACCTCGACTTCTTCGAAGCCGATCCGGTTCTTGCCGCTGCCGGTCATCTCGCTGTAACTGATGGTTTTGTGGCCGAGCAATTCGCTGGCCAGGGCGTCCATGCCGTGGCTTTTGGATGCAGGGGTGGCCAAGTACGAAGCTATCATGGTATCGACAGCGCCGCCGGCGACCCGGATGCCGGCCCGGCGCAACACCAACAGGTCGTATTTGAGATTCTGACCAATCTTGATCAACGCCGGGTCTTCCAAAATCGGCCGCAGTTTATCCAGCACCAGCTTCAGGGCGAGCTGTTCGGGAACGCCGAGATAGCGATGACCGACCGGGATGTACCAGGCCTCGCCTTCCCGCACGGCGAAGGACAGCCCGACCAGATCGGCCCGCACCGCGTCGAGGCTGGTGGTTTCGGTGTCGAAGGCGAACCGCTTGGCCCGTTTCAGTTCGGCGATCAGCGCATCGAGCTGAGCCTCGGTCAGGACGCCATGATATCCTTCGCCGGTGGCGCGGGTTTCAGTGGAAAACTCCTGGACCAGTTTGTGAAATTCCATCTCCTTGAAAATGTTGGTGAGCGCCGCCCGGTCCGGCTCGGAGAGGGAAAAACTGTCGTAGTCGAGATCCAGCTCCATATCGTCGATCAGGGTCACCAGCCGCCTGGACAAGCGCGCCTGCTCGCCGAACTCACGCAGGTTCTCCCGCAGTTTTCCCTTCACCTCGTCGAGGCGCGACAGCAGCGCCTCCACCGAACCGAACTCCTTGATCAGCTTGACCGCCGTCTTCTCGCCGACTCCCGGCACCCC
>MHXM01000146.1:32698-35277 GCA_001825565.1 Desulfuromonadaceae bacterium GWC2_58_13
TCACCTTGTCCGGCGTGCCGCCGAACCGCTCTTCGACCTCGGCCAATCCGGAAAACTTGTCTTTCATGGTATCGAGCAGCCGGATCCGCTCGCTGACCACCTGCATCAGGTCCTTGTCGCCGGTGACCACCGTCACCTCCATTCCCTCGGCGGCAAACTTCTTGGCCAGGGTGGCGATGATGTCGTCGGCCTCGAAGCCGGCCTTTTCGATGGCCGGCATGTTGAATGCCCGAACGATCTCCTTGATCACCGGAATCTGCGGCACCAGATCCTCGGGCATCTGGACCCGGTTGGCCTTGTACTCGGGATAGATTTCCTTGCGAAAGGTCGGCCCCCTGGCGTCGAAGACCACCGCCAGATGATCGGGCGCCTGCTCGCGCACCACCTTGAGCAGCATGTTGACGAAGCCGTACACGGCGTTGGTGGCGAAGCCCTTGGAGTTGGACAGGTGGCGGATGGCGAAATAGGCCCGGTAGATGTAGCTGGAGCCGTCGATGAGGTAAAGACGCTGGGGCTGGTCGGTCATGAAAGTCTCCCGTTGGAATGACGCGCATTATTTCACATAAACACTCCGGGGACAAAATGATTAACGAAAAATCCGCCGCATCGGGCCGGATCTTGCGCCAATCCTACCGGATTGCGCGACAAGCATGTATACTTGGCCCCGGATAAACAAAATCTCAAGGAGACCATCGATGACCGGAACCCTTCGATTGACGATCATGCTGCCGACCTTACTCCTCGTGCTGCTGGCGGGCTGCGTCCGGGGACCCTTCGTGAAATCGGCGCCGCCACGGGAAACGACGGCCGCCCCCGCCTGGGATGAACACCGGCGGGTTCAACAGACCCTCGACGAGATGATCGCAGCCTATCAGGATAAAGACGCCATCCGCTTTTCCGGCTATCTGTCCGAAAACTACACCGGCGACGACAGGGTCTTCGACACCCAGATCCGCCGGGGGCTCAAAAGCTCCCACGACATCGGCATCCGCTACACCATCGACAATATCACTTCGGACGGCCGGGGCAAAGTCTTCGTCGCCGTCACCTACACCCGCGAGCACACCGACATCGCCACCACCCAACGCGTCGTCGACACCGGCCGAGCGGCCCTGATCTTCGTCCGCGAAGGCCCGGAATACCGCCTGCTGAGTCAGCCGAAACCGCTGTTCTGACCTGCAAACAGCATCCGGCCGGGGCCGTTCGCCTCCGGCCGGAACTTTTTCCTCATTGCCCCCAACTGCACCGGTTGGTTCAGTTGGGGTACCAGAATCGTCCCTGGGGAGTCCGGACGATCCTGATCCGGCCATTGTCGAAGACCTCGACTTCCTCGACCACCGAGGACTGTTCCTGGTGTTTGAGATCGTCGGCGAACACCCGCCCGGTGATTTCCAGATCGTAGCTGACCCGAAAACGGTTGCCCCCCGCCGTCTCCGCCCGCAGGTTGCGGATTTCCACCCGGATATCGTCGAAAACCGTAAACATGTTGCGGAAATAGCTTTCCACATCGAACAGGGTGGTACCATCCCCGGCTTCCCAGCCGTCGCTGAGCAGGCTCATCAGCTGCGCATCGTTCTTCGCTTCGTAAGCCTCTTTGAACTGAACGTAAAAATCCTGTATTTCGGCGCTGCGATCCTGCGGCCTGGTGGACAGGTTCTTGAGCCGGGCCTTGGCTGCGTGCAAATCACTCGAGAGCTGTCCTACTTGGTTGAGAACCTCGTTGGCGGCCTGGGTCTCCGGACCACTCTGCCCGGCACCGCTCAAGATATCCCTGGCGTCCCTCATCTGGGAATAGGGCTCGTCCAGGAGCCGGCCGTGAAAGTTCTCCAGACTCTCGTAAGCCATCATCAAGGCCGACGTATCACCAGCGGGCATCGCCTCGGCACGGTCGATGAGCGTCCGGCCGTCCCCCAGCCGCTGACGCATGGCCTCCACCAGACTCGACAAGGCGTTACGCGCCTCGCGAACACGTTGCTCCAGCTCCTGCCCTTCGCGGGCCGCCACAAGAGGCAGATGGTTTTCGTACAGTTCCTTTACCTTTTGCCGAAAGACCGTGTAGGGCTTGGCCAGCGGCGCTTGCGCCGGCACGACAACGTCATTGAAAATCACAGTTCTCCCGTCAGGATAGGAGATACCTATGGGTACGTATTGGCTGATTTCTCGAAAAGCTTTGGCGAATCCCGCCGTTCCGGGCTGATGCTGAAAGAGCATCCGTTGCGCCTCGGCGATCCCGCTTGCCGTCACGGGGAGCCCGTGAATTTCACCCACCTTGCCGGTACCAACGAAAAAGTTTTCTTCCGGAAATGTCGCAACGGAGGAGATTTCCTGGAACAGAGCCTCTACAATAACGCCCAACCAGGGGGCCAAGTCCTGCGAAAATCCGGCGAGGTTGGAGGAACTCCAGACAAGTCTCATCTCAGAAATTGCCTGGGCCTTTTCCTCTGTCGTCAGGTAGTGGGCATAGGGATTGTCCACTCGGGGGATGACAGCGCCCGAGCTGCCGGCATGCAGTCGGCCATCGCCGGTCTCCGCGATGAGATTGAACCGGCGCCCCGTGTCGAGGAAGCGTTGAAAGTTGT
>MHXM01000147.1:0-731 GCA_001825565.1 Desulfuromonadaceae bacterium GWC2_58_13
GAAAATAGAGGACGCCGACGTTGAGGTCGCAGACCACCATCGGCAGCTCGCGGCCGAACAGATGCAGCGGCGGGGCGAAGGGGACCACGGCGAAGGTCAGCAGGGCGGTGACCGCGGCGATGCCGGGGGCGATGAAAAAGAGCGGCTTATCGGCCGAATCCGGGATGAAATCCTCTTTGGACAGCAGCTTGATGACGTCGGCCAGCGGCTGCATCAGGCCGAAGGGACCGACCCGGTTTGGGCCGTAGCGTAGCTGCATGCGCCCCAGAATCTTCCGCTCGGCCAGCACCAGATAGGCGGCCATGGTCAATACCACGGCGAAAATCAGCACCAGCTTGATCAGGATCAGGGCCAGGGTGATCAGCAGTTCGTTCATGATCCCCCCTCTTTTTCCAGGGTGCAGTCGATTCGGGCGCCAGGCACGAAGGCTTCCAGGGCCGTGTGTCGCAGCCGGGGCACGATGGCGGCTCCCGGGGCCATGTCGGGCGTCACCCGCACCAGCACCAGGGACCGTCCCCGCTCCGCCACCAGGCGCGCCCGGTCCCCCTCGGCCAGACCCAGGCGTTCGGCGTCCAGGGGATGGAGCAGCACGTACGGCTGAGGGCGGACGGCATCCAGCGGCGCCGAGAAGCCGGCGAGGATTTCCGAACCGAACAGATTTTCCACGGCCAGCAGCGGCAGGGTGCGGGCCGGCTGGCAATGGGGAAATCCGGATGGGGCCGGCGGCGGCA
>MHXM01000147.1:739-907 GCA_001825565.1 Desulfuromonadaceae bacterium GWC2_58_13
TATCCGTTCACCCGCCTTCCTTCGTCGCCGGCCCGAAGCTCGGTCAGTCCGGCAAAACGAGGATCGATTTCGGTCAAATGGGCGCGGATATCGGCCAGCTTTGGTTCCATCCCGAGTAACTCGGCCAGCACCGCCCAGGCCGGACAGGGCAGGGCTCCCGGGGTTTCG
>MHXM01000147.1:1118-5812 GCA_001825565.1 Desulfuromonadaceae bacterium GWC2_58_13
CCAGCGCCGCCTCGACCCGGCCGGGATCGGGACTGTCGCCGCAGGGATCGGCTTCGAGGCAGACCAGGGCGCGGATGCGGCCGTCCAGGATCCGGTCGAGCAACTGATCGAAATCGGGGCCGTCCCCGGCCAGCAGAGCGCCGCCGAAACTGTTCGGGCCGGTAAGCAGCAGCACACCGCCGCAGGGACGCTCCGGAGTGGTCAGGGCTTCGGTCGCATCGAGCAGCGCATGGACGCCGGCTTCACCGAGCAGATCGACGGCGCCGACCAGGATCGGCCGTTTCGCCTGCGCCAGCAGCTGGCCGGTCTGTTCCAGGAACGCCGATTCGGCATCGGTGAAGGCATTGGTTTCGCCGCCGGTCAGGGTGGCCAGGGCGGCCGGCAGCTTTTCCGCCGCCAGCGGCAGCCGCTCGAAAGCGCAGGGGAGCGCTACCGGACGGGGATCGAGCACCAGCACCTTGCCGCTAGCGCGCACCGCCTGACGCAGGGCCAGGGCCAGCAGCGGCCCCTCGGCCAGCGGGTCGGCGCCGACCACCACAATCAGATCGCTGTGGCGGACCTCTTCGAGGCTGCGGGCCCGGGTGCCCAGCCGGGCGGCGACGACCCGGGCGGCGCGGTCGCGGCCGGGATGAGAATCGAAGACGAGGAGGGGGGTGCCGAGCTGCCGCGCCCATTGCCGCAGCAGAAAGTTGGCCTCCAGGGTCGCCCTTGGCGAGCCGAGCAGGGCGACGCTGGCGGAGCCGTGTTCGGCAACCGCCGTTTCGATGAGGTTTCTGGCCCGGGCAATGGCCTCGTCCCAGCCGGTGTCATGGCCGGCGACCTGGGGAATGCGCGGCCGCTGCGGGTGGTTGCCGTAGACGGAGCCGAAACGGCCGCGGTCGCAGATGAAAAATCCGTTGACCGACCGGTTGATCCCGGCGCGGACCCGCTGCAGTTCGCGGTAGCGTCCGCCGGGGATGGTGGCGCAGCCGAGGGAGCAGTGGGGACAGATCGAGGGGGCTTCTTCGAGATCCCAGAGGCGGCTCTTGAAGCGATAGGTTTTGTCGGTGAAGACGCCGGTCGGACAGACGTCGACCAGGTTGCCGGAGAAGGGACTTTCCAATCGCCCGTCGCGGAAGCGGCCGAAGAAAAGCCGGTTGCGCGCGCCCATCACCCCGAAGTCGTCGCCGCCGCAGTAATCGCGATAGGTGCGCAGGCAGCGGTAGCACTGGATGCAGCGGTTCATCTCCTGTTCGACGAAGGGGCCGAGCTGCTGGTTGACCCAGGTGCGCTTGGGTCCCCGGTAGCGGCGGATCGAATGGCCGCCGGCGATGGTCAGATCCTGCAACTGGCACTCCCCGCCCTCGTCGCAGACCGGGCAGTCGTGGGGATGGTTCATCATCAGCCATTCGATGACGTGGGCGCGTTGCCGCATCGACTCGGGGTCGAGGGTCGACACCACCATGCCCTCCTTGGCCTCGACCATGCACGCCATCTGCACCCCCTTGACCGGCCCTTCGAGAAAACTCATGGCGCACAGCCGGCAGGCCCCCACCGCCCCCAGCGCCTCGTGGTAGCAGAAGTGGGGGATGTGGATCCCCAGCTGCTTCGCCGCTTCGAGGACGTTGGTGCCGTCGGGGACGGCGATGGTCTGGTTGTCGATGGTTAAGGTCGGCATCGGATTTTCCTGTAGGGGCAGGCCCCTGTGCCTGCCCGGGCGGACATTTTTGCGTCCGCGATCAAGGGCAACCACGGGGGGTTGCCCCTACATCGTTATCGCACCGGGCATTTGCCCCGTTTCACGTGATCGATCAGTTCTTCCTCGAACAGCCGCAGCAGGCCGTCCACCGGGCCCATGGCGCCCATGGCCAGGGCGCAGAAGGAGCGGCCGTCGATGTTGTGTTTCTGGCCGCGCAGGTTGTCGATGTCGTCCAGCGTTCCCTGGCCGGCCTCAATCTTCTCCAGCAGCCAGCAGACGTAAGGGAGGCCGTCGCGGCAGGGGGTGCACCAGCCGCAGCTTTCGCGGGCGAAGAAACGGCTCAGGTTGAGGGTGGCCGCCACCATGCAGGTGGTTTCGTCGAAGACCGTTACCCCGGCGGTTCCCAACCGGCTGCCGACCTGCTCCAGCGGGCCGAAGTCCAGGGAGGTGTCGAGATGTTCGGCCCGCAGATAGGGGGTCGAGGCGCCGCCGGGGAGGCAGGCCTTGAATCTGCGCCCCTTCCAGACCCCGCCGCCGTGCTCCTCCACCACCTCCCGCAGACTGACGCCGATGGGCAGCTCCAGGCAGGGGGTCTTTTTCAGGTGGCCGGAGAGGCCGAACAGCTTGGTGCCTGACCCTTCTTCGGTGGCGGCCAGCCCCTTGAACCAGTCGGCGCCGCCGGTGAGGATGTGCGGCACGCTGGCCAGGGTTTCGACGTTGTTGACCGTGGTCGGCTTGCCGAACAGGCCCCGGACCGCCGGAAAGGGCGGCTTGGAGCGCGGATTGGGTCGCTTGCCTTCGAGGCCGTTGAGCAGCGCGGTCTCCTCGCCGCAGATGTAGCGGCCGGCGCTGCCGTGCAGATGCAGCTCGAAGGCAAAGCCGCTGTCGAGGATGTTCGCTCCCAGCAGTCCCGCCGCTTTCGCTTCGGCCAGGGCCCGTTCCAGGGCGGCCGTGGCCCGGGCGTAGGCGTAACGGATGAAGATGTAGCCGACCGGGATCTGCATGGCGTAGGCCGCGATCACCATCCCCTCGATCAGCTGGTGCGGGTCGGTTTCCAGCAAGACCCGGTCCTTGTAGGTGCCCGGCTCCATCTCGTCGCCGTTGCAGACCAGATACTTCTCGCCCGGCTGGTCGCTGGGGAAAAAGGTCCACTTGGTCCCGGTGGGAAAGCCCGCCCCGCCCCGGCCGCGCAGCCCCGAGGCCTTGACCGTCTCCCGCACCTCGGCCGGACTCAGTTCCCTGAGCGCTTTGGCCAATCCCTCGTAGCCGCCGCTTTTGCGGTAGTCGTCGAGCGAGACCGTTGCGCCGAGATGGCGGTTTTTGAAAAGCAGTTGCGGGTATGCGGTCATAGGTTCCGGTTCCGGTAGGGGCGCATTGCATGCGCCCTGGGCGGAGCAGTCCGCCCCTACGTCAAATCGTCTTTCGTTTCTGCTCCAGAATCTCGTCGATCCGCGCCTCGGTCAGCTCGCCGTAGGTTTCCCGCCCGATCATCATCGCCGGTGCCTCGCCGCAGGCCCCCAGGCAGCAGGTCGGCAGCAACGTGAAGGCGCCGTCGGCGGTGGTTTCGCCGAAGCCGACGCCGAGTTTCTGTCGGAGGTGGCGGGCGACCTCCTCGCCGCCCCGGCTCCAGCAGCAGATCGAATCGCAGAGGTGGATGACCTGTCGCCCCACCGGTTGCCGGTAGATCTTATCGTAAAAAGTGGCCACCTCCTCCACCTCGATCACCGGCAGGCCGAGGATCTCCGCCGCCAGTTCCACCCCTTCGTCCGGCACCCAGCCGACCTGCTCCTGAATGGCTCGCAGCAGGTCGATGACCAGCTCCCGGGGATGGGCGACGGCGGCGGTTTTGGCCTTGAAGGCGGCGATGGTTTCGTTGTCGAGAAGTTGGCTCATAATATAAATTTTTTCAAAGGCGTCCTCTCGCCCGCTCCTTTCAGTCGCTCGAGCTCACAGAGATCGCAGAGAAAAAACAAAATCATAATGGTTTGGCCCTTCTCTGTGTCCTCTGCGTTCTCGAGTGAGCGTAGCGAACGGGCGCGAGGCCGGTTTGTGTTTCATCGGTCCAGATCCGCCAGGACGAAGTCGATGGAGCCGAGGATGGTGATCAGGTCGGCGACCAGCCAGCCCCGGCTCATCGGGTTGACCGCCTGGATGTGGGGAAAGGACGGGGTGCGGATGCGCATCCGGTAGGGGATGCTGCCGCCGTCGGATACCGCGTAGTAGCCGCACTCGCCCTTGCTCGACTCGATGGCCCGGTAGCATTCGCCGCGCGGTGCGGTCATCCCCCGGGTGACGTTGACGAAATGGTGGATCAGGCTTTCGATATCGTTGAGGCCGTCCTCCCGCTTCGGGTAGACGTAGCGGTAGTCGTCGCAGATCCAGCGCCCGGCCGGCATTTTGTCGGCGGCCTGACGAACGATGGCCAGACTCTGGCGCATTTCTTCGATGCGCACCTTGTAACGGGCGAAGCAGTCGCCGCCGCCGGCGGTGACGACCTCGAAATCGAACTTTTCGTAACCCGAGTAGGGCATCGCCCGGCGCAGGTCCCAGGCCAGGCCGGTGGCGCGCAGGTTGGGTCCGGAGAAGCCCCAGTCGATGGCCTGGTCGCGGCTGACCGGGCCGATCCCCTCGGTGCGGGCGCGGAAGATCGGCCCATCGCTGAGGAGCTGGTCGAACTCGTCGATGCGGGCGGCGAAGTCGCGGGTGAATGCATCGACCACCGCCTTCCAGCCGTCGGGGAGATCCTCGGGGACTCCGCCGATGCGCAGCCAGGAGGGGTGCATGCGGCCGCCGGTGATCATCTCGACGATGTCGAAGACCTTCTCCCGCGACTCGAAGGTGTAGAAGACCGGCGTCATGGCGCCGACATCGTGGGCGAAGGTGCCGAGCCAGACCAGGTGATTGCTGAGGCGGAACAGTTCGCACAGCAGCACCCGGATGAACTGGGCGCGCTCCGGCACCTCGACGCCGAGCAGGGTTTCCACCGGATGCAGGTAGGCCAGGTTGTTCTGCACGC
>MHXM01000147.1:5834-22713 GCA_001825565.1 Desulfuromonadaceae bacterium GWC2_58_13
GGTATAGGGGATGAACTGGTTCCAGTGCTGGCGCTCGGCCATCTTCTCGGCACCCCGATGGTGATAGCCGATATCGGCATCGAGTTCCGAGATTTCCTCGCCGTCGAGCTTGAGCACCAGCCGCAGCACGCCGTGGGTGCCGGGGTGGTGCGGGCCGAGGTTGAGGATCATCGATTCTTCGCCCGGGGCCAACTGTTTGCCTTTGAAGAAGGCGGCGCCGTCCTTGGGGATCATGGTCTGCGCCGTGGCGGCGGTGTAGGGGGACATCTCGGTGGCGCGGAAGGGGTGCGATTTACGCAGCGGATGCCCCTGCCAGGAGTCGGGCATGAGGATGCGGCGCAGGTCGGGGTGACCGTCGAAGCGGATGCCGTACATGTCGAAGACTTCCCGTTCGTACCAGTCGGCGCTGGGCCAGATGTCGGTGATGCTGGGGGCGGTCGGGGTTTCCCCCGACAGCGGCACCTTGATCCGCAGGTAACCGGGGTCGTCGAAGTTGAGCAGGTGGTAGATCAGGGTCAGGTCGTTTTCCGGACGTCTCTGTCGGGTGGTTTCGTCGACGGCGGTCAGGTCTTCGAGACGACGGTAGCGGGTCGGGGCCTCGTTTTTCAGAAAGCGCAGCAGCTCGGGCGCCTGCTCCGCCGAAGTCAGCAGGGTCGGCATGTCGGCCGCCGTCCGGTCTTCGCGGACCTTGTCGCCGAAGCGCTCGGTCAGCGCCCGGCGCAAGTCGCCCGTCGAGGCGGGAAATTCCACCTTCGGCTGCGCTGGGGTCCAGATCTCGGCGTTGCGGCTCCCCTTGAAATACGGATGCTGCCGGGAGCTGCCGCGAATCGGGCTGTTGCCGTAGCCGGGGCCGCGGGGGTCGCGGCTCTTGCTTTCGCCGTCGATCAGCATCGGCACGGTGGTCCCCTCGCTGCCGCCGGCCAGACCGAACACCTTGCGTGCCGGGCGCTCCTCGCGGGCGATCTTCTCCTGCAGCAGCATCAGTCCCTGCATGAAAGCTTCGGGACGGGGCGGGCAGCCGGGAATGTAGACATCGACCGGGATGATCTGGTTGACCCCCTGGATGACGCTGTAGACGTCGTACATGCCGCCCGAGTTGGAACAGCTGCCCATGGAGACGACCCATTTGGGGTTGGCCATCTGCTCGTACAGGCGAAGAATGGTCGGTCCCATCTTTTTGAAGGGGGTGCCGGAGATGATCATCAGATCGGCCTGACGGGGGCTGCCGCGCAGCACCTCGGCGCCGAAACGGGCCAGATCGAAGCGCGGGGTCATGCTGGTCATCATTTCGACGAAACAGCAGGAGAGGCCGAAAAACATCGGCCACAGACTGTTTTTGCGGCCCCAGTTGATGGCGTCGTCAAGGCTGGCGAGGATGACGTTGTTCGGGATTTCTTCGCTCATTCGACCCTCCGGCCGCGCCTCTGGGCGCTCGGGCCCCAGTCGAGGCCGCCCATTTTCCAGAGGTAGACCAAGCCGAGAAACAGAATCACGATGAAAAAGCCGATCTGCAGAAAACCGGCCCAGCCGAGCCGGTCCCAGGCCACCGCCCAGGAGACGATGAAGATCGCCTCGACGTCGAAGACGATGAAGAAGATGGCCACCAGGTAGAAAGGAACCGGTTCCACCAGGCGGGCCACGCCGGAGGGGGCGATCCCCGACTCGTAGGGCTCGCTTTTCATGGGAGAATGGGTTTTGTGGCCGAGATACCAGGCCAGAAAAAGCAGGGTGCCGATGAGAAACAGCGCGATGCCGGCGTACAGGCCGAGCGAAAGTATTGCCTCGAAGGACGGCGCGCTTTCTCCGCCGGGAGGCGCTGGCGGCAGGCTGGTGGCTAGGGCGATAGCAGGCATGCGGCTCATGGGTTCAGCGGTAGACGCCGGATTGCGGATCGGGTCCGGTGCATTGTGTTTGATTGACGAAAATGAACCCCACAGGGGAGATTGGGGAACGCTTTAATCATTCTAGCAGGGAATTTTTTACTGTCTATCCCTGCCGACAGCGATGGCGGCCCGGGCCAGTTCGTCGCAACGCTCGTTTTCGGCGTGACCGGCGTGGCCCCGCACCCAGTGCCATTCCACCTCATGCTTGCGGGTCAGTTCCAGCAGCCGTTCCCACAGATCACGGTTGGCGACGTCTTTTTTCTGCGAATTTTTCCAGTCCCGCTTGACCCAGCCGTGGATCCACTCGGTGATCCCTTTTTTGACATATTCCGAATCGGTGGTCAGGCGAACCCGGCAAGGACGTTTCAGCGCCGCCAATCCCTCGATGGCGCCGGTCAGTTCCATGCGGTTATTGGTGGTTTCCGCGGCGAATCCGGAGAGCTCCTTGACCGCCCCGCCGAATTTCAAGAGGGTTCCCCAGCCGCCGGGCCCTGGATTGCCACTGCAGGCGCCGTCGGAAAAAATTTCTACGATCTGTTTGTCGCCGGACATGTACCTTCCCGTCATGATTGCAAAAGCCGATCAGAGATGGCCCGGAGGATAACACAAGGAACAAGGAATAACAAAGCCTTACCTGGCTTGTTCGAATTTTGGCCGGGCTTGAATCGGGGCATCCGGCCCGCGGCCGCGCCATGTATAAGTATTCTTGCAATGATGCGTGGTTTGGATTAAGTTGAAATGGTTTTCATCTCCACTTTCTCAGTTTCGGCGAATCCGATGGTACCTTCCGGACCGCTGCCAGCGCGGGCATGCGGCTGTTCGCGTCATCACGCTTTCGAGAGAGAATAAAGCATGTCTTTTACCGGCGATCTCGAACACCTCCCCATAGTCGATGTCATCCAACTGTTGCATTCGACCCGCAAATCCGGAACCCTGTGTGTCAAGGGAGGGCGCGGGGAGTGCCAGTTGGTATTTAACGATGGCTACATCGGCAGCGCCAATCATTCGAATACCAGTGTGCGTATCGGTAAGATCCTGGTCGACATGCGGTTGATAAGTTCTGAAATTTGCGAAAAGGCCCTGGCCGACCAGAGAGCCGCCGGCGCCTCCCGAAAACCCTTGATTGCGACCCTCATCGAGCAAGGACAGCTGAAAAAAGACGATGCCTACAAGGGTCTCAAGAACCTGATCGAAATGACCGTGGTCGAAATGCTCCGCTGGACGCGAGGGACGTTCACCCTCAATGTCGATGCGACGATTGCTTCCGACGAATATCGTTATTTCCCGGAAATGCTCCACCAGGAGATCAACCTCGACACCCAGCGGGTGTTGATGGATGCCCTGCGGGTGTTTGACGAGCAAAACCGCGATGGCGGTTTTGTCGAAGAAGAATGGATGGAGGAGGCCGCTGCCGATACCGTCGGGGCGGAAGGCGGGGAGGGCGCCGGCATCATGCTTTCCGCCGATGATCTGGGCCTCGGCGATATCGACCGGATCGAAAGGAAAATTCCCGAGGTCTTTTCCAGCATCGAAGTGGTCGATCCCGCCGATCTCCACCGGCGGGCGTTGGGCGATCTGCTGGCCGAGGTTGACGGTGCCGACCGGGAGAAACTGGTCGATTTTCTGGTCCGCTTCTCCTCGCCGCCCGAGGAAGAGTCTGCCGGCAAATCCCAGCGGGCGTCCCGGGCCCTGGTTTTCATCAGCCGGGATTCCCTCGCCCGATATGTCGTCATGACCCTTTGCAAGCCCCTGGGGATTCTGATTTTCACCACCGATGACCCGGGGGATCTCGACCTGATTCTGGGTCAGTCCCTGAACAAGGGGCTGGCGCCGCTGCTGATTTTCGACGTTCCCGACGAATCGGCGGCGGGATGGTCGATGGACGATCAGATCCGGCTGCGGCAGGAGAAAAAAGCCGCCTATCCCCAGGTGCCGATTCTGCAACTGGCCCCAGCGGACGCCGAGGAGTTTTCTCTGCGGGCTTATCGGGACGGAGTCCGGGCGGTGTTGCCCCGGCCCCGCCGCGAAGGGGTCGCTTCGGCGGACCTGATCCGGTTCTTCGAAACCCTGTTGGCGTACATCAAGACCTACTTTGAGGTGCAAGGACCGCTCTCGTTCGGCGAGTTGAAGAACGACCTGCTTGAGCTGCAAGAGCTTCGCGACGCTCCGGAACTCTCCCTGGCCCTGCTGCAGCGGGTGGCTGTTTCCTTCGACCGGGCGCTGACCTTCATCGTTCGTCCCGGCGAGTTGATCGCGGAACGGGGGATCGGGATCGGACAGGATAAAAAGCAGGGTCCGTCACCGCCCTTGAGATTTAAAATCCCCCTGGATGCGCCGTCGCTGTTGCATAAGGTTCTGACGGAAGGCCAGTTGTATTTCGGGCGTAGCGATGACGAGGTGGTTGCCGGTCAGCTCTTTTCCCAGATTGGATCGCCCCGGGAAACGTTGATGCTGCTATTGCCCGTCTGCAGCCGTGGCCGGGCCCTCGCCCTGATTTACGCGGATGGCCCGGCCGGGTTTGTTCCCGTCGATTCGCTGGCCATTCTGGCCGGGCAGGCCGGATTGATCCTTGAAAACGCTCTTTGCCGGCGGCAAATCGAAAAAGCCGCTCCGCAGGGTTGAACCGCAATTTTTTTGATTCAATGATCGATGCTTTCGCAAAAAGCATCAAATTGGATGGCTAAGCCAAAAGCGCCAAATGCAAGGCGCGCAATTGTCGAGCAATGAGGCGTACTTACGTACGTCGAAGCAGCGAGACGATCGCGGCAACGCAGCAGTTGGCGAGTTTTTGCGACGCCATCAATGGTTCATTGAACGTTGATAAAGGGGTCGCTCATGGACATCAAAACCTTGAATCAGATTCTGGAAATCGCTTTTGAAAAACGGGTGTCCGATGTGCATTTCGAGGTGGACAACCCCCCGTTTTTCCGGGCCCGGGGTCAACTGCTGCGTTCCAAGCTGGCCAAACTGACCGCCGAGGATACCGAATTCATCGCCGGCAAGATCATGGAGCACAACGGCCGGACCCTGCCCGAAAACCTCCGCGAATGCGACGCCTCCTATGCGTTGGCCAACGGCGGGCGGTTCCGGGTCAGCATCTTCCGCCAGCGCGGCACCTACGGCATCGTCATGCGGGTGATTCCGCCCACGGTCGGCTCCTTTCAAGACCTCCGGTTGCCGGCGGTGCTCGAAGAAATCGTCAAGGCTCCCAACGGCCTGATCCTGGTCACCGGCCCCACCGGCAACGGCAAATCGACCACCCTGGCCTCGATGCTGCGATTCATTAATGAAAAGTACAGCTACAACATCATCACCATCGAGGACCCGGTTGAATTTCTGTTCACCTCCAACAAGAGCTGCATCATTCAGCGTGAAGTCGGTATCGATACCGAGAATTTCAGTTCCGCCATCAAGGCGGCCCTGCGCATGGACCCCGATGTCATCATGGTGGGTGAGATGCGCGACCTCGAAACCATCGATGCCTGCATCAAGGCGGCCGAAACCGGCCATCTGGTCTTCTCGACCCTGCACACCCAGAATGCCGCGACCACCATCAATCGGCTGATCGGCCATTTTCCGCCCGACTCCCAGGAGATCATCCGGCAGCGGCTGGCCGATATCCTTGTCGCCACCATCTCGCTGCGGCTGATCAAGGACAAGACCGGCGAAAATATCGTCCCGGTCATCGAGGTCATGCGTTCGACGACCACCATCCAGGGCTGCATCCGCGAAGGGCGCCTCGACGAAATCGAGCAGAACATCGAAAAAGGGCGTGGCCAGTACCACATGCAGAGCATGGATCAGCACCTCATCGAACTCTGCAAGGCGGACATCATTACCATCAACGAAGCCAAGCGGGTTTCCCGCTCGATGGATCTGGAGCGAAAGCTGACCTTTACGGCCTAGCTTCGCCGCCAAATCAAAAGCAAACAGCCCCGCCGGTTTCATTCGGCGGGGCTGTTTGCTTTGGTGAATTCAATTTTCCCGATATCCCCCACCATGGTTCGACCGTGACGGGATAGGTCAGGACTGAAGATTGACGCTGGTCACGAGACGTTTTACTGGCAAGGAATGACTTTCCGGAAACTGTCCTTGGACCAAATTATTTGGCCATCCGGCGTTTGACCGTCTTCCTTCCATTTGTCGTCTAATTGGAGGCAATAGGATCCCAGATTGATCACCTCCGGTTCCTTGTCGCCCGGCTTATCCCCACCGATACGCATCAGCTCGCTATCGGTCGAAGTATAGATGGGCGTGATCGTCGGCGCGGCGCATCCGCCTAAAAAAACAGAAAAAGCTGCGTAACCGAAATACCTGCAAACCTTGTTCATTGTGCGTCCTCCCGATATTAGGTTCAAATTGAACTCCGGCATTCTAGCCAAGACGTCCAGGGATGTCAAAGGGGCAATGGCCCGAAAATTTGATTTGGTTTTAAGCTCTGGCCATGGAGGGCGAGGGATGAAAAAGCCCGGTTCAATGAGCGAGAGCCTTTTGTCCATCTTGGAGCAGGTTCCGAGATACCGGGAACCGCTGGTGAAAGCACGGACCTGGTTGTTATGTCCCGGGAGAGTTTTCCGGTTTTGCCGATTCGATTTTAACCCTGCGAATGGCCGTCTGCGTGACCTTGACGCACGTCAGCACATAGTTACCCCAGGTTATCCGTTCTCCCGCCACGGGCAGATGTCCCAATTCGAACAGGATCAGCCCTGCCAGGGTTTCATAAGGCACCTCCTCGGCAAAGCGCGTCCCGAGCAGGTTCTTCAGATCGTTGAGCGGCAGCAGGGCATCGACCAAGTAGCCACCATCCTGGAGACGCTGGACGCGCTGGGGTTCCCCCTGGTCGTGCTCGTCCTCGATTTCCCCCACCAGTTCCTCCAGCAAATCCTCGGTGGTCACCACGCCGCTCAGGCTGCCGTACTCATCCACCACCATCGCCATATGAATGTGCCCGTGTTGCATGTCCCGCAGCAGCTCATTCACTTTTTTCGCCTCCGGAACAAAGAACGGGGTTCGTAAAACGGTTTCCAGTTTGAAGTCGGAGGTCTGCACGGCCTGACCCAGCAGGTCCTTGCCATGGATGAAACCGACCACGTTGTCGAGTTCGCCCCGGTAGACGGGAAAGCGCGAATACTGGCTCTCCAGAACAAACTTCAGAAGCCGATCACGCTCCAGCTCCAGGTCCAGGGCGACAACCCGGGGGCGCGGCACCATGATCTCCCGCACCTGGGTCCGGGAAAATTCAAACACATTGCGGATAAATTCCTGCTCGGTGGAGGTCACGCCCCCCGTTTCCCGTCCTTCCGCCACCAGGTGCTGGATTTCCTCCTGGGTGATGAAAGCCCGCGATCCGTTGGCGCTTATCCCCAACAGCCGCAGAACCATCCGGCTCGACAGGGTCAGACTGGAAACCGCCACCTTGCCGAGGCGGGCCAGAAAGCGAATCGGACGGGCCACCCCGAGGGCAACCCGTTCCGAATACTCCAGGGCCAGGGCCTTGGGCACCAATTCCCCAAAAATCAGGGAGAGGTAGGCAAGGCAACCGACGACCAGAAAGAGCGCCATGGGTTCAGCCATATTGCTGACCAGGGGAATTGGAATTTGCTGCAGAAATGGTTTAATGATTTCTATTGCAGCGGCGCCGCCAACGGCCGAGGCCATGGTTCCGACCAGAGTGACCCCGATCTGGACGGTTGCCAGAAAGCGGTGGGGATCGGCGAGCAGTTGCTCCACGATGGCGGCTCGCTTGTCTCCTTCCGCCGCCAATTGGGCCATGCGGCCGCGCCGCACCGAAACAATGGCTAACTCGGCCCCGGCGAAAAAGCCGTTGCCCAGGATCAGCAACACGACAATGCCTAGTTCAAACCAAGGATTTTCCATGGGTTATTCCTCGCTCAAGCCATTGGTGGAGGGTGCCGATTAATCTCCCGCGATGTCTATTTCGTCCAGGTGCGCCGCCCATTCCCGCCATACCGCCCAAGCCACCGCCAGCACGATGGGACCAACGAATAGCCCCACCAGTCCGAAGGCCAGAATGCCGCCGAAGATGCCGAACAGCACCAGCAGAAAAGGGATGGCGCTAACGCTGCTGATGAACAGTGGTCGTAGCAGATTGTCGGCCTGACTAACCACCGCCGCGCCCCAGAACCAGAGGCCGAGAGCCGCGCCGATCTGCCCCTGGGACAAAAGCCACGCCCCCGCCCCACCCCAGAGCAGCGGAGTGCCAAAGGGAATCAAGGCGAACAGGACCGTCAATGCCCCCAGGGTAACCGGTGAATCCAGTCCGGCCACCCAATACCCCGCGCCGGCCAGACTTCCCTGCACCAGAGCAGTGAGCATCACCCCGTAGACGACGGCGCGGCTGGTGGCGCCGGCGGCGACCAGATAACCATGAGCCCGGGGACCGAGAAAGCGTTCCAGCACATGCCGCAACTCCAGGATAATGCGGGCGCCATCACGGTAGAAGAAAAACAGAATCAGGATCGCCAGCACCAGCTTGCTCAGGTTTTTGCCCAAACCGCCGACCAGGGCCGCCGCCTCCCCGGAATGGGCCTTGAGCCAGAGCTTGCCGGCGGCGATTACGGACTGCGGATCGGCCAGCAACATTTCCCGTTTCTGTGTGACCCAGTCCCACAGCCAGGGAATCCGCCGCAGCCATTCCGGGACCGGCGGCGGGTCGGCCACGAACGCCTGCAGCGCCGGATAGATCCGGCTCACTTCCTGTTGCGCCATCCAGGCCAACCAGAAAAGGGGAACGAAGATCGTCAGTGCCATCAGGGCGGTCGTCAGGCTGGCCGCCAGAGTGTCGTGGCGGCCGCATTTGGCGCGCATCCACGCGGCCACCGGCCAGGAGGCATAGGCCAGAACCCCCGCCCAGGCCAGTGGCGACAGAAACGGCGTGACCACGAGAAAGGCGAGCAGGGTCAGGCCGGTCAGAGCCAGCCAAGGCACCAGGCGACGACTGATCGGGGAAGGGGCGGGCATGGATTATACCATCTCCATTCTTTACTTGAATACGCCGACGACCAGATAAGCGGTATAGCCGACATAGCAGGCCATGAGCGCGGCCCCTTCGAGGCGGTTGATCCGCCCGGGGCCCCGAAATCCGAAGCTGATGACAAAAAGGGCCAGGGTGATGGCGGCCATGACCAGGATGTCCCGGGAAAAGACCTCCGGCGCGACCGGCATGGGCTGAATCACGCCGGCGATGCCGACCACCGCCAGGGTGTTGAACAGGTTGGAACCGAGGATGTTGCCCAGGGCGATGTCATGCTCGCCTTTGCGCGCCGCGATGACCGAAGAAGCCAACTCCGGCAGCGAGGTGCCGATGGCCACAATGGTCAGGCCGATTATCAGGTCGCTCACCCCGAAGCCGTGGGCGATTTCCACCGCCCCCCAGACCAGGATTCGGGAACTCGCGATCAACAGGAGCAAACCGACGACGACCCAGAAGATCGCCCGGCCCAGCGGCATCGTCTGTTCCGCAAGTTCCTGTTCCATCTCGTTGCCCAGCGCATCGGTCTTTTTACGCAACCCCTGCCAAATGGTCCAGGCCATCAGGCCAGCGAAAACACCCAACAACACCAGGGCATCGATCCGGGTGAGTTCGCCATCCCAAAGCTGACTGGCCGCCAGAGCGGTGACGGCGATCAGGATCGGCAATTCCTTGCGGAGTACCTGCGAATGGACGGCGATGGGGCTGATCAAAGCGGTTACGCCGAGAATCAGAGCGATATTCGTGATGTTCGAGCCATAGGCGTTGCCCAGAGCGATACCCGGATTGTTCTGGAACGACGCAAGCGCGGATACCAGCATTTCCGGGGCCGAGGTGCCGAAGCCGACGATCACCATGCCGATCAGCAGTGGCGGCATCCCAAAATTACGGGCGGCCGCAGCGGAGCCGTCGACAAACCGGTCGGCGCTCCAGACGAGAAGAACCAAACCGAAAAGCACTGCCAAAAACGCAACTCCCATACTTATTGACCTCCGATAAAAACGTAGTGATAGGTTCCTTGATTGCCCCTAGGCTTTTTCGCCAACGGCAGCAGCTCGGTGCTTCTGGCAAAGCCAGGCACCCAGAATGCCAACTTCGTAAAGAATAACAAACGGAATAGCAATCGAACACTGGGAGACGACATCCGGCCCCGGCGTGACGAGGGCTCCAAAAACGAACGCCAGAATCAGCATGTATTTGCGCTTCGAGGCGAACCAGAGCCGGTCCGCCAACCCCACCCGGGCGAGAACGGTCATGATTACGGGCAACTCGAACACCAAACCAAAGGCCAGCATCATCTTCAGGGCGAGGGACAGATACTCGCCCATTGAAAGCATAGCTGCTACGGTACCGGATTCAGTCCCGAAATTAATCAAGAATGAAAAAATGACGGGAAGTACGTAAGCAAAGCCCAGATAGGCTCCGCCGAAAAACGACGAACACCCCCCGAGGATAAAGAGAAACCCGAGCCCTTTCCGCTTGCTGCTCTGGCCCGTCGTGATTAACGACCAGACCTGCCAGAGAATCACCGGCAATGAAACCGCCAGGGCCGCGACCGCGGCCAGCATGAGATACGTGAAGAATGGTTCGGTCGCCTCAACAAAAACCATGGAACTGCCCGAAGGCAGAGCGCTTCGCATGGGCAAGGCAATCCAGGAAAAAAGTTCTTCGGCAAAGCCGTACAGGGCCACAAACGCAACAAACCAGGTTCCGCCGGCAACGATCAGGCTTTTGCGCAGGGTCTCCAGGTACGCCATCAACGGCATATGCTCCCAATTTATCGACGTTTTCTTCATAAAAATCACGGAGCGACCTTATCAGCGGGAGTCTTGCTCAGCGACGGTCGATGTTTCTCCCAGAACAAAATAAGGGCGCTGGCGACGAAGACGCTCGAATAAGTTCCGGCAATGATGCCCACCAGAAGCGCAAAAGCGAAACCGTGGATGACATTGCCGCCAAAGACGAACAGGGACAGGACCACCAGCAGGGTGGTCCCTGACGTCAGGATGGTCCGGGATAACGTTTCGTTGATGCTGCGATTGACCGTTTCGGCAAAGGTTTCGTGGGCGTGCCGACCGATGTTTTCGCGGATTCGATCAAAGATGATGATCGTGTCGTTAAGGGAATAGCCGATGATGGTCAGCAGAGCCGCGATGATCGTCAGATCGATTTCGAGGTCGAAAACGGAGAGCAGACCCAGGGTGACCAGCACGTCATGGGCCAGGGCAACCATGGCGGCAACGCCGAAACGATATTCGAAGCGCCAGGAGATGTAGACCAGCGTTCCGATCATGGCATACACCAGCGAAAGGCCACCCTTGGTCCGCAGATCCTTGCCGACCTGAGGGCCGACCATTTCACCGCGCAGGATTTCAAGCTCCTCGTCGCCGGACCCGACTTTCAGCAGCTGCTCGATTTTTTTCGAGAAATGAGACATTTCCGCTTCGCTCTGCTGGGCCCGGATCAGGAACTCGTTCGAGCGATCGCCGAACTGCTGCACGGTGACCGATTCCAGTTTCAGTTCGGACAAATACTCCTTGATTTGGGACGCCTGGGTGGGAAGAGAAAAGCGGACTTGAACCAGAGTGCCGCCGGAAAAGTCGACGCCGTACCGGGGACCTCCCTGGAGCGCCAGAGACAGGAACCCGGCGAAAATCACCACCAGGGAAAGGATGACGGCGATGCGGTTTTTGCCGACGAAATTAAAATTACTGTTGGGTTTGATGATCTGCATGAGACGCTCCCGGTCTGGATGCTGGGCCGACGCTGATTTCGTCGCTCCAGCAGGTAATCGATGATGACGCGGGTCGCGATGATCGCCGTGACCATAGCCGACAAACCGGGTAAAGGTTGTGCATGGACGACGGAAATAGCGCGCTGATCCCACGGATGAAAGCATCCGGGAATCTCCCCCGGTGATTTGGCTTATCGCGAAATGGCCAAAGGTGCGGAACCCTGGAGACAGACTCCATCGGCGCAGAGCGCTGCTCGAAGTCGAAACGAAGCGGCCGATCCAGGGGTCAGTGGTCAGGTACCGGGGGGAGGACGAGAGAGCGAAGGAGATTGCCACGCCACGGGCAGGAGGAGCGAAGGCGCGTCATCCCAGGCAGGAGGCAGGATCGGCGACCTGAGAACGGCAAGGACGGTCTCCGCCGGAGGGACTGCTAGCAATGCATCGAGGAAGAGGTGTGCCGATTTGGATTTCTGGGCGGTGGTTGCCACCCATTCCAGCGAGGATTTGGGGGTTTCGAGGGTGTCGCACCGGGTGAACAGAAGGGTTGCATCGGGGGGCGGGGTCGAGCCGAAGGACAGGGTGAGCGCAAGGAAAAGCCAGGTCCAGATAATTAACGTGCGTGAAAAACTGCGCCGTGAAAAGGCTTGGTTCGGCATACCCGCGATCTGCTTTCCTCTGCCCGAGACTTGCAAAATAATGCCGCATCGTAAGGCAGAGATCGCAGGAAGTCCAGCAGAATTAAGAACCCTGGAATTTGAAGCGCCAGGTTACGGTAAAGTTGAGATCGCCGAGCAAGTCCTTCCTCTGTTTATCGGCTTTATTCGGAGAACCGTCAGGAAGCGTCGGAAATGTAGCGTATCATTGGCAAAGCCCTCGATTTGACAATCGAGGGCTTTGCGTGTGTTATCGGGGGTTACAAATGGGAATAGCCCGCCGCTTCCCCCTGCGGACGCTCATGTTCGGCGGGGGAAAGCGGCGGGCGGCAATCGTCCTGGCTTCACAGTTGATCCGGGATCTCCGCCTCGACCAGCTTCGTCAGGAGGGTCAGTGATTCTTGCCAGCCAAGATAGCAAGCTTCGGCCGGAATGAGCTCGGGAACCCCTTCCTGAGTGATGTTGACCTCGGTCCCGCAAGACACCGGCTTAAGGGCGATGGTCGTCTGAATGGCGCCGGGCAGATTCGGATCGTCGAACCTGTCGGTGTAGCGGATTCGTTCGTGTGGCACCAATTCGAGATACTCTCCACCGAAGGAGTGGTCCTTGCCCGTGGTGAAGTTCGTGAACGACATTTTGTAGGAACCACCGACACGGGCGTCCAGGTGGTGAACTTTGCCGGTAAATCCGTTTGGTGGAAGCCATTTGACCATGGCGTCCGGATCGAGAAATGCCCGATAAATCCGCTCCGGCGTTGCCCGGAGGACAAGGTGAAGGCGAATGGTGTTAGGCATGATGGGTTCTCCTTTCATTTGCCGGCGCCGGGAAGAACCCTTGGCAGTCGAAACGCTGCCGATCGTCTCCGTGGGAAATCCCTTTCCCCGGTTTTCGATAGGGCCTTCCTTCCCGATGTGCCAGCGATGGAACGAGGTCGATCCGGGGCGATCCGGCCACACCCGGACCTGTCCCGGTCGGCCTCGTTTTCAAATACGAGACTGCTCCGTCGGAGTTTCCATGAGGACGGAGAGGACCAGCAGACTGAAGCCAACGAGCCAAGCGGCGAAAGCGGCAACATGTCCGAACTCCCATCGAGTACGCAGCTGCAAATAGACCTCGGGGACAGCTGCCGGCGTTGATTTCTTGGGGGGCAGTTCGAGCACATGTGCTGTCCCGAGCGCCAAACCGAGCGCGCCGAGCAGGAGTGTAACGAAGCGCCAAGTCCGAAGCATGGTTCTCTCTCCTCGCATATATATTATCATTCCGTAGAGAAATGGCAGTGTCCAGGGCGAGGAAACGGGAGAAGAAAGACGTCTTGTGACGTTGGCCACACTTGGGCGGATTCTCCGGAATCACAACAGCCCCTGACCAGAGGGTCCGAAACCCCCTGGCCTGCGGGAATATGCCAAGCAAAGGATTCTAGCACCCGACTCAAATTAAAAAGCCCTACGACTTGGAAATCGTGGGGCTTTTTAATTTGAGACTTAACAGTATCTTCCATATTTGGAGAACATCCAAAAAATGTCTGAAAAAGAGTGATTTGTGATATTTGACTAAATACGACGCGAATATCTATGGAACTAGGTCCGACTCACGCCACAAATTACCCTTCCAGGTGAATGCAATTGCGGCCGGCCATTTTAGCGCGATAGAGAGCTGCGTCAGCTTGTTGCACCAGTTCAACGGGAAGGCGTTGGTTTGATGGCTGGAGGATAGCCACACCAAGACTCACAGTGACGATGCCGGAAGGTGAGTTAGCGTGGGGTATTGCAAGTGACAAGGCCATTTGATGGATGTGCTTTGCAGTTTCCAATGCGGCTTGTTTGTCCATGTTTGGCAAAAGGATGACAAATTCTTCACCTCCATAACGAGCCACTAACTCACCTGCACGACGTCCCGATTCCACTAACCCCTTGGCCAGTGTCTGTAGGCAAGCATCTCCGGCCAAGTGGCCATAGAGGTCGTTAAATCGTTTGAAGTGGTCGATATCCAGCAAGATAAGCGCCAGCGGGGTACCGCTACGTTGGCCTCGATTCCATTCATGGATAAGCATTTTATCAAAAAGGCGGCGGTTGCCAATGTTGGTCAAACTATCAGTGTTACTCTGTATTTCCAGAAGCCTGTTAGCCTCGGCCAATTCTTTCGTCCTGTTTTCGACAATTTGTTCAAGTTCGAGGTTGCGTTTTTCCAGTCGAGACATCGGATAGATTTCACCATCGTTAGCCAAGCTATAAGGGATCGAGATCCCGCTGTGCACAATTTTCCAATCGTTATTCTCGTGCCGGAAAATCAGCACTAGCCTGGCGGTCTCGCGCGAAAGTATGTGCTCGGGCACTGGCAGGTTAATATGGAAAAAAGCAGTGACGGCAACAATGTCTTCAGCAAGATCTTGTAATGACAAATCCAGCATTTCTACATGAATTTTTCCGGGTATTTGTGCGAAATCCTGTCTTGTAACCCGGATCCATTCATCCTTGCTTGTGACGAGAACGTCGCTGCTGCCCGCATAACCACTAAAATTGTCACTAAAGCGTGAGGTCAGTCGGTCATCGCGTGAAGAGTACATTTCAATGTATTCGTCAAATAATGAACGGATCAGTTTCTGGCGTTCAAGCCGCATAGATCCATGCTCCATGTAAAACGTTTCTAGAGATTTACGTGACCTTACATGCATGAGTATGCTTCCCTTGGCATAGTATAATAGAGCTAGCGCAAAAAGCAGAAAACCGCCGGCCGGCTTTTAGCCGACAGCAGCGGTTAATTTTCCCCTCGGATTTGAATTTCCGGTTTGGCGACCATCTACCCCGACAAAAAATCCAGCGAAAAAAGACAGAATTAATGTAACCCCTGCCACAACATCGTTCAAGCTATCCAGCTGTCCTGCAAATCATCTCGGATTGTGAGCGGGGTACAAATCGCTTGAGCCGACTTTACTCTCGCAATCCCTCTGTGGCAAGAAGCCTTATCCTTTGCCTTTCAACTGTCCCCACAGTAAATACCCTGCCCAAACCATCGCCGCGATCCAAAACCGTGAGCCCACCTGGCAAGCAACTGGTCGTGCTGCAACAACCCAGTTTCAGTCAGCAGGTATTCCCAATCGTGAAATCCGTATGTTGAGTGGCATGAAAAATGGTGCTCGCTGAGACCGTTTGAAATATAGCGCAATATGCGAACGCCCTCGATCCGGAGATTGAAGGCGTTTCGTGTTCTCTAGAGGGTGAGTTTTGAGAAGTAGGCTGGAGAACTCGCAAGGGGGAAAGGCGTGGCCCAAAAAACTTCCTATTTTTTCAGGTTTCGGTAAAAGTTTTCATGCGGTCCGACCATAAGTAGGGTCAATGTGGCTTCATCAAACTGATACGCGATCAGAAAAAGTTGTTTCGTTATTTTACATTTATAAACATAAACACCCTGAAGGTCGGCTTTCTTTTGTTCTCCGCCTTCGGGATTCTCTAGAATCTCCCGGATTGCATTATCCAGTTCTTTAATCTGGCTTTTATGCAGTTTCTTTTTACCGTTGGCAAAGGTACGGGTTTGCAGAACCTTCTGCATTATTCACCCTCACCGAAGACGTAATCCTCGACCAACCCTGCATCCGCCTCTGCTTTGGCCAAGAGAATTTCACGGAGTATGGAAAATGGAAGATCCGGGTTTTCTTCTGCTGCACGTCCAATGGAAGCCCAGTGTTCAACTTGTCCCGCTAGGGACCGATGCTCTGCATTTGCAACGGCTTTTGCGGATTTAACTAACTCATCATTAATTCGTACTGCTTGCGCCATAAATCACCTCCTTCTTGCAACTGTAGTTCAAAAGAGTGCAATTTGCAACTAAACGTTGTCTTTTGATGGGTCTGTTTCGGACACCGCCGCGCAAGTTGAATCTCTAATTAAGATGCTTTTGCAAAAAGCATCAAATTAGATGGCTAAGCAAAAAACGCCAAATGCAAGGCGCGTAACTATCGAGCAATGAGGCGTACTTACGTACGTCGAAGCCGCGAGATGATTGCAGCAACGCAGCAGTTGGCGAGTTTTTGCGACGCCATCAATTAACACTTGGCTGCCAGTTAGGTAGACATAAAGCGCCTTCGACACCCATATTAATCTCTACAACAGAATCTACAAGATTAACACAGCCCACGATTCGCAGGTTTCCGCTTGCTCCCTGGAATAAACCTTTGCTGAACCTGTCTTCGTTGACTTCAGCCTTTTCTTCGAATCCTAAAACAGCACCTGGGTTGTGGCAGAAATCTTCTATTTCGTCACTGGTTAATACATTCGGAAGATATGAATCTTGAGCAACAATCGTTGTTTTAAATGCAATTTCCGACTGCTGGCCATCATTGCACACTATCATGTGGTCATACTGGTGACCAACGTATGGATTTTCCTCGCCGGTGGGTTCTCCCAAAAGCGCACAATTCATTTTCACCATTTGCTTATCATCACCGATCTTTATGTCGGCAATGCCCATCGTATATTGCCCCAACTCGTTTGGGTATTCTAGGTTAACCGCATTGTTGTCAATCTCGCCTCTGACGCTGACATTTGTGCCAACGGTGCAAGTGTCCTCTGCTTGTATTGCTTGTACCATCGTAATGCTAAAAACAATGCTTAATACCAAAACG
>MHXM01000148.1:0-1369 GCA_001825565.1 Desulfuromonadaceae bacterium GWC2_58_13
CGCAATAGCAGAACCCATTCAGCATATTTTCAAACAACGAACGATACTGCTCTTCGCTGCGGCGCAGCGCCAGCTCCAGCAGTTTGTATCTGGTCGTCTCGCGGAGGGAAAAAACCAGACCCTCCACGGCTCCGGATACGTTTTTCGCCGGGACCAGACTCCAGTCCCAATAGGTCACCCCCCGCTCGGGCTGGTCGGGGAATTCGAAGGGTTTGTCCTTGTAAAACACCGCCTCCCCGGTATCCCTGACCCGGCGGAAAATCTCCTCGTTCTCCGGGTCCGGAAAAAGGGCGAAATGATTTTTGCCGATTATCTCTTCCGGCCCTATACGGCAGCTTGCGGCATAGGCCGGATTGACCGTCAGAAAATTGAACTCCAGATCGAGATACACCAGCATGACGTCGGTGGCCTGCATGATGCCATCGCAAATGCGGCGCTCCCTGAACAGCGTCTGTTCCATCCCGATTTGCGCGGCGTTCTCCTGCATGGACTCATCGTTTTGCATCCGAAACTCCACCCCGACATTGGCAATATTTACCCGGAAACAGGCAGCCCGGCCGCGCCCCCCAACCCCCGGCGATCCCGACCGACACGGGCAGGCGGCCGCCAGTATCTGTGAAATTATATCCGAAACAGTTGGAATAACAAGGCGCTTCCGGGGTTGCCCACAACCCTGTTGGCCGGAATCCGCCGGGTCGGCCGAGCGGGATCGGCCGAAGGACCCGATAGGGGAATCGATAAAAGGACGGCCCGGATTAAATTCGTGGATGACGCTCATCCGTTCGCGGCGATTAATTCGAATTTACTATAATAATTAACTAGATCCTCGCATTGTCGATTCATTATTTGCTGGTAAAATATATCCGGTTAGTGTTGAATTAAAACCTGATCTGATTTTTTATCCTGCATGTTTTCACCATTGAATTGCAATGAACAGCTTTCATCCGATACGCGGGTATCGGATGAGCCGAGGGGAGGGGAAATTCCGATGTCTGCGTTCCACCAACCATTGCTGCCGCCGGAAGATAATTTCGACTTGTCCCTTCAACCCACCGATTGTCCGATGTTTATCCGGATTGCCGTTCGGGCCCGGGTCATGCCCGTCGGCATGGTCATCCCGGCCGTGGAGCGGCCATGAAGATCCGCACCCGCCTTCGCCTCAACCTGGTCATCTCCATCGGCACCCCGCTGATCGTCATGCTGCTGCTGTACTCCGCCTATTCACAGTTCAACGCCGAACTGCTCCAGCGTCATCACGCCGGCGAGATTCGATCCTCCATCAGCAAACTCAACCTGCTGCTCTCCGAATTCGGCATAAACCCCGACCAACGGTTCATGCAACAATGGTCGTTGCTGCAGAAGGAGTTGG
>MHXM01000148.1:1383-18377 GCA_001825565.1 Desulfuromonadaceae bacterium GWC2_58_13
ATGACTGGTTTCGATGATCCCGAAGAGCTTTCCGCCCGAAACCGTCTGATCCGACTGAATACCGAGCTGAAGGAAACCAGCGCCCGGGTGCTGAAGGTTGCCGAGGCGCGCCCCGATGGGCCGCCCTCCGCGCTTTCCCGGGATGAACCGACGCAATCCCTGCTGTTGCAGCTGCTGGCCCAATTGCAGCAGATGCGCGACGAAGGCGTGCGGATAAGCGAGGCGACCGAGCGACAAATTACCGAGAGTTTGCAAAGGTATGCTCTCGTCACGGTGCTCTCGGTGGGTTTTTTGGCTCTGCTCATGGCGCTGCTTTCGATCCTTGCCGACCGCCGGCTCGCCCCGGGCCTGCGCAGCCTGCAAAACGGGATCGACAAGATCCAGAACGGCAGCGTCGACTTTCGTCTGCGGCACGAGAGCAATGACGAGCTCGGCGATCTGGCCCGGGCCTTCGACAGGATGCTGGACATCCGCAGCGCCGCGCTCCAGGCCCTGGAGGCCAGCGAACATAAATACCGGAACCTGGTCGAAAACCTGCCCAGTAAAATATTTGTCAAAGATTCCGAGCTGCGTTATCTGTCCTGCAACCGGGCTTATGCGCAAGATCTCGGCATCGATGAAGAGAAAATCGTCGGCAAAACCGATTTTGATTTCTATCCGGAAGAACTCGCCGATAAATACCGGGCCGATGACCATCGGGTGCTGGTGAAGGGTCAACCCATCGACATTGAGGAGAAATACCTGGTCGCCGGCCAGGAGACCTGGGTGCAGACGAAAAAAGTACCGCTTTGCGACTCGAATGGACGTTGCACCGGCCTGCTCGGCATCTTCTGGGATATCTCGGAGCGCAAACAAGCGGAAGACCAGATCCGACGGTTGAACCAGGAGCTTGAAGATCGGGTTGAACAGCGGTACCGCAATTACTTTGAGCTCGGCCAGATCGGCATGGCCATGACCTCGCCGGAAAAAGGCTGGGTCGAAGTCAATGACCGGTTGTGCGATCTTCTTGGTTATTCCCGAGAAGAACTCATGACCATGACCTGGGTGCAACTGACCCACCCCGAGGACATGGAGAAGGATGTCGCCTGCTTCAATCGCCTCTTGGCCGGGGAAAAAGACGAATACACCCTGGAAAAGCGGTTCATCCAGAAAGACGGCAAGGTCGTTCACGCCTTCATCTCGGTGAGCTGCGTCCGGTTGCCCAGCGGAGAACCGGACTATTTCGTCGCGCTGGTGCAGGACATCAGTCAACGGAAACGGGCCGAGGAACGGCTGGAAAAAACCATCGCCGACCTGAAACGATCGAACCAGGACCTCGAACAGTTCGCCTATGTGGCTTCCCACGACTTGCAGGAGCCGCTGCGGATGGTCGCCAGCTATGTTCAACTGCTCGCCCGCCGCTACCGTGGCCAGCTCGACGCCGACGCCGACGATTTCATCAATTATGCGGTGACCGGCGCGAATCGCATGCAGATGATGATCAACGACCTGCTGGCCTTCAGTCGCGCCGGACGCAGCAAAGAGTCGATGGGTCCGGTGTCCTGCGAGGAGGTCCTGGCAACGACCCTTGCCAATCTGCAAAAAATCATCCGCGAAAGCGAGGCCACCATTACCCATGATCCCTTGCCCGGGGTCATGGGCAGGTTTCCGCAACTGACCCTGGTGTTTCAGAATCTGATCGCCAATGCCCTCAAATTTCATGGCCAGGAGCCGCCGAAAATCCATATCGGCGCCCAAAGAGAGGGTCGCCAGTGGGTATTTTCGGTAAAGGACAACGGCATCGGCATCGATCCGCAGTATTTCAACCGGTTGTTTATCATCTTCCAGCGTCTGCACGGAAGGGAAGAATACCCCGGTTCAGGGATCGGCCTGGCGCTTGCCAAAAAAATCATCGAATATCACGGCGGTCGGATCTGGGTCGAGTCTCAGCCGGAAGCGGGCAGCACCTTCTTTTTCACTCTGACTGGAGCGGAGATGCCATGAAATCGACCGCGGGCCACGGGTGGCGACGGTGGAAAACCATGGAAACCTTCAAACTGAAACATTCAGCGGCACAGGACGGCTTTTGAAAAAGATTTCTGCCGACCCCCGCGAAAAAACCCAGCGACCATCGCTTCAGGCACTCGTGATCGCCCACGAACAATGGCTTATGGAGCGCGCTCTTTTTTATGCCCAGAGGCAGAACTACACCCTTTACACATCGACCCTGCTGGAGGCATGGCGGGCCTCGATCGTCGGCCTCTCCGACGCTCTGGTGCAGGCCCTGGCGACCAGCACCGCCCCTCTGGAGCTGCATCCGGACGAGGACCTTCTCCACGACCCGGTCACGGCTTACGGGATTCTGCAGGCCAAAAACCACCGCACCCGTGGGATAACCATCGGAATGTTTCTCGGCCTGATGAAATATTATCGGCAGAGCTATCAGGATCTGGTTGCCGAAAAGGTGAAACGGGTTGAAACCCGGAAAACGTATCGTCTCTTTATCGACCGTTTCTTTGACCGCATCGAACTCGGTTTCTGCGGTGAATGGGCGAGTCATAACGAGGTGGAAAAAGTCGAGGAACTGCAATCGACCAATCGCAGGATGACCAATGAGAAAAATCTCTACCTGACGATCTTCGAAAGCCTGTTTTCTCCGGTGCTGCTTCTCAATGCCACCGGACACGTCATCAACCTGAATCACCGCGCCAAACAACTCTTTTCCTCGGTCAGTATTCCCGGAAGCGGCTATTATTCACCGGTGGAAGCCGTAAAACTTTCATGGATGGACGAGCTGCTCACGGCAGCAAGCGCCGGAGACGACCCGAGGCCAGAACTGGAGCTTCCGACCAGTGCCGGCTGCCACCGTTTCGAGGTGGAAATGAAAAAAATGCTCGATGTCAGCGGCAAGTTCACCGGCACGGTGGTCATCCTGCGCGATGTCACCGACTTGCGAAAAGCGGAACAGCAGCAGAAATTGCTGTTTGACGAACTGCAACGCTCCAATGGCGAGCTGGAGAGCTTTGCCCATATCGCTTCCCACGACCTCCAGGAACCCCTGCGCATGGTCACCAGTTATCTGCAATTGCTGGAACGTCGCTATTACGAGGTTTTTGACGAATCGGGAAAAGAATTTATGGAATTTGCCCTCGACGGGGCCCAGCGGATGAGAACGCTTATCGACGATCTGCTCAATTATTCGAAAATCGGGCGCAAGGGTCAGGACAGGGTTGACGTCGATCTACAGGAAGTCATGGCCCAGGTCTTGCGCTCCCTGCAGCCGGCCATTGCGGAAAGTAGTGCTCAATTAAACATCGCTCCCTTGCCGGCATTGAAAGCGGATCGGGTGCAAATGCTGCAACTCTTTCAAAACCTGTTGAGCAATGCGATCAAGTTTCACGGGGAAGGTTCTCCGCGGATCACCGTCGGGGTCGAAAATCAACCAACCTGCTGGGCTTTTTTCGTACAGGATAACGGCATCGGCATCGACCCCCGGCACTTCGAACGAATTTTTCAAATTTTTCAACGGGTGCACGGGAAGAGGGATTTTCCCGGCACCGGCATCGGGCTGGCTCTATGCCGAAAAATTGTTGAAAACCATGGCGGCGAAATCCGGGTCGCATCGACTCCAGGCGTTGGAACCACATTCCATTTCACGCTGAGAAAGGACCTTTGACCCATGTTGAAAGAAATACGGCCGATTGAAATTCTGCTGGTGGAAGATAATCCCGCCGATGTGCGCCTGACCATCGAAGCCCTCAAGGAAGGAAAAGTCATTAACAACCTGCATGTGGCCAAAGACGGCGTGGTGGCTCTCGACATCCTGTACCGGCGTCCGCCTTATGAAAACAGCGTTCGACCGGACCTGATTCTTCTCGACCTGAACCTTCCCAGAAAAGATGGCCGCGAAGTGCTGGCCGTGATCAAATCGGAGGAAACGCTAAAGCGGATTCCCGTGGTTGTTCTCACGACTTCGAAGGCCGAAGAGGATGTCCTGCGCAGTTATGGCTTGCATGCGAACTGCTATATTTCAAAACCGGTGGACCTCGACCAATTTATTAAAGTCATCAGGATGATTGAGGATTTCTGGCTGTCCATCGTTACCCTGCCTAGAGAATGAACAGAATGACCGCAGAAAAAATTACAAGATTAATCCAGCGGGGTCTTTTCCCGCAAAATTTAATACAATAGTTTGCCGTAGTCCATGGATGTTGCCGTTTGCCTCGGAACCGGAGGGAACATGTTTTCACACATACGCGTATTACTCATCGAAGACAATCCGGGCGATGCCCGCCTGGTCAAGGAAATGCTTTCTGAAACCGAGCGCATTCACCTGACGAAGTGGATAAATACCCTGGAAGAGGGCCTCCGGTTTTTGCTGGAGCAGTCGGTGGATGCCGTAATCCTCGACCTGGGCCTGCCCGATCAATCGGGACTCGGCGTGATTCGACAAATAACCGAAAAAGTCCCGCAACTCCCGGTCGTGGTCCTGACCGGCAACAGAGATCATGAGCTGGCTTTACAGGCCCTCAATGAAGGCGCCCAGGATTTTCTCTTCAAGGATAGCCTGACCGCCCCCTTCCTCGAACGCTCCATTCGTCACGCCATCGAAAGACAGCACCTGGTCACCAAGCTCAAAGCCACCACCCATGAACTTGACCAAGCCAACCGTTCCATAAAAGCTACTCAATCCCAGATGTTGCAGCAAGAGAAAATGGCTTCGATCGGGCAACTGGCGGCCGGGGTCGCCCACGAAATCAACAACCCCGTCGGTTTTATTAAAAGCAATCTCGGGTCCTTGTCCAAATATCAGCAGCGATTGGCGGAATTCATCGCGGTCCAGGATCTGGCGCTGACCGAAAATAATCCCGACAAAGCCGGGGAGTCACGCCGCAAACTCAAAATCGATCTCCTTCTTGAAGATATCCCCGATTTGATCCAAGAGTCTCTGCAGGGCATGGAGCGTATCCAGACGATCGTTCAGGACTTGAAAAGTTTTTCTCGGGCCGACAACAAAGAGCCCGTTCCCGCCGACCTCAATACCTGCCTGACAAATACCATTCAAATCGCCTGGAACGAGATTAAATATCGATCAACCCTGCTCCGCGAGTTCGGCGACCTGCCGCAGGTTTACTGTTTTCCAAACCAGTTGAACCAGGTATTTCTCAATCTGCTGGTCAATGCGGCCCAGGCCATTGAAGAACAGGGGGAAATCACCGTTCGTACCTGGCATGCCGGCGATGATGTGTTCATTTCAGTCAGCGATACGGGAACGGGCATCCCGCCGGAAAATCTCGAAAAAATTTTCGATCCGTTTTTCACCACCAAACCCGCCGGCAAGGGGACTGGCCTGGGGCTCAGCATCTCCTACGATATTATCCGGAAACACGGCGGCGAACTCCGGGTGGACAGTACCCCGGGCCGGGGAACCACGTTCACCATTCAGTTGCCGGTGAATTCAACGTTGACCGAGCGAAAGGAGAGTTGAGCATTGGTGGGGGAAATACTAAAACCGATGAAAGGCATGTCAGGCGGCAACGTCAACATCCTGATGATCGAGGATAACCCGGGTGATATCCGGCTCATGGACGAGGCTCTCAAGGAAGCCCTGAGCGGATCGTTTACCCTGGTCAGCGCCGCAACCCTTCGGGAGGGCATGGCCCGGATCGGGGCGGCGACGCCCGATATCGTCTTTCTCGATCTCGGATTGCCGGACAGCCAGGGCATCGCGACGGCGGAAAAGGTCTGCGCCACCTTCCCCCGGGTTCCTCTCGTGGTGCTTACCGGCAACCATGACGACGATCTGGCAGTGCAGGCTTTGCGGTGCGGCGCTCAGGATTACCTGGTCAAGGGGCAACTTGATCCGATCTTGATTCAGCGTACGATTCGCCACTGTATCGAGCGAAAAAGGGTTGAAAACGAACTCGAAAAAAAGGTGGAGATGCTTTCCGCTTTATATTCCAGCCTCCACCGGGTGCAGGAAAATCTCGACCTGAAGACCTGCGGCATGGCTCTGGCGAAGACCGCCGTGGATATTCTGGGAGCGGAAATCGCCTGGATTGCTCGAATCCTTCCCGACCAGCGGATGGAAACCCTGGCCTCCCACCCCATCTCCATCGAGTGCGAACACAGCGGCCAACACCCCTGGGATGCCCCGATTCACCCATTCTGTCCCCTCTTCCTTTCGGTTGCCGATCATCGGCCGCTGATTATCACCGACGTTCGGGCCGACCGGAATCTCGCCTGCGGTTGCCAACACTTGCGGACGGGACAAATCGTTTCGGTGGGAGCGTTTCCGCTGATCAGCCGGGAAAGGGTTTTTGGCGTATTGGCGCTGTACAGCGGGCAAACCAATTTTTTCACCCCGGAGATCGCCGAGTTTTTTCAAACCTATGCCAATATGGCCGCCACGCTGCTCGATAATTTCAGCCTTTTTACCAACACGGAAAAACATCTGCAGCAGCTATCGGCCCTGCGCAGCATCGACCAGGCGATTGCCGGGACGCAAGACCTCAAGGTGGTTCTCGACCTGGTCCTGGCCAACACGCTGGCCCAGCTGCGCGTGGATGCGGCCAGCATCCTGCTCATGTCCCCTGAGCACCATATGCTTTCTTTTGCTTCGGGAATCGGATTTCGCACCACCGGGCTTCGTCACTCGCGGCTTCCCGTGGGCGAAGGATTGGCCGGACGGGCCGCTAAATCCGGCAAGCTGGTGCACGTCCCCAATCTTAAAGAAACGGCCACCTCGCTCCGCGCCGCGTCTCCGCACTTTCAACAAGAGGAGTTCATCTGTTACTGGGGGATTCCGCTGATCGCCAAGGGTCGGGTGCAGGGGGTGCTGGAACTGTTCCATCGTTTGCCGCTGGCTCCGGACCGGGAGTGGTATGATTTTCTCGAAGCCCTGGCCGGCCAGGTGGCCATTGCGATCGACAATGCGACGCTGTTTACCGATCTCCAAAAAGCCAACGTCGACCTGCTTCAGTCCTACGAGGCGACCCTGGAAGGCTGGGCCAGGGCCCTGGATTACCGGGACAGCGAAACCGAAGGGCATTCAAGGCGGGTCACCGAAACAGCGCTGCGGATTGCCTACGATCTGGGCGTTCCCGAAAATTCGCTGGTCCATATCCGTCGGGGCGCGTTGCTGCACGATATCGGAAAACTCGGGGTACCCGACAGCATTCTGCTCAAACCGGGGCCGCTGGATGAAGACGAGTGGGCCATCATGAAAAAGCATCCGACCTTTGCGTACGAGATCCTTTCTCCCATCGAGTTTCTGCGCCCGGCGTTGCTGATCCCTTATTGCCACCATGAGAAATGGGACGGAACCGGTTATCCGCGTGGGTTGAGCGGTACCCAGATTCCGTTGAGCGCGCGGATTTTCGCGGTGGTCGATGTCTGGGATGCGCTCAGTTCGGATCGCCCCTACCGCAAGGCCTGGACGAGGGAAAAAACCATGGCCTACTTGTCCTCAGAATCCGGCAAACATTTTGACCCGGCGGTGGTGGATGCATTTATCCGTTATTTGGAAGTTCCGAATCCGTAGGTTTGCACATGGTGGACCTCCCGACCGGGCACTGAAAGACCGAGATGAACCTGATACTCCTTTTTAACGAGGATTTTACCGACGATGGCCGGGTGCGGCTGGCGGGGCGGCGGCTGCGTCATGTGCTGGACGTGCATCGGGCCGAAGTCGGGCAGGAGTTGTGCGTGGGGTTGGCCGGAGGGATGATCGGCCGTGGCCGGGTGCGGAGGCTGGACAACGAGACGCTGGAAATGACGGTGGCCTTCGACCGGCAACCGCCGAGGCCGTTGCCGGTGACATTGCTGCTGGCGTTGCCGCGTCCGAAGGTATTGAAACGGGTGCTGTTGGCGGCGACTTCGATGGGGGTCAAGCGGATCGTGCTGATGAACTGCTTTCGGGTCGAAAAGAGTTTCTGGAAGAGTCCGGCGCTGGCCGGCGACAGGCTACGGGAGCCACTGGTGCTGGGGCTGGAGCAGGCCCGCGACACGATGCTGCCCGAGGTTCTGCTGCGGCCGAGGTTCAAACCCTTTGTCGAGGACGAACTTCCCGCGCTCTGTGCCGACACGACCTGCCTGGCGGCCCACCCGGTCGCGGCGGCCCCCTGCCCTCGCGACCTGTCCGGCCCGGTCACCCTGGCCATCGGCCCCGAAGGGGGCTTCATCCCCTACGAAATCGACAAGCTGGCGGAGCGCGGCTTTACTCCCATCTTTCTCGGCGAACGCATCCTGCGGGTTGAAACCGCCGTTCCCGCAGTGCTTTCCAAACTGTTTTGAGCCACTCGCCGGGTCAGGCGCCGAGGAATTTTCCAAGCGCGCGGTCCCGTTGGCAGATGTGATCGAACAGCCAGTTGATGATCAATTCATCGAAGCGACCGCGCAGTTCAATCGTCATTTCTTCGGTACCGATTTCTTTTTCAAACCGGTCGAGGTTGGCGCGGAACTCCCGGTGTTCGGCGATGTGACTGTCCATCTCGGGGTACCTTATGGAGCTCATCAGCTCTTCCTCGGCGGCAAAGTGGTTCTGGGTATAATCGCGCAGAAAAATGAAAAGACTACGGATTTCTTCTTCTTCCCGGCCTTCCTCGATCGCCACCACCAAACGGTTGACCCGCTCGATCATTGCCTTGTGTTCGTTATCGATCCGTTCGACTCCAACCGCAATCTCGGGGGTCCAGTACATAAGCGACATGGGCGGGTTCCCTTTGTAAAAATGGTTCGAATTAAGTCGTTTCGGTACTGCAAACCTGGTTGCGGCCCGCGTTTTTGGCGCGGTACAGGGCTTCATCGGCTTCCTTGAGGGCTCCGGTCAGGTCGAGCGCTTCGCTGCTGACAACCGAAACTCCCAGGCTGACGGAAACCGGCAGGCTCTGTCCTTCAATATCGAAGGGGGTGTCGCAGACCGCTTGGCGCATCCGCTCCGCCACCGTAACGGCGGAGATCCGATCGGTCGACGGCAGTACCACCAGAAATTCCTCGCCGCCGTACCGGCCGAACAGGTCGTAATCCCGCAATTCGATTTTGATGCGCCGGGTCATCTGGCGCAATACCAGGTCGCCGGCCAGATGGCCGTGCCGGTCGTTGATCAACTTGAACCGGTCGATATCGATCATGACCAGGGCTATGGAATTTTCCGGCACGCGTTCCGACATGCGGCGCAGGCGGGAGGCCTCTTTTCTGGCCCGGGCCAGGATCTCCCCGCGATTAAAGGCGCCGGTGAGGGGATCCGTGCTGGCCAGGCGCTTGAGGTGTTCCTGGGCTTCGCGCAACTGGTTGGTCCCCTGGCGCACGACCAGAAACGATGCCCCAAACACCACCAGAAGAATCAGGCCCAGAATGACGGTGGCTGCGACCACGGCACGATAAATTTCGTGGCGATAGCGGGAAACATCCAGGTACAGCTCGAAACAGCCCATGACCTGCTGCTGGGCATCAAGGATCGGTACATAGGTTTCCACCACATCGACATCGATCTTTTCTTCTTCGGCCAGATCGATGACCGTCTCCTTCTTTTCCAGCTTGGAATCGTTATTGCCGGCGAGGCCATTTTCCAGCCTGGGGTTGTTATCGTCGACATGCCCGATGATGGTGGAATCGGTACTGTAGATGATTTTGCGTTCCAGATTGTAGATCTTGATTTTAACAATGTCGAAGGGCTTCAGAAAGGTGCGAAATCGGCGGTCGAGATGCTCCCTTTTCGCCGGGGGGATTTTCACGCCTTCTTTTTGTGCGCTCCCGATCAGGCCCTTTCCTTCGTGGGCCATGATCAGGTGACTCAGCTTGACGGCATCCTCCTCCGCCGACTGAATGACCTGGTGGGTAAAAACCCGGTAAATTCCGTACGACGTCAAAGACAGGATGATTAACATCGAAACCGCCGCAACCAGACTCAGTAATTTGAGCAGACCGCCGGGATTGATTCGCGGCGAGCTGGGATCGGTGAGGTTATCTTCTTTCATGGCGTCTCCAGTGACATGCTTGAAATCGCAATTGCTGCTGGTCAATGAAAATACTACGGATCGCGTTTTTCCGGTAGTTGAAAAATCTCGGCGGCCGCCGACGGCGAACAACACCCGCCCGCCACCGCCATCAATCCTCCTGGCGGTGGGCGACGAACGGGGTGTAGCGGGTGGCTACGAACCGGACATTGTCGACGCTGAAATAGAGCCGGTAGCCGTCCCCCTCCGGCTGGTAATGCAGCAAGGGGGCGTGCAGATGCAACCGGCCGGGAAGTTTGATGTCGAGTTGTTCCAGTTGCCTCGGATAGGCGCCGTGTTCGGCACGGAAGCCTTCAAGGGCGGCCTGAACCTCGCCGCCCTGCTCCATGCAATCGACCAGCGCCCGCTTCGCCAGGCTCTGCCCCGCCGCCCAGGCGCCAACAAACATCACCGTTGCCGCCAGCAGCACGTAGTATTTTTCCCGGGGGCGCGGCGAGGGAGAAAGCAGGGCGGCGCCAAAGGAGAGGATCAGCAGGCCGATGGCTGCCGGGACGGACACCAGCGAGACCATCCCCTCGCCCAGCCACAGCCCGGCGAACGGGGCGGCGGCCAGTAACAGCAGGCAGAAGAACTGGCGAAAGGCGGGAAATCTCATGGGGGCGATGGGCGTTTCAGCGACGACCGCCGAACAACGAGCCGAGTACGCCGCGAATCAGACTGCGGCCGACCTGGCTGCCAATGGTGCGGGCCGCGCTTTTGGCGAAAGCCTCCATCAGGTTGTCCGGCTGGCGACCGCGCCGAACCGCCGGTTTTTGCGCCGCTTCGGCGGCGGCTTGTTGCTGGGTTTGAGCTTCGGCCTGGCGGTTCCGCTCCTGCAGAATTTCGTAGGCCGACTGGCGATCGACCTCCCGTTCGTAGTGTCCATACAACAACGATCCCCGGATAACCTGGGCTCGCTCCGTCTCGGTCAGCGGTTGCAGGCGGCTACGGGGCGGGCAGACCAGCGCCCGTTCCACCCTGGTCGGCGCGCCCTTGGCGTCGAGCATCGAGAGCAGCGCCTCGCCGACACCGAGCTCGGTGATGACGGCGGCGGTGTCGAGCCGCGGATTGGGCCGGAAGGTTTCCGCGGCCGCCCGCACCGCCTTCTGATCCTTGGGGGTGAAAGCCCGCAGGGCGTGCTGGACGCGGTTGCCGAGCTGGCCGAGCACATCGTCGGGAATGTCGCGGGGGCTTTGGCTGACGAAGTAGACGCCGACCCCCTTGGAACGGATCAGCCGGACCACCTGCTCGATTTTATCCTGCAGAACCTTGGGGGCCTCATCGAACAGCAGATGGGCTTCGTCGAAAAAAAAGACCAGTTTCGGTTTATCCGGATCGCCGACCTCGGGGAGCTGCTCGAACAGCTCCGAGAGCAGCCAAAGCAGGAAGGTGGCGTAAAGCTGCGGCGAAAGGATCAACCGGCTGGCCGCCAGGATGTTGATCATCCCCCGGCCGTCGTCGGCGGTCTGCATGAAATCGGCGAGGTTGAGGGCCGGCTCGCCGAAAAATTCAGCTCCGCCCTGGTCGTCCAGGCCCAGCAGCCGGCGCTGGATGGCGCCAATGCTGGCGGCTGAAATGTTGCCGTACAGGGTGGTGTACTCACCGGCATGGTCCCCCACGTAACGGACCATCGCCTGCAGATCCTTGAGATCGAGCAGCAGCAGCCCGTTATCGTCGGCGATGCGGAACACCAGGCCGAGCACTCCGCCCTGGACTTCGTTGAGGTTGAGCAGTCGGGCGATCAGCAGCGGCCCCATATCCGACACCGTGGTACGCACCGGATGTCCCTGCTCGCCGAACACGTCCCAGAAGGTCACCGGGTAAGCTTCCGCGACGAAATCCTCCAGCCCGAGCTGCCGGGCCCGTTCGACCACCTTGGGATGATCGCCGCCAGCCCGGGCCAACCCCGACAGATCACCCTTGACGTCGGCCATGAAGACCGGCACTCCCATGCGGCTGAACCCCTCGGCCAACAGGCGCAGGGTGACGGTCTTGCCGGTGCCGGTAGCGCCGGCGATCAGGCCGTGGCGATTGGCCATTCTCGGCAGCAGGGCAACATCCTGGTCGGCGCGGGCGAGCAGCATCGGGGTGGGATCTGACATGGAACCTCCGTGAGTTCAAGAGTTTATTGTTATAAAGGATTCTGAAGAATAACGCAAATGGGCGTGTCGGCAATGGGGGACGGGGCGCGCATTGCCAGAAAACCGGCGCAGCTTGACAGCACATGGGCAAGCGCAAAAAGAGGTGGAATCGGCGGGGTGATTAATTTATAATGAATTTTTACTAGAGAGTATCTCGGCCCCGGCGTTCCGCCTCGCCGGGTATCCCGGAGGATGCATGAGTTCCATGGACGCGGCGGAAACCCTCATGGCGGTTCCCCTGTTTCACGACTGCTCGCGACAGAGCCTGGCGCGAATGCTGCCCCATGTGGCCGAGCGCCGCCTCGATCCCCTGGCCCCCCTGCAGACGTTTGGCGCCCTGGCCACAGAAACCTTTCTGATCCTTGAGGGTGAATTCGAGCTGGATTATGGCGGCGGCAGGCGGGTTCGAATTTGTCGGGGATTTCTCGGCGAAGAAGCCGGGATCGGCATGGAAAGCTACCTGGCGACGGCGACGGCCGTTCGACCTTCCCGGGTTCTGGCCATCCCGCGCGATTCGCTACGGAAGCTGGCCGAGGAAACCGAGTCGGTGCTCAGGGTGTTGCTGGCTTCGTTTGCCGACCGAGGCCGCGAATGCAGCGCAGCGGAACCCACCGCCGGGCTTGCCGAGCGGTCCGAATCGAAGGGGAATCCGCGGATTCTGGCCGGCTGGCTGTTGGCCACCCTGGTTCCCTTTGCGGTTTTCTTTCTGCTGCGCGACTCCGCCGACATCCCCAGCGTGCAGACCGCCTACCTGCTCACGGTGATTTCATCGGCGGTGGTCATGTGGGTATTCCGGCTGCTCCCCGATTTCGTGCCGGCCCTGTTCGCCGTGCTCGGCGTGGTGTTGCTGAGGCTGGCCCCTCCCGAGGTCGCCCTGGCGGGGTTCGCTTCCGATACCTTTTTCATGGCCCTGAGCATTTTCGCCCTCAGCGTGGTCACCACCACCTCCGGATTCAGCTACCGGGTTCTGCTCTGGCTTTTGCGCCTCGGGCCGCCCAATAAAATCTGGTACAATCTCAGCCTGTTCATTGCCGGGGTGATCCTCACCCCCATCGTTCCGACCACCAACGGGCGGGTCGCCATTGTCGCGCCCTTTTTCAACGACCTGGCGGGAACCCTGGGCAAGGGCTCCTGCGCCAGTGAAAAACAGCGGCTGGCCGTCAGCGTCCTTTCCGGAATCAGCCTCCTCTCCCCGATATTCATGAGCGCCAAATCGATCAATTTCGTGATCTTCGGCTTTCTCCCTCTTCAGGAACAGGCTCAGTTCCAATGGGTCTATTGGTTTTACGCCGCCTCGGTCTGCGGTCTGGCGCTGACGGTGCTCTACCTGCTGCTGGCCTGGCTGCTGTTTCGCAATTCGAGCCGGCCGACCATGTCCCGCCAGTTGATCGCCGACCAGCTGCGCATTCTCGGCCGGATGAAAAGCGGCGAGTGGGCCGCCCTGCTCGGCTTGCTGCTGATGCTGGCCGCGGTGTTGACGGTACCGCTGCACGGCGTTGAAGTCCCCTGGATCACCTTCGGCATCATGTATGTGCTCCTCATGTTCGGCTTTCTCGGCGCCCGTGAATTCCGTAAAAGCATCGACTGGAGCTTTCTGGTCTATCTCGGCGCCCTCATCAGCCTGGTCGGAGCCATTCGCTATGTCGGGGCCGACGCCTGGTTCACCGGTCAATTCAGCTGGCTTACCGCCTACATGCGGGAGGATTTCAAAGTTTTCATCCTGCTGCTGGCGGCCGCCATCTTCCTGGTCCGCCTGGCCCTGCCGATCAACGCCACGGTCGTGGTATTCGCCACCTTTCTGATGCCGGCGGCGGTGGCCATTGGGGTCAATCCCTGGCTGATCGGCTTCCTTGTGCTACTGCTGGCGGAAAGCTTTATCTGGCCGTTCCAGTCCTCCTATTATCTCCAGTTCGCCTCCATGACCGAATCGACCCTGCAGATTGAAAGTCCGCGCCTGGCCCTGTTTCATGCGTTGCTGCTGCTGGCCAAACTGGCTGCGATATACGCTTCTTTCCCGTTCTGGCACTATCTGGGGATTCTGTGATGGCTCGAATTCTAACCCGGTGGGCAATGGCGGCTTTTTTTCTGTTCTGTACCGGAACGGTGTTCTGGGTCAGCTGGCAGCGTCCCACCATCATGGTGCTGCACAGCTACGCCAGCGATTATGCCTGGACCCGTGAAGTCAACGCCGGTCTTTCGCGCATCCTCGATACCCAGAATTGGGTACGGGTCAGCACCTATTACATGAACACCAAGATATCCAAGGACGAGGATTACCTGCGGCGGGCCGGATTGGCGGCACGTCGAGCCATCGATGCCGCGACCCCGGATGTCCTGATTGCCGTCGATGATGCCGCCCAGGAACTGGTCGGCCGTCATTACGTCGACCGGCCCGGCATCCGCATCGTGTTTGCCGGAATTAACGGCAACACCGACGGTTACGGCTACCCCGCCGCCGGCAACGTGACCGGCATCCTCGAACGCAAGCCCGCCGCCGCCATCACCGAATGCCTGCGGTTTCTGGCTCCCGACCGGGGCAAGGGCGCGCGGGTCATGCTGCTGTGCGACAAATCCTATTCGGCGATCACCGACGCCAACTACCTCGCGGGGTGCGACTGGGGAAACGTCGATTATCGCGGGGCACGATTCGTCGATGATTTTTCCGGATGGCGGCAGGCAGTCGCCGAGCTGGCCGGGCAGGTGGACTTTCTGCTGGTGGGCGGATATCGACAGTTGAGCGCGCCTGCGGGTGGCGGCGGACTGGTGCCGGCGAAAGAAGTCATGAGCTGGACCGAAGCGAATGCCCCGATGCCGGTCATCGGGATCAATGTGTTCAATGCCGAAGACGGGGCGATGCTGGCCATCGGGGTTTCTCCGTTCGAGCAAGGCGAGGTGGCGTCCGAGATGGCGCTTACCCTGCTCCGAACCGGTCAGGCCGCGTCGGAGATGCCGGTGCGCATTTCCCGACAGTATGTGATCGCCATGCGCAAATCGGCTTTGCTGCGCCGCCGGATCGAAGTGCCGCAGATATTCGAAGCCTTTGCCCGGGCCACCAATAACTATTACGAATAATCGGAGCGGCTCGACCGTTCCCTGACAGGGGGGATATGCCGAAGATCCTTTTCAGAATTTTGCTTTCAGGAATTTTTCTGGGTGTTCTGGTTTCTCCGGCCATGGCCGGGGATGACGCCAAAATGCCGGTGGCGGTGGTCGAATTCGATGTCATGGGCGAGCTCGGCATTCAGGACGCCGGGGCGATTATTGCCGAATGGATGGTCAGCGCCCTCGGCCGAACCCAGGCCTTCGATCTCAAGGAACGGGTCTTGCTGAAAAAGGTGCTCGAAGAACAGCAACTGGCCGCCAGCGGCCTGCTCGACGATCGGGCCGCCACCGAGATCGGCAAGCTCTACGGCGTCACCGGCGTGGTTACCGGCGGCGTGCTGCGCTGGGGAAAAACCCTGTCGGTGACGGCCCGGCTCATCGACACCACCACCGGCACCATTCTGCGCACCGCCGACCTTAAAGTCGAAAACTCCGATCAGATTCCCGGACGCATGGACGAGCTGGCCCGCACCCTGGTCGGCGAGGAGGTAACTCCGACGCCCCTTCAACAGGCGTCCGTTTCGACCGTTTCCGTTACCGCAAATGCCGCCGCCGTCGGTGGCGACATCCCGAAGCAGCCGGCGCCGGGCCAGGTCTGGAAAGACGGGACCAGCGGGAGCGAATTCGTCTGGGTTCCGGGCGGCTGTTTCAGTATGGGCCAATCCGAGACGGAAAAGGAACGGATCATTCGCGAGGAAGGCGACGCCCTTTACCGAAAGAACTACGCCGACGAAACGCCGGCCCACAAGGTCTGCCTGGACGGCTTCTGGATGGGGCGCTTTGAGGTGACCAACGCTCAGTTCAAGGCTTTTGAACCAGCCCACGACAGTGGCAGCTACAAGGGGCTCTCCCTGAGCGGAGCCAACCTGCCGGTCGTCTACGTGAGCTGGGAACAGGCCCGGGGTTACGCCGACTGGCTGACCGCCCAAAGCGCCGCCAAACGCAAATTCCGGCTGCCCTCCGAGGCCGAGTGGGAATTCGCCTGCCGGGCCGGCACCAGTTGGGAGCGGTTCTGGGGCAACGACTCGGATCAATCCTGCAAATTCGCCAACGTCTACGACCGGGTCGCGCAAAAGGCCGATGCCTGTCCCTGGCAGCACCACGACTGCGATGATGATTTTGTCACGACCGCTCCAGTGGGCAGCTACTTCCCCAATCCTCTCGGGCTGTACGATATCCTGGGCAATGTCTGGGAATGGACGGCGGACGGTTACGACCCCAATGCCTACCGCTCCCATGCCCGCGCCAATCCGCTGACGACTGCCGGTGAAACCAAAGTCCGTCGCGGCGGCAGTTGGGCCGATTCGCCGGGGAGCATCCGCTGCGGCAATCGCGGCAAACGTTCTCCCGATCGGGAAAACAACCAGGTTGGTTTCCGGCTGGTGATGGAGTAATCGAAGGCGGGACGGCAAAAACGTCCCGCCTTTTTTTAACCTTGACTTTAATTCAAACGTTCGTTTAAATTGTGATTGTTGAATATAAGAATCCCTGGAGTCCCCCATGAGTCAACCCGATACCAAAGAACGAATTCTCGACGTAGCGGAAGAGCTGTTTGCCCACCAGGGCTTTCACGCCACCTCGCTGCGGGCGATCACCGGCGCGGCCGAGGTCAACCTGGCGGCGGTCAATTATCATTTCGGCTCCAAGGAGGCGTTGCTGGATGCGGTCTTCGAGCGGCGGCTGACTCCCCTGAACCGCGAACGCCTGACCCGGCTGGAAGCGGTGAGAGCAGCGGCGGTCGCCGCCGGGCGACCGCCGCGGACCGAAGAAGTGATGC
>MHXM01000148.1:18383-19485 GCA_001825565.1 Desulfuromonadaceae bacterium GWC2_58_13
TGGTCGAGCCGACCCTGCGCCTGTACCAATCCGGCCCCGGGGCCGGCTCGTTCATCCTGCTGGTCGGCCGGGCGCTGTCCGGCTCGGACGATCTGGTGCGACAGACTTTTTTACAACATATGGGAACATTGTTCCGCCTGCTGCTTGAACTGCTGGTCCTGGCCCTGCCGCAACTGCCGAAAGACCTGCTGTTCTGGCGGCTGCAGTTCGCCCTGGGAGCTACCGGTCACGCCCTGCGCTGGGCCGGTGGCGGGGTGGAATTGCCGGGAGGGTTCAGCCCCCCCGCCAGCGTCGAAGAGCTGATCGACATGGTGGTCGGGTTCACCGCCGCCGGAATGGAAGCGCCATGATGCCCAGATTTTTTGTCATCGCCCTGTGTACCGTTCTGTTGCTGTCCGGCTGCGCGCTGCATCGGCCCCAGCAGGTGACCCAACAGCCGTTGCCGGCGAACTTCGCCGCCGCCCTCGGCGATAACGGCGAGTCGTCGCTCCCGGAGCGCTGGTGGACGCTCTTCGACGATCCCCGGCTCAATGACCTGATGGAGCAGACTTTCGCCGGCAATCTCGATCTGGCCAGGGCCCTGGCCCGGCTGGAGCAATTGCAGGCGGTGGGCCGCCAGACCGACGCCGCTCGGCAACCCTTTCTCAACCTCGACGGCAGCGGCGGCCGGGCGCGCCAGCAAACCCCGTTCGGGCCCGCGACCGCCGACAGTTTCCGCTTGTCGGCGGCGGCGGGTTTCGAGCTTGATCTCTGGCAGAAGCTCCGCTCCCGCAGCGATGCCGCCACTCTCGACATCCTGGCCTCGCGCCGGGATATCCACGCCCTCTACCTGAGCCTTACGGCCCAATTGGCCGATCTCTACTATCTGGCGGTGGAACAACGGGCGCAGCTCGCGCTCACCGACCGCACCATCGACTCCTTCAACGATTCCCTGGCCCGGGTCGAGGACCGCTATCGCAGCGGCCTGGTGCCGGCCGTCGACGTCTATCAGGCGCGGCAGAATCTGGCGGCGGCCAAAGCCCGCCGGCCCCAGGTCGAGCGAACATTGGCGACTGCCGAGCACGCCCTGGCGGTGCTGCTCGGCCGCTATCCCGACCGATCC
>MHXM01000148.1:19548-21986 GCA_001825565.1 Desulfuromonadaceae bacterium GWC2_58_13
CTGCGGGCCAGCGACGAGCGGATCGGCGCCGCCATCGCCGAACGATTCCCGACCTTCGCCCTGGCCGGAAGCTACGGCGGCGCCGGCAGCGAACTCGATTCCCTGCTCCATTCGCCCAATATTTTCTGGAACCTGCTGCTCAATCTGGCCCAGCCGGTGCTTGACGGCGGCCGACGCAAGGCCGAGGTGGAACGGGCCCGGGCCGTCTTTCGGGAACAGCTGGCCGGTTATCACCAGACCGTGCTGCGGGCCTTTCAGGAAGTCGAAGATGCCCTCGTTCAGGGACGCACCAGCGCCGAGCGCATCGGCCTGCTCGAAGAACGCCTTGCCGCCGCCAGCGCCTCCCGACGCCTGGCTCTCGACCGCTACCTGCAGGGGCTTACCGACTACCTGCCGGTGCTGACCGCCCAGACCGCCGAGTTCGACGCCGACAGCCAATTATTGGCGGCCCGCCGGCAATTGGTTTCCGACCGCATCGCCCTGTCCCGCGCCCTTGGCGGCGGCTGGATGGAACAGGCCCTGGCAACCCGACTGCAACCCTCCTCCGCCCAAGGATCCGAACTATGAGCGCCCCATCGAAACTGATCAAGATCGTCCTGCCCCTGCTGATCGTCGCGCTGGCCGTCGTCGGCATGCGGGTGTTGATCGCCGGCCGTACCGAACCGAAAAAAGAGGTCCGGGACATCCCCGGCGCTCTGGTCGAAACCCTGGCGGCAACTCGTGGCAGCCGGACGGTGAACGTGGTCGGCACCGGCACCGTGCAACCCTTTCGGGAAATCACCCTGACTCCGCAGGTCGGCGGGCGCCTGGTGGAAGTATCGCCGAATTTCGTCGCCGGAGGCTTTTTTCGGGCGGATGAAGTACTGCTGCGAATCGAGGATGCCGATTACCGGCTGGCGGTGGACCAGGCTCGGGCGACCCTGGCCAAGGCCGAGTTCGAGCTGGCCAACGAGCAGGGTCTGGCCGACGTGGCCCGTCGCGAATGGGAACGGATGGGACTCTCGGGCGAGCAGCCGACCCCGCTGGTGCTGCGGGAACCGCAACTGAAGAACGCCCATGCTTCGCTGCTGTCAGCCCGGGCCGCCCTTGGCCGGGCCGAACTCGACCTGAAACGCACCGTATTGAGGGCTCCTTTCGATGGCCTGGTACGCGCCGAGTCGGTTGATCCCGGTCAGGTGGTGCGGGCGGGCACGGCAGTGGCGACCCTGATTGGCAGCGAGCGGGCCGAAGTGGTGGTCCCCTTGCCGCTGGCCGAGCTCGACTGGCTCGAAGTGCCGCATCCCGGCCGCTCGGGCCAGGGGGCCTTGGCCGACATCAAGTTGACGGCCGGCGATATCCCGCACCATTGGAACGGGCGGCTTGAGCGTATGCTCGGCGAGGTCGATCCCCAGGGACGCATGGCCCGGGTGGTTGTCGCGGTGGAAGATCCCTACGGCTTGCGGGCGAAGGCTGGCGCGCGGCCGACGCTGGCCATGGGAACCTTTGTCGAGGTGACCCTGCGCGGCCGACAATTGACGGACGTGGTGGTACTGCCGGCGTCCGCGCTGCGGGACGACCAGACCGTCTGGGTGGCCGAAGGGGGGCTGCTCGGGGTGCGACCGGTCGAGGTGCTGCGCCGAACCCGCGACGAAGTGGTGATCGGTTCCGGCCTCGACGCCGGCGACCAGGTGGTATTGACCTATCTTCCCGGAGCGGCGCCGGGAATGAAGCTGCGGCCGACGGTGCGCCCGGCGGCGACGGAGAACCGGCCATGAGAAGCGCAATCCGCTGGATGGCCCATAACCACGTGGCCGCCAATCTGCTGATGCTGGTCTTCGTGGTCGGCGGCCTGATCCTTGGCCCCCGGGTCAAACAGGAGGTTTTCCCCGAGATTTCCCTCGACTGGGTCCGCATTTCGGTCCCCTATCCGGGCGCCGGGCCGGAGGAAGTCGAGGAGGGCATCATCCTCAAGATTGAAGACAATCTCACCGGAGTCGATGGCATCAAGCAGATCAAGTCGACGGCCGCCGAGGGCTCGGGGACGGTGATGGTCGAGGTGAGCGAGGGGATGGACCCGGACAAGTTGTTGCAGGATGTCAAGAGCGAGGTCGACCGCATCACCACCTTCCCCCTCGACGCCGAAAAGCCGATCATTTCCAAGGTGCTCAATCGTCGCGAGGTCATTTCGGTGGTGGTCTACGGCGACCTGCCGGAACGCAGCCTGCGCGAGCAGGCCGAGCGGGTGCAGGACGAACTGCTGACCCTGCCGCAGATCACCCAGGTCGATCTCGGCGGCGTGCGTCCCTACGAGATTTCCATCGAAATCGCCGAGGAGGACCTGCGCCGCTACCAGCTCACCCTCGAAGCGGTCGCCGGACGCATCCGCAAGGCCTCCCTCGACCTGCCCGGCGGCACGGTGCGCACCGAAGGGGGCGAAATCCTGCTGCGGACCAAGGAGA
>MHXM01000148.1:22008-24065 GCA_001825565.1 Desulfuromonadaceae bacterium GWC2_58_13
CGCCGATATCGTGATCCTCACCCGGGCCGACGGCACCCAGGTCCGGCTGCGGGACATCGCCAGCGTTAAAGACACCTTCCGCGAGACCGATACCTTCGCCACCTTCGACGGCAAGCCGGCGGCCATGGTCAAGGTCTACCGGGTCGGCGAACAGAAACCGACCGAGATCTCATTGCTGGTCGATGCCTATGTGAAGGAAAAACAGGGGCAGCTGCCGCCGGATCTGCATATCGCCACCTGGAACGACACCTCCGAGCTGCTCGAAAGCCGGATGAACCTGCTGATGAAAAACGCCGGCTTCGGCCTGGTGCTGGTATTCCTCGTGCTCGGTTTGTTCCTGGAGATCCGGCTGGCGCTGTGGGTCATGCTCGGCATCCCGATTTCCTTTCTCGGCACCCTCTTTCTGATGCCGGCGATGGGGGTGTCGATCAACATGATCACCCTGTTCGCCTTTATCCTGGCGCTGGGGATCGTGGTCGACGACGCCATCGTGGTCGGCGAAAACGTCTACGATCACCGGCAGCTCGGCAAACCCTACCCGCAGGCGGCGGTGGACGGTTCGCAGGAGGTGGGCATCCCGGTTATCTTCTCGATCCTGACCACGGTGGCGGCCTTCATGCCATTGATTTTCGTCAGCGGAGTGATGGGCAAGTTCATCAAATCGATCCCTCTGGTGGTGATCATCATCCTGCTGGTTTCGCTGCTTGAGTCGCTGTTCGTGCTCCCCGCCCATCTTGCCATCGGCGGTCCGCGTCAGGCCCCCGGCGGACTGATCGGCGCCATCGACCGCACCCGCCGCCGGTTCGGCCGGCAGCTCGACCGCTTCATCGACGGTCCCTACCGGCGCGCGGTGGAATTCTGTCTGCGCCACCGCTACGCCACCATCGCTACCGCCGTCGCCTGCCTGATGCTGTCGATCGGGGTGGTCAAAGGGGGATTGATCCGCTTCAATTTCATGCCCGAGGTCGACGGCGACCAGATCATCGCCTCGCTGCAGATGCCACGGGGCACCCCGGCGGTCGAAACCGCCCGCATCGAACAACTCATCGCCGACAAGGCTTTGGAAACGGTGGCCGAATACGACGCCAACCGCGAAGGCGGCAGCACCATCCTGCGCCACCTGTACTCGGTGGTCGGCGGCAAGGTGGCCGAAAGCGGTCCGGCGGCCGGCGGCGAAGACTCGGGCGGGGCCTATCTGGCCGATATCGCCCTGCTGTTGACCGTCAGCGAAAAACGGGGGATCCCCGCCGCCGAAATCTCCGACCGCTGGCGGGAGGCGGTGGGGGAGATTCCCGGCATCGAATCGCTGGTCTTCAAGTCGAACCTGGTGCACATGGGGGCCAACATCGACATCCTGCTGGCCCACGACAACTTCGAGGTGCTCGACGAGGCCTCCGAACGCATCCGAACCGCGCTGGGCGAATATCCCGGGGTCGGCGACATCGAGGATACCTACGCTCGCGGGAAACGGGAAATCAAGCTGCGGCTCAAACCCGAAGCCCGTACCCTCGGCGTCACCGAGGAAGACCTCGGCCGGCAGATCCGCAGCGCCTTTTACGGCGCCGAGGCCCTGCGCCTGCAACGGGGCCGCAACGAGGTCAAGGTCATGGTGCGCTATCCCGAAGCGGACCGGGGCAGTCTCTGGGATCTCCAATCGTTGCGTATCCGAACCCCCCAGGGCGGGGAGCTCCCCCTGGCGCGGGCCGCCTGGATCGACGAGGGGCGCGGTTTTTCGGAAATCAGCCGCACGGACCGCAAGCGGGTCATTAACGTAACCGCCCGGGTCGACAGCAAGCAGGCCAGCGCCCAGGACATCCTCGCCGAACTCAAGGGCGGCCTTTTGCAACAACTGGCCCACGACTATCCCGGCCTGACTTTCGACATGGAAGGCGAGGAGAAAGAGCGCCGCGATTCGATGGCCAGCATGGGACGCGGGTTCGTACTGGCGCTGTTCGCCATCTTCGCCCTGCTGGCCGTCCCTTTCCGCAGCTACAGCCAGCCGCTGCTGATCATGGTGGCCATCCCCTTCGGCATTGTCGGCGCCATCATCGGCCACC
>MHXM01000148.1:24148-25811 GCA_001825565.1 Desulfuromonadaceae bacterium GWC2_58_13
CTGATCGATCGGATCAACACCAACCGCCGCGTCGCCGGCCTCGACCTGCGCCAGGCCCTGGTCGAGGCCGGGGTGCGCAGGTTCCGGCCGATTCTGCTGACTTCGCTGACCACCTTTTTCGGGCTGGCGCCGATGATTCTCGAAACCAGCGTGCAGGCCCAGTTTCTGATTCCCATGGCGATCAGCCTCGGTTTCGGCATCCTGTTCGCCACCGGCATCACTCTGCTGCTGATTCCGGCCCTCTACGCCGCGCTTGAGGACATCCGAAGATTGTTCGGCCTGCGGGAGAGCCACGCCGATCATACCGGGTAATTGCAAAGGAGGGGAAAGCGGGAGGTGCCCGGCGCGGATGATCGGCTTAAAACATCCGCGGCAGGGATTGGCGCAGGCGCGGCCACCAGCAGCGCAGCATCAGCAGAATCACCAGCAGCGCCGAGAGGATGGCCAGGGGGGAGGCGGCCGCTTCGGCATCGTAGTGAACCCACTGAAGGATATCGATCCGCGCCCAGGCATACAGGCGGTTGACCAGCCAGCCGAGAACCAGCGAACAGCCGGCGATGGAGCAGAGATAGAGAAGGGTGGCCCGGCGGCCCCAGAACCGGCCGACCACGGCCAGGGTGGCCGCGTTGGTGGCCGGGCCGGCCAGCAGAAACACCAGGGCCGCGCCGGGCGAAAGCCCTTTGAGCACCATCGCCGCCGCGACCGGGGTCGAGGCGCTGGCGCAGATATACAGAGGGATGCCGACCACCAGCATGATCAGCAGCGAGGAAAACTCACCCCCCAGGTAGCGGGTGAAGAAATCGTCCGGGATCAGATAGGTAATCACTCCGGCGACGGCAATGCCCAGCAGCAGCCAGGCACCGATGTCGCACAGCAGCTCGCCAAAGGCGTAAGCCATGCCGTCACGGAGACGGTTGCTCAAGGGAGGACGAGATGGCGTGGATGGAGGACCTCCACCCGGTTTCGGCGGTCAGCCGCAGCCGGGTTCCTCGGCCTCTCTGGCCGAAGACGGCGGGACGACCTGATCCTCCGGCAGTCGGTTGATCAGCAGGCCGGTCACTGTGGCGGTCACGAAGGCCGCCAGCGGCCGCACCACCGTCATGATCGGATCGAGCAGGGCCCAGGTGATAGCGATGGAATCGACTCCGGTTTCCGGCACCGAAACCAGGAACGCGGCCGAAGCGCCCTTGCTCGCTCCCTGTTTGCGCAACTCGATGGCCGCCGGGATCACGCCGCAGGAACAGAGCGGCAGAGGGATGCCGAACAATGACGCCTTGATCACCGAGGCGGCGCTATTGCGGCCCAGATGCCGGCTGACCAGATTCTCGGGCACCAGACCCTTGAGCAGCCCGGCGGCCAGAAAGCCGAACAGGACAAAGGGCGCCGATTCGACCAGGATAGCCCAGCACTCCAGCAGTATTCCGAAACCTACTTCAAACATACCGTTCCTTCATTCACGGGATCCGGATTTTCTCATCTCTTACTTTCATACTGTACCCCTCTTTTTCCCGGGGACTCAAGAACTGTTGTATTAAGATACGATAAGCTTTTGACATTGCACTGATTCCGCTGGAATTCGGCGATGTTTCGCGGATTCCGCGGACTGGGATCCATGGCGAATGAGAATCCAATGAAAATACGGCGTAAAAAAGGCGCGGTGTCG
>MHXM01000149.1 GCA_001825565.1 Desulfuromonadaceae bacterium GWC2_58_13
CATTCCGCCGTGTCGTTTTCCATTGCGACAGCGGTTGTTTTTTCCGGCGCCGGTGTCGTACTCTCGCTGCTGGCCTTGATTCTGGCCGTCATGGTCAGTCACAGCCGGCTGCTGCTGGGAATTCATTCGTTCGCCGAGGTCATTGCCGGCGCCGCGCTCGGCGCCCTGACCACGATTTTAATTTATTTTTTCATCTGAGGGCAGTGATTCCACTGCCGTTCCACGATCCTTGTAAAAACGGAGGTAAAGGTTTTTGGACGACGACAGTACGGGTGGCAGGCAGATTTCCTGGTTTGAGGGCATAAAACGATCTATTCTTGGCCGTCGCAGGATTCTGACCGAAAAGGATCTGCAGGAAATTATCGAGGAATCCGAGGAAGAAGGGATCATCAACGAAGAAGAGGGGGATATGCTTCACTCCATCTTTGAGTTCGGTGAAACCATTGTCAGGGAAATCATGGTGCCGCGCACCGACATGGTCTGCTGCGGCACGTCGACGTCCCTCACCGATCTTCTCGAAGCGATCATTTCCTCCGGGCATTCCCGAATCCCCATCTATGAAGGGACCGCCGACCGCATTGTCGGGATTGTCTATGCCAAGGATCTGCTTCGGCTATGGGGGAATCGTCCCGATGAATTCAAGGTCGACCTGATCATGCGAACTCCCTACTTTGTTCCGGAAACCAAGCGGATCGAAGATCTTCTGCAGGAGTTTCGCACCCAACGGGTGCATATGGCGATCGCGATCGACGAATACGGTGGGACTTCCGGATTGATCACCATTGAAGACCTGATCGAGGAAATTGTCGGCGATATCCAGGATGAACACGATATCGAAGAGGACGAATTGTTCGAGGAAGAGCCTGGCGTGGTCCTGGTCGACGGGCGGCTCAGTATCGAAGAACTGGAAGATTATTTCGAAATCACCATCCCCCGGGAGAAATTCGACACCGTGGGGGGGTATCTGTTCAACCTGTTCGGTCATGTTCCCAAGGTCAATGAAGAGGTCCGCGACGGCAACCTGTTCATGACCGTGGTGGAGTGCGACGACCGCAAGATTCGCAAGGTTAGGGCGCGCCGGGTTCAGGCGCACGAATTGCCGGGCGACGGAGAACAATGAAACGCTTTCTCCCGGAAAGGGTCTCCTGCTGGGCCGTTCTGTCCGGCATTCTGCTGGCGCTGGCCTTTCCACGGGTCAATCAGGCCTGGCTGGCCTGGCTGGCGCTGGTCCCCCTGTTGCAGGTCATGTCGGTCCGTCCCTTCCGTTCCGGTTTCATGGCCGGACTTGGTTTTTTCGGTCTGGTATTGTACTGGCTCAACATCGTCATGACCACCTACGGAGGGTTGGCTCCCATCCTTTCCCTGGCGGCCTACCTGATGCTGGTCGCCTATCTGGCGCTATTTTTCGGTGCCGCCACCTGGGCCTGCTGCCGTCTTCAGGAAAAACTCGCGTTGCCACCGATGTTGACCCTGCCGGTTCTCTGGGTCTCGCTGGAATTTCTCCGATCCTTCCTGTTTACCGGTTTTCCCTGGGCAACCCTCGGCTATTCCCAGCAAGCTTATTTGCCCCTGATCCAGTCGGCTGACCTGTTCGGGGTTTACGGCATCAGTTTTCTGTTGGTATTCAGCAACGCTCTGCTCTCCAGACTTTGGGACATGGGCCGCCGCAAGCAGTTGCGCGAACTTCACTGGATCGGGCCCGTGCTCGGACTGCTGCTGATTGCCGGCAACTATGGCTACGGAGTCTGGCGTCTGGGTCAACCGCCTGCCGAAAATGGAAAAAAACTACAGGTGGCCTTGATTCAGGGCAATATTGACCAGTCGGTGAAATGGGATCCCGCTTTTCAGAAATCGACCGTGGATATCTATCGCGATCTGTCTCTGGCGGCCTCGGCGGAAACCTCCCCCGATCTGCTCATCTGGCCGGAAAGCGCCACGCCCTTTTATTTTCAGGAATCCGGTCCCTTGCACGATGAAGTGGTTGCCGTCAGTCGCGCGACGGGAAGGTACCTGCTGTTCGGCAGCCCGGCTTTCGAAATAGCAAACCGTCGTTACCGATACCTGAACAGTTCGTTTATCCTCGACCCCAACGGGGACATCCAGGGGCGAAGCGACAAGGTGCACCTGGTTCCCTTTGGCGAGTATGTTCCCCTGGGCCGTCTGCTGCCTTTCATCAACAAGCTGGTGGCCGGGATCGGCGATTTTTCTCCGGGGATGGTGAACCCGCTGCCGATGAATGGCGAACAGATCGGGGTCCTGGTCTGTTTCGAAGGGATTTTCCCTGAACTGGCAAGGGATTACGTAAGGCAGGGGAGCGATCTGCTGGTCAATATTACCAACGACGCCTGGTTCGGCAAGTCTTCGGCGCCGTTTCAGCACCTGGCCATGATCCGTTTCCGGGCGGTGGAAAACCGCATCTGGGTAGCCCGGGCGGCCAATACCGGGATTTCGGCGTTTATTGCGCCGACCGGGCGGATTACCGACCAGACCTCCATATTTACGTCGGGTTTTTTGCGAGGCGAAGTGATGACCGGGGCCCGATTGACCCTGTACAACCGAATCGGTGACCTGTTGCCGGTTCTATTCCTGTTCCTCGGCATTTTCTGGCTGATCAAAACCCGTCGGCGATTTATTTAGTCTCCGGATCAAAAAACCTCGCCCAGCATCCATTCCTTCGGGATGGACCCTTTTTAAATAGGTGCGGAAGGGGCTTGAGGAAAGCCTGCGTTGTCGCTATAATCCCACCCCACTTTCGGTACCGAGGAGAAAATTATATGTTTCGCGACGAAAAAGAAACGTTGAACCACCTCAAGGGCAAGCTCGATGAGCTGAGGAGGTATCTTTGACGTAGAGGCCAAGAAAGAACGGGTTTCCGAACTCGAGGCCGAAATAGCTCATCCGAACTTCTGGAACCAGGGCGACAAGGCCCAGGAAATCCTCAAGGAACGCACGTCGTTGCAGAAAATCGTGGAGAACTGGGAATCGTCTTTTCATGAACTCGAAGATCTCCTGATCCTGGTCGAATTGGGCGAAGAGGGTGGGGATGAAGAAATCCTGAAGGAAATTCGAGAGATTCTACCCACCCTCGAAAAACGGGTGGGGCAGATGGAGTTTGCCCGGATGCTTTCCGGGCCGCACGACGCGAACAACGCAATTTTCAGTATCAATGCCGGAGCCGGGGGTACCGAAGCCCAGGACTGGGCCGACATGCTTCTACGCATGTACCTGCGTTACTGTGAGCGCAAGGGATATCGAACCGAAATCACCGATTACCAGCCGGGTGACGAGGCCGGTGTGAAGGGGGTCACTTTCACCGTTGAAGGCGAATATGCCTACGGTTTTTTGCGGGCCGAAAACGGCATTCATCGCCTGGTTCGCATTTCTCCCTTTGACTCCAACGCCCGCCGCCACACCTCGTTCTGCTCAGTCTTCGTATTTCCCGAGTTGTCGGACGAGATTGAGGTCGATATTAATGAAAAAGATCTGAGGGTCGACACCTACCGTTCCAGTGGCGCCGGCGGTCAGCATGTCAACAAAACCGAATCGGCCATCCGGATTACCCATATCCCGACCGGTGTGGTGGTGGCCTGCCAGAACGAGCGATCCCAGCACAAGAACCGCGCCACGGCCATGAAACAACTCAAGGCTCGAATTTATGAACTGGAGGTGCGTAAGAAAGAAGATGAATCCGCCGCCATTTCCGGGGAGAAGAAGGAGATCGGCTGGGGCAGCCAGATTCGCTCCTATGTGTTGCATCCGTACCGGATGGTCAAGGATCATCGGACCGGTTACGAGGTCGGCAACGCCGATGCGGTTCTGGACGGGGACCTGGAAGATTTTATTGAAGCCTACCTGCTGAGCAAGGCCTGATCCCAAGGGCTTGCACCAAGGGAGGCTTCATCTGTTTAAGGCATGAATTCGGGCGGGATTGGTCTTGACTTGCTCCGGTCCGGGGTATAAGGTATCACGCCTGAAATAATGGGATGAAAGGTACTAATATCATGGAAGAACTTAACGATATACTGGTCCAGAGGCGGGCCAAGATGGAAGATCTTCGCAGTGAGGGGGTGAATCCTTACGCGAACGATTTTCCGGTGCAACATACCTCGGCGGATATTGCTGACGCTCATGAAAATGACGATAGCGCTGTTCTCGAAGGCTGTACGGCAAAATACGTGGTTGCCGGCCGGATCATGGCGCGCCGGGATTTCGGCAAGGCCGCCTTCATTCAGATCCAGGATCGGAAGGGGCGGTTGCAGGTTTATGTCGGCCGCGACAACGTGGGCGAAGGGGCCTTCGCCATCTTTCGCAAACTCGATCTCGGCGACATCGTCGGTCTCTCGGGCACCCCGTTCCGCACCAAGACCGGCGAACTTTCGCTACGGGCCGATTCGATCCGGCTGCTGACCAAATCGCTACAGGTCATGCCGGAGAAATGGCACGGCCTGACCGACGTCGAAACCCGTTATCGCCAGCGGTATCTCGACATGATCGTCAATCCCGGCGTTCGCGAGATTTTCCTCAAGCGCAGCCGAATCATCAGCCTGATCCGCAATTTCATGGTCGACCACGACTTTCTTGAAGTCGAGACGCCGATGATGCAGCCGATCGCAGGGGGGGCCACGGCCAAGCCGTTCATTACCCACCACAACACCCTGAAGATGGACCTGTTCCTGCGGATTGCGCCGGAGTTGTACCTCAAACGTCTGGTGGTCGGCGGTTTTGATCGGGTTTTCGAAATCAACCGCAATTTCCGCAACGAGGGGATTTCGATCCAGCACAACCCCGAATTCACCATGATGGAGTTCTATCGGGCCTATGCCACCTATCATGATCTGATGGACTTTACCGAAGAGCTGATCTGCCATGTCGCCAAAGAAGTGGTCGGCGGTCAAGTCATTCCGTACGGCGGCAAAGAGGTCGATCTGACGGCGCCCTGGGATCGGTTGACGGTCAAAGAGGCGATTGTCAAGTATGGGGAAATCGAGCCCGCCGTGCTTGAAGATCGCGCCAGCGCCTTGACCTATGCCGAAAGCCTCGGCCTGGAACTGGACCAGAATATCGGCTACGGCAAGCTGCTGACCGAACTGTTTGACGCGGTCGCCGAACCCAAACTCTGGAATCCGACTTTCATCACCGAATATCCCACCGAGGTGTCGCCCCTGTCCCGCAAGAACGAACAACACCCCGAATTGGTCGACCGATTTGAGCTGTTCATGGTCGGCCGCGAACTGGCCAACGCTTTTTCCGAGCTCAACGATCCCATGGATCAGAAGGAACGATTTCTCAAGCAGCTCGAAGAAAAGGAAGCCGGCGACGAAGAGGCACATGCCATGGACGAGGACTATATCCGCGCCCTTGAATACGGCATGCCGCCAACGGCCGGGGAGGGGATCGGCATCGATCGTCTGGTGATGCTGCTGACCGATTCGGCGTCGATACGCGACGTCATCCTGTTCCCGCAACTACGCCCGGAAAGTCGTTAATTTCCAACCTCATCGGCACAAGGACCTCATGGGCTACGAATGGTTTGTCTGTTTGCGTTACCTGCGGGCCAAACGCAAACAGACCTTTATCTCTGTTATCTCGTTTATCTCCATTGCCGGAGTGACCCTGGGGGTGGCCGCATTGATCGTGGTGCTGGCGGTCATGACCGGTTTTCACGATGGAGTCAGGCAGCAGATTCTCGGCAATGTTCCGCATGTTCTGATTCAGAAACACGGCGGTGATATCTCCGGTTATCAGGAAGTGGCCGAGAAGGCCATGTCCGTCTCCCCGCTCATCAAAGTGGCGCGACCCTACGTCTCCAAGGAGGCCATGCTGCTTTCGCGCAACAATGTGGCCGCCGTCAGCGTCAAGGGGGTCGAGGCGGGGAATAAGGTCTTTGACCAGAAGTTTCTCACCGTCGATGGCAGCGATGTCCAAACCCTGCTGTTCAGCACCCAGGATGGTTTGCCGGGGCTGGTGATCGGCATCGACACCGCCGCTTCGCTGGCCGTAGCGGTCGGTGACGTAATCAACGTCATTCCGCCCATGTTCACCATCACCCCCTTCGGCATGATTCCCAAAATGAAGCCGTTTCGCGTGGTCGCCATTGTCAGCCAGCGCGGCGGTTTTCTCGATACCTATTATGCTTTCATGACCCTGCCGCAGGCCCAGTTGCTGATCGATACTCCGGACCGGGTGACCGGGATCGAAATCGAGGCCGATTCCTTCGATCACTCCATCGCGGTGGCGCAGGATTTGCGCAAGGTTTTCGATTACCCGTATGTGGTGAGATCCTGGGAAGATCTTTTCGGCTCTTTTCTGTCGGCGCTGAAATTGGAAAAACTCGGACTTTTCATTGTTCTCGGGATCATCGTTCTGGTCGCCGCCTTTAATATCGCCACCACCCTGATCATGGTCGTGATGGAGAAGCACAAGGACATCGCCATTCTGCGCGCGGTGGGAGCGACCTCGAGAAGCATCATGAAAATTTTCGTGCTCGAAGGTTTCATTATCGGGACTCTTGGCACCACCCTGGGAACGCTGCTCGGCCTGCTTCTGGCCAAGAATGCCGATCCCATCATCAAATGGCTGGAGCATATTCTGCACGTCAAGATTTTCGACCAGGCCGTTTACGGCATGGATCGTTTTCCGTCGGTGGTCAACCCCGAGGATGTGATTGCCGTGGTCGTTGTTGCCATGACCATCTCGCTTTTGGCCACCATATATCCCGCCTGGCGAGCGGCCCGGATGGATCCGGCCGAAGCCTTGCGTTACGAGTGAACGAGGTTGTGATTAAGTGATAGAAGCGCGTGGCCTGATGAAAAACTTTGGAACGTCCGATGGCAGGGTCGATGTGCTGCGGGGCATCGATCTCGACATCGGTCGCGGGGAACGAGTTGGCGTGGTTGGAACTTCGGGAGCCGGAAAAACCACCCTGATGCATGTTCTGGGGGGGCTTGATCGGCCCACCGGGGGCACGGTCCGTTTCGATGGGACCGATATCTTCACTCTGAAAGGGGCCGCCCTCGATGGATTCAGAAACCGGACCATCGGCTTTGTTTTTCAGTTTCATCAGCTCCTTCCCGAGTTCAGCGCCCTTGAAAACGTCATGATGCCGGCCCTGGTGGCTCGCAAAAGTTTCCGCGAGGCGATCCCCATGGCGACAGAGCTGCTGGAGGAGGTGGGGCTTGGTCACCGCATCAAACACAAACCCGGCCAGCTTTCGGGCGGAGAACAACAACGGGTTGCCATTGCCCGGGCTTTGGTTCTTTCGCCACGGGTACTTCTGGCCGATGAGCCGACCGGTAATCTGGACAGCGGAACCTCCGGAGAGATTTATCGTCTGCTCGAACAGATTCATTCCACCCGGGAATTGACCATGGTTATCGTCACTCACAGCGAGGCTCTGGCTTCTCGCCTGGACCGGGTGGTGCTCATGGTCGACGGCAAGGTTCTAAGCTAGTTTTGGTTTGCACCCCGTTGGGGATTAACCTATAATACGTTCCTTTATAACGTTGAACGATTTACTGGAGACCGCATGTATTTGAGGTTATTGATAACGTTGCTTATGCTGCTTCCCACGGTCGCCTGGTCCGCACCCGCAACGATCGGTGAAGTCCGAATCCAGGGAAACGTCCGGGTCGAGCCGAGCGCGATTCATTCCGTGCTTTCCGCCCGTGCCGGCATGGCCTACGATGCAGCCGTTATCGACCGAGATATCAAGGCCATTTACGGCATGGGCCGGTTTCAGGACGTTTCAGCGGATATTGAGGAGGTCAATGGGGTCAGCATTTTGACCTATCGTCTGGTTGAGCGTCCCCTGGTCCGCCAGGTGGCCTTCAAGGGCAACGACGAATTTTCGGTGGAAAAACTGCGGGGGCTGATTGTTATCAAAACCCCGGACATTCATGATCCTGCCCTGATCGACAAGAGCATTGAGGCCATCAAGGCGGCTTATCGCGAAGACGGTTATTATGCCGCGGAAGTCAGTTCCAGCTTGGATGTTGATGATCGCAACGAGGCGACGCTCACTTTTGAGGTCAAGGAAGGCGATCAGGTCCTGGTCGATCTGATCCGCTTTGAAGGCAACACGATTTTCACCGACAAGGAACTGCGCAAGGCCATGGAAATCCAGGAACGCTGGATGTTTTCGTGGCTGACCGGGCGAGGCAAATTCAATGAAGACATCCTCAAGGACGACCTTGAGCGAATAGCCGATCTTTATTACAATGTTGGTCATATCAGGGTCAAGGTTCGGCAGCTGCACGCCAATATGATCGACGACAATAAATACATGGACATTCTGCTGGAGGTTGAAGAAGGTCCCCAGTTTCGGGTCGGCACCCTGGATGCCAAAGGAGACCTGCTCAAGGATAAAACCGATATTCTCAATCTGGTGCAGATGAAAGAGGGCGACGTATTCAGCCGCAAGCTGCTTCGCGACAGCGTGACGGCCTTGAGTGACCTCTATGCCGATCAGGGGTATGCCTACGTTAACGTAACCCCGGTTACCCAGGTGGATTCGGAACATTTGTCGATCGGGCTCGTGTTCGATATCGAACAGGGAACCCAGGTGACGATTGAAAGAATCAACGTTTCAGGCAACCTCAAGACTCGCGACAAGGTAATCCGCCGGGAACTGAAACTCACCGAAGGCGACCTTTACAGCGCCTCCAAACTCAAGGAAAGCCGCCGAAAGGTGAATAACCTCGGATTTTTCGAAGAAGTCAACCTGACCAATGCCAAGGGATCCGATGACTCCCTGATGGACGTCAATATCGAGGTTAAGGAACGTCCGACTGGAACTTTCAGTCTCGGCGCCGGCTACTCTTCGGTCGACGGCGTGGTCGGGCAAGGCTCGATTTCGCAGGATAACTTCCTCGGCAAAGGGTGGAAGCTGAATCTGGCGGGTTCGTTTGGCGGCAAAAGCTCAACATATCAGGTCGGCTTGCTGGACCCGTACTTTCTCGATATGAACTTGGCCCTCGGTTTCGATATTTACAACACCCGGCGCGAATGGAACGATTTTACCCGCAAAAGCAATGGCGCGGCCGTCAAGGTCGGCTTCCCGGTCGGCGAAGATAACCGGGCGTCTTTTACCTATCGGCTCGAACAGAAGGAAATCATCGACGTCGATGAGGACGCAACCCAGACCCTCAAGGATGAAGAAGCCAAAGGGAAAGTGCTCATCTCCTCACTCTATTCGGTCTTCACCCGCAATACGACCGATTACTATCTCGATCCCAGCACCGGCTACGTTGCCGAAGGTTCGATCGAGTTCGCCGGCATCGGCGGTGACGAGAAATTCGCCAAATATATCGCCGATTATCGCCATTTCTTTCCGTTTAAATGGAATACGGTATTCTCCCTGCACGGCCAGATCGGCTATATCATGGAAGTCGGCGGAGAGGAAATTTCCATTGACGAGCGTTTTTATCTTGGCGGTCTGCGGTCGCTTCGCGGATTCAAATCCCGCGAGGTCGGTCCCTACGATGTCGAAAACGACGAATTCACCGGCGGCAACAAGGAAGCGTTTATCAACGTTGAATATCTTTTCCCGATTCTCAAGGACCTTGGCCTCAAGGGTGTTGTGTTTTACGATTCCGGCAACGCCTGGGATGAAGATGAGGGCTACTTCTCAAAAATGCGCCACAGTGTCGGTGCCGGGCTGCGCTGGATGAGCCCAATGGGACCGCTTCGGCTCGAATGGGGCTATAACCTGGACGCTTACGATTATGAAAATACATCCGAATTCGAGTTTTCCATCGGTAAATTCTACTAACCCTGTAAGGAGATTGTCATGAAACGTATTGTCGGGCTGGTTCTGGTCTGCTTCCTTTTCTCTGTTTCTTCCGCCTTCAGTGCCGACAGCAAAATCGGGTTTGTCGACCTGCAGAAGGCTCTCAATTTCTCCATGGCGGGCAAGGCGGCCAAGGAAACCATATCGAAGAAAGTCAAAGATTACGAAGGCACGATCGAAGGCAAGAAATCCGAGCTGAAAACACTCAAGGAAGAGTTGGATAAACAGGTGGTGCTTCTTTCCGAGCAGGCGCGGGCCGAAAAAGAACGTGATTATCAGCAGAAACTTAAAGATTTTCAGCGGTTTACCAAGGATATCCAGGAAGAACTGCAACGCTCCGACGCCGATTACACCCGGCAGATTCTCGAGAAAGTTCTCAAGGTCGTGGGTGAGATGGGTGCAAAAGAGGGTTATACCGTCATTCTCGAAAAATCGGAAAGTTCCCTGCTGTATGCCGACGATAAGATCGATCTGACCGAAACCGTGATCAAGGCGTTCGACGAGCAGTATAAGACGGAAGGCAAGTAAGGGGCTGTGGCAACTCTCAAGGAGCTTGCAGAACTTCTCGACGGTACCGTCGTCGGCGATGAAAATATCCAGGTGCGGCGTGTCGCTCCGATCAGTGCCGCAATGGCTGGCGATATCACCTTTATCGCCAGCCTGAAGTATCTTGCCGCGCTCAAGGAGACCAAAGCCTCTGCGGTGATTCTGTTTCCAGGGGTCGAGGCGCCCGATTTGCCTGCGATCGTGTGCAAGAATCCCTATCTGGCTTTTGCCAAGGTATTAACGCACCTTCAGGTTCGCCGCCTTGAACCCCGAGGGGTCATGGAAGGGGCCAGGGTCGCTTCGGGAGCACAACTCGCCAAGGATGTAACGATACATCCCGGCTGCGTGATTGGCGAGCGGGTGCATATCGGCAGTGGCACCATCCTGTATCCGAACGTTGTGGTGTATGACGACGTGACCATCGGCGCCGACTGTACCATCCATGCCGGGGTAATCATCCGGGAAGGATGCCGAATCGGCGACCGGGTGATTCTGCAACCATCGGTGGTCATCGGGTCGGACGGTTTCGGTTTTGCTCCGGACGGCGAACGTTACTTCAAGATTCCCCAAGTGGGGATTGTCCAGATCGAAGACGATGTCGAAATCGGTTCGGCAACCTGCGTCGACCGCGCCACGCTTGGGGTCACCCGAATCCGCCGGGGAGCCAAAATCGACAACCTGGTGCAGATTGCCCACAACGTGGTGGTCGGTGAAGATTGCATCCTCGTTTCCCAGGTCGGTATCGCCGGCAGCTCCGAACTCGGTCGTCATTGCACCTTCGGCGGTCAGGCTGCCGTCGCCGGCCATTTGAAAATCGGCGACCATGTCACCATTGGCGGACGCGGCGGGGTGACGCATAATCTCGAACCGAACCAGATTCTTTCGGGTTTGCCGGCAATACCCCACAGGGAGTGGCTGAAAGCGTCCATGAGTTTTACCAAGCTGCCTGAAATCCGCAAGGAAGTCGGTCGGCTCAAGCGTCAACTGGAAGAACTTGAATTGAAGATCAAGGAGAGTTGAAGGATATGGTTCTGAATACAGTCGAAATCATGAAACTCCTGCCGCATCGGTACCCCTTCTTGCTGGTGGACAGAATCATCGAAGTTGAAGAAGGCAAACGGATTGTCGGTCTCAAAAACGTGACCATCAACGAACCGTTTTTTCAAGGACATTTTCCCGGCCACCCGATCATGCCCGGGGTGCTGATCATCGAAGCGATGGCGCAGGTTGGAGGGCTTTATGCTCTGGTCGCCGGTAATGTCGGTGAAAATAAAGTCACCTATTTCGTCGGCATCGATAAGGCCAAGTTCAGAAAACCGGTGGTGCCTGGCGACACCCTGCGTTTCGAATTGGAATTGATTAATTGCCGACGCGGAATTTTCTGTTTTTCCGGCAAGGCCTATGTCGAAAGCACCTTGGTGGCCGAGGCCGAGCTGAAGGCAACTTTTGCAGACCGCTAACTTATCGGGATATTTATGATACATCCAACAGCCATTGTTCATCCGTCCGCCAAGATTGCCGAAGGGGTGCACATCGGTCCTTATACCGTTGTTGGGGAAAATGTTTCCATCGGCGCCGGAACCGTCATCGGACCTCACGTCGTGATCGATGGCTGCACCGAGATCGGCCGGGACAACCGGATCTTCCAGTTTGCCTCGGTTGGGGCTCCGCCGCAGGACCTCAAGTATCGCGGCGCGAAGACGACGCTCAAAATTGGCGATCGCAACACCATCCGTGAATTTGTCACCATGCACTGCGGTACCGAGGACGGGGGGGGCGAGACGGTCGTCGGCGACGATAACCTGTTTCTGGCCTATTCCCACGTGGCGCATGACTGTCGAGTCGGCAACCGGGTTATCCTGTCCAACGGAGCAACCCTGGCGGGGCATGTCATCGTCGACGATCACGCGATTCTCAGTGGCCTTTGCGCGGTACACCAGTTCACTCGCATCGGCTGCCACGCGATGATTGCCGGTGGGGCGATGGTGGCGCAGGATGTGGCTCCCTACACCATGGCGCAAGGGGATCGGGCCAAGACCGTCGGTTTGAACCTGGTCGGATTAAAACGCCGGGGATTCTCCGAGGCCACCGTGCGGAGCATCAAAAAAGCCTACCGTTTGGTGTTCCGTTCCGAGCTTAAGGTTGAAGAAGCACTGGAGCAGATTGGGAAGGAACTCGAACGTTCGCCTGAACTGGATGTTTTTGTCGATTTCATAAAAAGCAGCGAACGCGGGATCGCCCGCTAGAGGATGCCGGTTATGGGCAAGTTGCGAGCAGCGGTTATCGGAGTGGGCTATCTCGGGCGTTTTCATGCCCAGAAATTTGCCGCCCTTGACGATGTCGAACTGGTTGGGGTTGTCGACACCTTCGCCGATCGAGCCGCCGAAGTGGCGGCCGAGGTCGGCACCCAGCCCTATGCCGACTACCGCGAATTGCTCGGGCGGGTTGACCTCGTTTCCATTGTAGTGCCCACCCAGTATCATTTTCAGGTGGCCAGGGACTGTTTCGAGGCCGGCTGCCATGTGCTGCTGGAAAAGCCGGTAACCCGGACCGTTGAGGAAGCGGATCGACTTATCGAACTGGCCCGGCAGAAAAAATGCGTTTTTCAGGTCGGACATCTGGAGCGTTTCAATCCTGCAATCCTGGCCCTGCAAGGAGTCATCAAGAATCCACAGTTCATCGAGTCGCATCGCCTGGCCCCTTTCAAGCCTCGCGGGACCGACGTCAACGTCGTACTCGACCTGATGATTCACGATATCGACATTATCCTGAGCATCGTCGGACATCCAATTAAAATGGTCAATTCGGTGGGGGTGCCGGTGCTGTCGGGCGAAGTCGACATTGCCAATGCCCGCCTGCAGTTCGAAAATGGGTGCGTGGCCAATGTAACAGCCAGTCGCGTCAGTCGTGAAGCGATGCGCAAGGTCCGGATCTTTCAGCCGGATGCCTATATCTCCATCGATTATCAGGAACGCAAAATTTCCATGTATCGCAAATGCGAGGGGGAGGCGATGATCCCCGGTCTGCCGAATATCGTTATGGAGGAAAAGAGCTTCACCCAGAGCGATGCGCTGATGGCGGAAATCCGTTCCTTTGTCGATGTTATCAGAAATGGCACTCAACCCGTGGTATCCGGAGAGGATGGCCGGCGGGCTCTTGAGGTTGCTCTCCAGATCAACACCCGGCTCTAGACTGGAATCCTGGTCGAAGAGGATGGGAGACGAAGTGGCGATGGCTCATGCGATGCGGGCCTCGCTATTCGTTTTTTTACTCCGCATTTTAAGGATGAATTCGTGATGCTTATACCTATGGTTGACCTCAAGACTCAGTTCAAGGACCTTCAGCAGCAGATTGAAGCAGGGTTCCGTGATGTTTGCGAGACCACCCAATTTATCCTCGGTCCCCGGGGCAAGGCCTTCGAAGCGGAAGTTGCCGCTTATTGCGGAGTCAAGCACGCCATCGGCGTGGCTTCGGGTACCGATGCCCTGCATCTGGCTCTGCGGGCGGCCGGTCTCGGCGAAGGGGACGAGGTGA
>MHXM01000150.1:0-6418 GCA_001825565.1 Desulfuromonadaceae bacterium GWC2_58_13
GTGTTCGGGTTGCCCCAGGGGGGCCATGGCTTTCTCATGCGCAGCGTGGCCCGACTCGACAGCGTTGGCTTTTTCTCGCCCATCGCCGTTCAACCGAACCGGGGCTACCGCATCAGCGCCCGCTTCAAAACCGAATTACCGGAAGGCGGCCGGGCCGGCATCGGCATTCTTGAGTTCGACCGGTTTCTCTGGATCGACGAGCAATATACCCGCTCCCTGACCCAACAGCACCAGACCGGGATGCAGGAAGGATTCGAAATTTCCGGTTCCCACGACTGGCAGTCCCAGCGCTTCGAAATCATCACCGGGAGCAATACCCGCATGATTCACCTGGTGTTCTATCGTGAAGGCACCGACGGTTCCGCGTTGGTGATGTTTGATGATGTTGCGGTTACGGCCATCCGGTAACCCCAAGCCATGCTCTGAACGACTTATACAACACGAAAGGGCCGGGAGATTTCCCGGCCCTTTCGTGTTGTACCTCAACAAGGATGGACGTTGCCGCTTCCCACCACTTTCGGTTTCATGTAGCGTTTCATGTCGCTATCTCCTTTCGCGAAAAGGTCAATTGTCTGATTTTAAAACCCCTTGGCTACCTTGTTGCCTTCCGCCCCTATTCTTTGCCGTCCGACCTTATTTGGGCAATCGGGTATGGCAGTCGATACACATGCGGCCCTCGTCAGCCCAGCCCACCGGCTCCTTGTCCAGGCTGTTATCCGCAATGGTCTGGTTGATCAGATGACAGGAAACCAGACAGGTCGGATTGGCCGCGCTGCCACCGATGGAACCCGAACCGTTGTCGAATACCCCAGTGTTGTACAGGGTGTCGGGCGACTCGTCATAGGACGAACCGTCGTCGGCCTTGTATCCGTTGGTACGGATCCAGCTCTGATTCAACTCTTCAATGTCGGTCCAGAAGGAGGTCGGGGTGGCCGAATTGTACAGCAACTCGTCCCGCACCTGGGCCTTGGAACGGATTTTCTGCTTGAAGAACTGAACATCTCGGACGCCGTTGACGTGCTTGGTCTTGTCGCTGACAACCATGCCTCCCTGCAGAGCGGTATCAGTCCCGTCATGACAGGTCCCGCAGGTGCTGTTCTTATCGTTGTACCAGACGGTAACCGTAGCATTATGGCAAACGTAGCAACCAATGACGGTTGAGGTCGAGGTGACATTGTCATCCAGGCGGCCACCGTGGCCGCGGATTTCATCTTTGTTGGCATAGGTCATGCCGGGCGGGACGGCATCGGCATCCAGGATCGGCAAGAAGCCGCTGGTCCCCGAGTAAACGGCATCAAAATGGAAACCGACTTCATGGGATTGATGGGCGTTGGTGGTTGGCGAGTTACCGTGACAACCGGCACAAACGTCGCTATGTCCAACCGAAGCCCAGGTTCCGCCCCAGGCCGGACTGGAGTTGTACACCGGGGTGATGGCGCCGTCGCTGTGACATAGGGTGATCCCGCAGCGGCCTGCGGATGGGTTGTTGTACCCGACATTGAGTACGTTGACCGTCGAGTTCATATGGGTTGACAAAGAATTGCCGTGGCAATTGCTGCAGAGAAAACTGTATTCGGTGGTAGTGGCATCGGCGATCCCGGCACCGTTATACATGGTCGGGATCTGGTCCGATCTCACATGGGTCGGATGGGAACCGGTGCTCGGCACGCCGGCATGGCACAGGGAACATGTTTCCGAGGCTGGCACATTCCAAAGCGGAGTCGGCGAGATTGTTCCATTACCGTCCTGGTGACAGGTAGTGGTGTTGCACTTGCCGAGGTTGTTAGTGGCGCCAACCGTGGTCAGTTGGGTCGAATTGTAGGTGGCACTATTGTAGTTCATGCCCGGTTGCAGATTTACAATTCGGTTGATGTGCAAAGCGTCCATACCGCTGCCGTTATGGCACTTACTGCAACTGATGCTCCCGGTAATGATCGTGGAAGAATGGGCGGCATGCCCGTTACTGGTTATCCCGATCCACATATGACAGATCAGGCATCCGAAACCAACATCGCCGCCCCAATTGTAACCACCGGTATTAGCGTTATAAGGCGTTCCGTCCTGTCCATTATTATGGCAATCGTTGGTTCCGCAGGTGCCAAAGCTGCCCCCCGTCGCCCAATTGCCCGTATAGGTAAAATGAGGAAACGAACTATCCTTGACCACGCTGAATGTGCCATTCAGGTGCCCGGACGAAGGTTTGGTCCCGGGAGTCCCCCAAGCGGCACCGCTTTCGTGGCAGCTGGAACAGCTGATGACAATGCCGTACATACTGCTTGCGGACATGTGCTGATTATGCACCTTCCCGGACAAGTTGAGATTGCTGGTCACGTTGTGGTGACACATGATGCAGGCGGTGGTCCCAGCATCGTACCAACCATACGTACCGTCGGTAGTCAGAATGTTGTTGTGGCAGGCCACGTTCGCGCAGGTGTCGGCGGCGGAATTGTAGCTGGCGCCCAAGTCGGCCGCATTTTTGTCCCAGATCGGTTTGGCAAAGCGAGCCGAGGCGGTGTTGACCGTGGCCACAAAAACCTCGGCCGTGCCGGCGTCGGTGTGATCGTCGTCATTGACGACCGCAGCATGGCAGAATTCGCACAGTACCCGCTGTTTGGCATCGGCGGTTCCGTTGCCGGTGGTGGTCAGCAGAGCCGTGTTGTACTGCTCTCCATAGACCTCCATGGACAGTTTTTCCATATGGACCGCGTGCTTGCCGGCGGTGTTTTCATCCACACCGGTCGAGGTGTCGGGCCAGTAGTTCTTTTCGTCGCCGACGGTGGTGCCGCCACCATGACAGGCGTAACAGACCGGCTTGAAAGCTGGATCGGAGCCATGGGGATGACATTCGATGCAGTTGTGTACCCCGCCGTGGCTTCCGGAATAGGTGGTCTGGTTGAACCGGCGCACATCGGCCGAGGCATGGCAGACCTGGCAGACGCCATCGAAGGTGGTGTCCTTGACGTAGCTGGCGCGCAGGGTCTTGTCGCTGAAGGTGGCGATGGCAGTCCCCTGGATGACGCTGAGCAGCATGGCATCGTAGCCGGCGACTCCGTGGGGATCGTGGCAGTAATTGCACTTGGTGCCGTCATCACTGGCTCCGGTGGTGGCGTAATGGGCCTTCTCGTTGCTGCTGCCGCCGTCGTGGCAGGCCCCACAAAAAGCGTTGGGGGTGGCTGTGGCATAGACCTGTCCGTTGACCGTCTTCAAGCGGTCGGTGCTGCCGGCCCCCATGTGGGCTGCATCGACGGTGGTGCCGTGACAGCCGGTGCAGCCGATGTTGGGCGGCGTCGAACCGCCATTGGCGGTAGTCTTCCCATGGCCGGCGCTGAAGAAGTTGCCCTTCGCCGGGGCGGTCCTCACCGTGCTGCCGGCATCGGTGTAAACCGTAGTGGCGGTGCCGGCATGGCAGGCGTCGCAGACGGCGGTTGCTCCGTTGCCCCAGGTCGGAGTCGAGGAGCCGTCAGCGCCGTCGACGGCGTGGCAGCTGTCGCAAACACCGGCAGTCACCGAAATGGCGGCGTCGATGTGAGCGGCATGGGTGCCGTCGTTGGCGCCGGCTCCGTGACAGCCGGCACAGGCGATATTGGCGCCGGTGGCGCTGATGTGGGCGGTGTGGGAACCACTGGTCGGGGGGACATCGTGGCAAGTGCCGCAGGCACCGGAAGCCGCGCTGTCCCAATCGGGGGCAGCATAATTCCCCTTGCCGTCGCTGTGGCAATACACATTGGCGCAGGTGTTGGCGCCATCGGTGAAACTGCCGCCGGACAGGGCATTGTACAGGGCACCGCCGCTGGTCGCGAAATCGACATCCGACTGACCGTTGACATGAACGCCGCCGAGCAGTTTGGCCGAAGCCACCAGGGTATTGCCGTCGCTGGCGGTTCCTTCATGACAGATAGTGCAGCCGTAGCTCTTGCTTAACGATCCCTGACCGAGATGTTTCTGGTGACTGGTGGAATTCTTTTTGTTTGAGCTATTCATCGTCTCGGCGGTATTGCCATGGCAGGCCGTGCACCCGGCAATGGTGCCGGCGGTATTTTTCCAATTAATCGAGGCATACACAGGATCTCCTGCGTTGCCATTGCTGTGGCAGTAAACACTGGAACAGGTGCCGGGATTGGTGTCACTGAAGTTGGTGTAGGTTGCCGAACCTCCCCCCAGAGCACCAAAATCCACATTCTGGAAATCCCCATCAAGATGGGTATTGGTGCCGGCAAAAGTCTGACTGTGGCAGTTGTCGCAGGCCAGACTGTAATCGCTGCCGCCGGCGGCATGGCGCTTATGCGGTGTCAAGGTTTCGTCTTTGAACTCGGCGCGCAAGGTGGTATTGGTGATGTCGGTATAGCGGTAGCTGCGGTTGTTGTCGATATCCACCGCGTAACCACCCAGGGTGCCCATACCTTCGGCATCCAGGGTCGGCGGGAAACCGTGACAAGCGCTGCAATCGGCGACAAACGACCCGTTTTCGTTGTTATGGAAGTGGCAATTGATACAGCCATCCTTGCCGTAGGTGGCGGAAACCTTCCCGTTATGAGGAAAGGTCAGGGTATGGCAGCCCTGGCAGTAGCCGGTGCCGTCCGCGTTGGCCCAAGGCGCCGTGGTCGACGTGAATTCGAGGCCGACGGCGTTGGCAATGACTCCGACCTTGGGCACGAAGATATTTTCGACAGACTTTCGTAACACGAAATAGTTGGGATTGGTGGCGTGGTAGACATGACCACCGTGGCAGTCGAGACATCCGGCAAACATGCTGTTGTCATTGCCGTTAACATCGCCGTGTTTGATGTAAACATGGCAGGTCTGGCAGATATTGGAGCGCAACTGCGCCTGGATGGCCGAATCGGCATCGGTACGTCCGGGACCGTCGCCGAGCAGCAATTCGCCGTCGCCGGTGGTCAAACCGGTGGTGTAGCCGGTATTGGTCGCCTGGGCCTGGGCCACACCGTCGTCCGTGCTGGTGTTCGAATCGACGAAATGGATGCCGTGGCAGGAGGAGCAGGAAATATCGTACTCGGCACTGGTCGAGTTATAGACCAGGCGCACCCCACCCTTGTCGATGTTGGTGGAGAGGACCAAGGTGCTGGCATTGTAGGTGACGGCCTTGTACTTATCAGAATTGGCGGCTGCGAAGGTCGGGTAGTCGGTGACCATCGGGTGAGTTCCCAAACCATGGTCGGCATTACCCACATTCCAGGGACGATGACAGTCGAGACACATGGCGTTGGGATTGCTTAAACGCAGCAGCTTATTGCTGGCGGCATCGGGGTTCGCCTGGTTTTGATTCAAGTGGGGGTCATGACAACGGGTACAGGTAACCTTGCCGTTGGAGATCCCGTAGCGGGAGCGATAAAGAGCAGCTGTCGGGGCCATTGCTCCAGCCGCCTCGACCACATCCTTGGTCGAAGCCCAGTAGTGGGAAGTTTGCGCGGTCGGGGTCAGGGTCAGTTTGCTGGCGGAGCCCAAGGCGTCGCTGGCGTCATTCACGGAGAACACACCGTGCGGCCGATACCCGTTGCCATCCACGAACGTGGTTGTCGTCGGACTGGGTTTGTGACACTGAACGCAGATGTTGTTACCGCCAAGACTGGTAGTAGAAACTCCAGCCGTATGGCAGACACTGCAGTCGAACCAGTGAACCGGCCGGGCCGCTTCGGCGAGAACTCCCAAACCCAGAGCGACGAAAACCATCAGCAGACTCAAGGATGTTTTCAGCCTCATAAGCTTCACTCCTACTTATTTAACAGGCTTAAAACGCGGGAAGGCCCAGACCAGCAAGTAAATTTACTATTTGCTATGGCACGCCAGACAGAGAGCACTGCCCGCATTTGAAGTTATCAGAAATGGTCGGTATTCCTCGTCGGCATTTGGATTCGTGGTCGTACCATTTAACTGGTAAAGCGGATCGTACATGACATGGGGATCGTGGCAGGATGAACACTCAACCCGTTTGTCGGCATCGGATGCGTTGAGAGGAAAAAACCGGACACCGTTTCCCTCGGCGGTAGAAATATCTTTGAATTCAGTGCTATTCAGGTCATGCACCGACTTGTACTTGAACGAAATCGGGTGATCATCCGAAAGATCGCCATGGGAACTCAGATCCGCCAGGGACGCCCCCACCTGGGGCCCGGGCACCGGACCAAAAGCGGAAAATCCAATCGGGATCGTGATTGACTGCCCTCCAAAATGGGTCGGCAATGGTACGCTGTTGCTGGTATTAATCAATGAGTTGATAGCAATGCTGCCATCATGACAGCTCAGACAGAGCAGCGACTCTTTCTCAACCGCCCGATTAACGCCCAGCCCCTGCAAATACGAGGAGAGACTTGCGCTATTGTAATGGGTATAACTGGTCCCCGGGGTGCTTCGATTCCACAACGGGCCGTCCAGCGATCCACCATGGGGAGTATGGCAAAAA
>MHXM01000150.1:6498-20459 GCA_001825565.1 Desulfuromonadaceae bacterium GWC2_58_13
GTAGGAAACCCCTTGCGGACCGCGAACCGCGAGGGCGGTGCCAGCACACAGCACCGTCGCAACCAGGAGTCCGATCATTATTTTATTCATTTTATTCATGCGTTTCCCCGTTTTCGCGGATCATGTGCAAAAGCCAACTTTCCATTTATTTTCCTGAGCTTTTCCGTTCCGATTCCGCGGATTCTTCACTTATTGCAGCTTTGACCTCTTTATTTCCATTTCCGAGAACCGGAAACACTTCTCCCGTGACGGTTCCGACCAGCAAATCCTTGCCCTTTTCCCCATCGATATCGCAGACAAAGAAATGAGAGACTTCGGATGACAATAATCCCCCCTTGATCTCAATCTTTTCACCGGGAGCAAAATCACCGCCATCCTGGCGAAGAAAACTGAAAAACTGACCATCCACGGACACCAGCAGGTCGCGGTTGCCATCGCTATTCCAATCGGTCAAAAACGGCATCAGGGTTTGAACCGGTTTAAGTTGCAGAAGATTTCGTACATATGACAATTCAACGATCTTATCCGTACCAATGTTACGATAATAAACAATGGCTCCATTACCTGATCCGACAACCAGATCCTTGGCACCATCATTATCCAAGTCAATGACCACGGGAATCGCATTTTTCCCAACATCCAGCACACCGCCTTGATGTGCAAGGGGGACCCCTTCCCCCCAAACAGGCCGGGATTCCGTTCCCAGATTGAGAAAAAGCATCACGGTTCCATCGGCTCCGCCAACCAGCAGATCTTTTCTGTGATCATTATTCCAGTCGGCGACAAAAGGAACCGCTCCGGGAATGACAATCGGCAAATCAACGGGCTCTGCGGATGCAAACTCAAGTCGCTTGTCGGACAATCCGGGATAAAACAACAGAGTTCCGGCGGCGTTACCAACCAGAAGGTCAGTTCTCCCATCATTATCGAAATCGACGTAAAACGGCGCTGCGTCGGCACCCACCTGAATCTTTTTCTTATCCGCCTTCAAGGGGGAGATCTTATTTAGTCCGTCCGGTAATTTTGCGTTTATCAATGCTGCGTGAACCGAAACGTTCTGACGCTCCTGAAGATTGACCTGCGCAACGTATGTCTCATAACCGGCATGCTCAACAACAACCGAACCGGCTCCAACAGGAAAATCACGGAGAACCACAGGAGCGTTGCCGACATACCGTCCAGCAAAAGCGTGGTTTCCGGCAACGTACACCCGAGCATCGGGCACATTGGCCGTCACCGTTAATTCGGTCGTATCATAAACAAACTTCGAGACATCACTGGCGACCGACTCCAGCCCGGTGGAATCATTGGCCGTGACCCGCCAGAAATAAACATTGCCGTCGTCCAGAACCGGATATCCGGTACAATCGCCCAGCAACACAGAGGTCCCATCGAGAATCTCATCAAACACAATTCTTGAGAAACCGGCATCCTCGGACACCTGCAATACATAACTGATAGCGTCGAACGGATCGGGATCGGTGGAGGGCTGCCAAACGAAAGGGACCATGCCATCAACCACCTCCCCATCAGCCGGAGCAAGCAGCACCGGCGTACTCGGAGGTTCTTCTTCAGCGTTGACGTAAAAGGTCTGGGAAGGCGCCCAATCGGAGGCGACCTCACCGTCAAAAGCCTGGGCCATCCATGAATACATCCCATTTTCCCGCAAAACCCCAGGCACTGTGAAACCGATCTCTTTAATCCCCGCATGGGCAGAGGGCGTCTCGCCGACAAGCCCCAGCTGAACCCGGTACTCCACAGCGTCATCATCAGGGTCGACGGCTGCCAGCCAAGTCAGGTGCGGGGTAGCCGAGGCGGTTTCGCTTCCGGCGATGGGGGTGCACAGCTCCGGAACGGTGGGAGGATTGTTAATCTTCACCGGGTTGACCGCGCCATCGATGCCAAAGATCTCGACCCGGCCATCCCCACAAAGAACAAACAGACGGCCGGTTACAGAATCGAATACCGCATCACGGGGATCGGACAGCTGCCCTTGGGCGAAACCTGTCTTGGCATAGGTGGAAAGGTACATCTTGAGCGGATCGGTCCCTTGCAGATTGAGTACGTTAACCCGCCCGGAATAGCTGTCGGTAAAATCCCCCCGCCCCTGCCCGTCAAACGTCATGCCCCCGAAAAATGACACCTGCGGTGTTCCAAATGATTTACTGCCGAGGAGGATAAAGTTGGCGCTCCCGGCCTGGACCTTCTTCAAATTGCCGGCCAAATCGTAGACCTGGACCTTTGGATAGGAAACCGGCACCGTGGCCCCTTCGGGCTTATGGGTAACGGGATCGGCAATGTAAACCTCGCCCGCCGCGGCATTGACGTTCATAGCGGCAAGCCCCATCAACTGACCGGGGGCCACCCCCTTGCTTCCGAACTGATAATCGTACAGATAGGGGACGGCGCCTGAGGCTCCCGGACGGAAAACCTCGACCTTGAGCCGATTGGCATCGGCCACAAAAACGAAGCCGTTGGCATCGACATCAATGTCATAAACATAGCTGAAACGATCCTTGCCACCGAGGTATCCGAGGAGGTCCCCGGTCACACCGTTGATCACGGCCACCGATTTCTGCTCTGCGACGAACAGCAGCGAACCGTCCGGGGTGACGGCAAGACCGCCACCGGAGGCAGAAACCGCATCGAATACGTTTGTGCCCCTGCCCTTCTTGCCATACTTGTCGAACTTGGAAACCAACCTGGTGCGGGCATCCACGACGTAGAGGTTCCCCTGGCCATCGACATCAATCCGAGTGGGAGAGACAAAACCATCTCGAATCTGACCAAGCGAACTGATCTGCGGAGCCCCCGCAGCAACAGCCACCGTCATTGATGCCCCCCCGAGCAGCAGCATTGCCATCAAAGTCAGCTGGATGTACGTTTTGAACCTCTTCATAGTGACGTCTCCATGGGCAATCCGGTCCCGCGAATTCCTAGTAATAGACTCAAGTTAAATTCGCGATTCTGTTCTTCCAATTAAGAAAATATGCAATGGGGATACCAAGAAGATGATCAATTAGAAGCGGCAGCGGGAAAGGACTGTATACTGCCACGGATGAAGATGAAGCAAAAATGCCAGAAAAACATAATCAGTTAGCCCAGCCTAATCCAGGTCGGGTTTTCTGCGTTTCTACCGGTTTTCGGCGGTAAATATTTAAAAAGCGCCCCCTTTCAAATGCAAAACATCCAACAAAATATAAATTATTTTTCGGCCACAGATCGGTGAAACCCGGACAGGCCTGTCAAAAAACGGGAAAAACCCCAGCGTACGTCAAATGGCCGACACCCCTTTCGCTCTGAAGAGCACTCCCTACACGCCCCGATGACGACTTTCATGTGCGTTCATTTATTAACAAAATTCCGCGAGCGATGGCGGCAGAGCACTCAAAGAAAACCGAACTTTTTCATTCGGTAGCGAAATGCGTCGATTCCGAGATTGAGTTTTTTAGCGGCCTTGGATTGATTGCCCTCGGAGGTTTCCAGTGCCTGACGAATGAGTTCGCGCTCGACATCCTCGATATCGACCCCTTCCGGAGGCAGATGGAGGCTGAGAGGACCGGCGCTGGGGCCGCTGGCCTTGGAAACCAGTTCCTGAGGGAGGTGTTCCAGCAGGAGCGTTTCCTCGTTTTCAAGAATGATCGCCCGCTCGATAATGTTTTTCAATTCACGGATATTGCCGGGCCAGGCATATTCGACAAGAAATTTTTCCGCCATCTTTGAAACACCCTTGACCGTCTTTCCGAACTCGCGGTTGAAATGAGCGATGAAGTGTTCGACAAGCGGCATGATGTCGTCGCGCCTCTCCCGTAGCGCGGGGAGATAGATCGGGATGACCTGAATGCGATAGTAGAGGTCGGCACGGAAGGTCTTTTCTTCGATGGATTTGAGCAGATCCTTATTGGTCGCCGAGACGATCCTCACGTCAACCTGGATGTCCTTGGTTCCGCCGACCCGGCGAAACGAGCGTTCTTCGAGCACCCGCAGCAACTTGGCTTGCATGCCGGGCTCCATGTCGCCGATCTCGTCGAGAAAAAGAGTCCCACCATCGGCCATCTCGAACAAGCCCTTCTTCTGCACCTTGGCATCGGTAAAGGCTCCTCGTTCATGCCCCATCAACTCGCTTTCGAGCAAGGTTTCGGGCACCGCGGCGCAGTTGATGGCCATGAACGGGCGATCGGCACGGCTGCTTTCGTAATGAATGGCCTTGGCGATCAACTCCTTGCCGGTACCGCTCTCACCTTGGATCAGAATAGTGCTGGCATCGCTCTTGGCGACCTTTTCGACCATGGTGAGAACGTTCTGCATGTGCCGGCTTTTGCCGATGATGTTCCTGGCTCCGTATTTGCGCGACTGCTCGGAGCGCAGGTGAGCCACCTCGCGTTTGAGTTCACCGGTTTCAAGCGCTTTTTTGATGACGATTGCCAGCTCATCAAGATTGAACGGCTTGTTGATGTAGTCGAAAGCTCCCATCCGCATGGCTTTGACGGCGGTTTCCAAAACCCCCAGAGCCGTCACCATGATGACGATGATATCCTCTTCCAACTCCTTGACCCGTTCAAGCACCGCCAACCCGTCGATCCCGGGCAACTGGATATCAAGCAACATAAGGTCGGGGGTTTCGTCTTTGAGTAACTTCAGGGCATCCTCGCCGGATGCCGCCGTCATCACCTCGTACCCTTGTTTTTTGAGGTTCTGTTCCAGGGACCAGCGGATCAGGTGTTCATCATCGACGACCAGTATCTTATGTTGACGCACGGTTATCCTCTTTCTCGATTTGGGTTCCCCCGGCGACGACGGGGAGTTCAATTATAAATACGGTACCTTCGCCCTGATGACTGTCCACCCGGATGGTTCCCCCTTGCTGCTCCATCAATTTGCGGCAGATCGCCAGGCCCAAGCCGGTCCCCTGGGTTTTCGTGGTATAGAACGGAACGAAGATTTTCTCCATCCGGTCCGGGGGAATACCCTCGCCCGTATCACTCACCATGATCTGCCCATACTGCTGGCCGCCGCGCTCGACCAATAGGGTTTCAACGGTCAACGTCCCGCCATCCGTCATGGACTGGATGCCATTGATCATGACGTTGAACAAAACCTGCTGGATCTGCTTTTCGTCGGCCCAGACCGGGGGCAGCTCACGATCGAGATCCTTGACCCGGTGGATATTCTTGGCTTCGGGATGTTGAGCAATAAAAAACAACGTCTTTTTAATCAGCGCATTCAGATCGACAAACGAAAATTCAGGATCGCCGGGCTTGCCGAAAAAGAGCAGGTCGGTCGCCGTCTTGTTGAGCCGGGTAATCTGCTCCAACACCTCTCCGACAATGGCTTTTCGGGGATCGTCCTCGGCAAAATCGTCGGCCAGAACAGAAATGGCGCTACTGATCCCGGCCAGGGGGTTCTTGATCTCATGGGCCACCCCGGACGCCATCTCCCCAACCGACGCCAGTCGGTCGGCCCGCACCATTTGTTGGTAATGGTATTGCTCAAGCTCCTTCTTAGCCATTTCGAGGTGGTCCACCATCGAGTTGAAACTTCGGGCCAAACTCCCTATTTCATCGGAAAATCTTGGGGTAATCCGCACCGACAGATCCCCTTGCTCCACCTTGGCCATCTGGCCGGCGAGAGATTGAATCGGGCGGCGAACAAAACGCAGCAGCAAAAAGGAGCTCCCCACCGACAGCAGAACGATGATAAATATTGTCGAAAACGCAAAAAACTGGGTCGAATCCCTGAGTTTCTGGGTGGTATCGGACAGGGAATAATTAAGGTTGAGGACTCCAACCACCTTACGCCCGCTGCCGTGACAGAGAAAACACCGTTCATCGGAAACAATCGACTTGACGACGCCCAGGGTTTCCTGATCCCCGACCCGGAAAATTCCATAGTCCTGGTGGTTCTGAAAAATCGCGAGTTCGTTGGGGCCGACCCGGCGACCAATTTCTTCGGACCGGGCTGACTTGAGAATCGTGCCGTTGGGGTGAAAAATTCGGACATTGAGAAGGCGGGAGTTTTCTCCGACCATCTGTAGGATAGCCTGCACCTCTTCGCTCTGCCCGGTCCGCATGGCGTTGAAAATCGCCTTTTCAATGGTCGACAACAACAAACCGGCATTTTCCCGGGTCGACGAAACCAGGTGATTATGCTCCCGGCGGATATGAAAAAGCGTAAAGATCCCAATGCCGACTGTCAATAGCAGGATATTCAGTATAATAACGCGACTGACAAGGCTCTTAAAAAACAATGCGCACCCTGACTTTCATTGGTTGGTGAAAAAACCTGAACGTCTTGTCGCGGAAGCTCCAGGGGTGACTCCCTGGGTTTTCCTGGGAGGAGTATAGGAGAATTCCCACTCGCTGTACTTCGTGCGGTCCTTGAAATTTTCATAGTCTTCGGAGAAACCATCCTTCTTAAACGGTTCCTCCTCGCTACTGCTGCGAACTCCCCGGACCCCGCCGGCGGGATCCTTGATGATCACCCAGTCCCCACCGGAAAAGGGTTCTGGGTAGAGCCTGCGAAGATGGCGCACCGGCTGCAGGGAGCGCGGGTCGCGCAGCAGATCTTCAAGTCCGGCGGGATACCTCTGGATGCCGCTGTGATTCACACTGTAATAGCTGGCGATGGCTTTCCGGTACTGGTCACCCCGCCAGAGCAGCTCTGCTTCCTTGACTTGCTGCATGATCGAGCGCCAGGAAGTCCCCGCCAACCCGGCGGACAGGCCGATCAAAACCACCATCACCAAGACCACCATCAGGGTGACCCCGCGCTGATTCCTGATAAGCCGGCCCGGATTCATCGATTATTTTCTTCTCAACACCCGCTCTGCCGCTTCGACGAGATGGGCAGGGGTCAGACCGTAATGAGCCAGAAGCTCTTCGGCGAGGCCGGATTGCCCGAATACGTCACGCAATCCGACCCGTTCGACCGGCACCGGGCAGCTTTCGCAAAGCGTTTCGCAGACCGCACCGCCGAGACCGCCGATCACCGAATGCTCTTCGGCGGTGACAATGGCTCCGGTTTCCCGGGCGGCCTGCAGCACCAAATCAACGTCTAGGGGCTTGATACTGCCGAGATGAACCACCCGCGCCGAGATATTTTCCTCGGCCAGAATGGCGGCCGCTTCCAAGGCCTGCGCCGTCATCAAACCGGTGGTAATAAAGGTCAAATCACTCCCCTGGCGCAGGGTCGCCCCACGGCCGATGGTGAAATCACACCCTTCGGTGAACACCACCGGAACCTTGGAACGACCAAGGCGGATAAAGACGGGGCCCTGATAGGCGGCCGCGGCTCGGACGGCAGCTTCGGTTTCCGGACCATCGGCCGGGCAGAGCACGGTCATGTTCGGAAGAGCGCGCATGATGGCCAGGTCTTCCACCGACTGATGGGAACCGCCGTCCTCGCCCACGGTGATACCACCGTGGGTCGCCACGATCTTGACGTTCATCCTGGGATACGCCAAAGACTGGCGAATCTGCTCAAACGCCCGTCCCGCGGCGAATACCGCGAAAGTCGAGGCGAAGGGGATCATGCCGCCGGCGGCCAGGCCGGCAGCCATGCCGACCATGTTGGCTTCGGCAATCCCGGCGTTGAAAAACCGCTCCGGGAATTCCTTGCCGAATACGGCGGTCTTGGTGGAACCGGAGAGGTCGGCATCCAGAACCACCACTCGTGGATTCTCTCTGCCCAGTTCTAGGAGTGTCTTTCCGTATGCATCTCTCGTCGCGATCATTTCGCTCACAGCACCATCCTTATCGGTAATCAATCGATCATAGTTTAGAAATCAAGCCGCCACACCGTCGGGATATCCATCAGGAATGCCCAAGATGCTCGAGCGCCCGGCTAAGTTCGTCGTCGCTGGGCGGAACTCCGTGGTAGCTTGCCTTGTGCTCAAAGAAAGGGACCCCTTTACCTTTGACGGTGCGGGCAATGATCAAGGTCGGCTGCCCCTTGATTTCGCCGGCATTCTCAAGCGACTGGCAGATGGCCTGGATATCGTGGCCGTCGACCTCGAACACATGCCAGTTGAAGGCCAGGAACTTGGGTCCCAACGGAGCGACATTCATGACCTTTTCGACCTCGCCGTCAATTTGCAGGCCATTGTGGTCAAGGACGACGCAAAGGTTGTCGAGTTTGTAATGGGCCGCCGCCATGGCCGCCTCCCAGATCTGTCCTTCCTGCACCTCGCCGTCGCCGAGCAGTGAATAAATTCGCGCGCTGCGACCAGCCAGCTTCGACGCGATGGCCAAGCCAACCGCCTGGGAAAGTCCCTGTCCCAGGGAACCGGTGCAGACCTCGACGCCAGGTGTTTTGTTCATATCCGGGTGCCCCTGCAGGTGGCTGCCGAAGCGGCGCAGGGTCTTCAGATCATCGCGGGAAAAGTACCCGGCCTCGGCCAGACAGGCGTACAAGGCCGGAGCGGCATGCCCCTTGGAGAGAACGAAGCGATCGCGGTCTTCCCATTTGGGATTGCTGGGATCATGGCGCATCTGGTGAAAATAGAGGACGGTCAGCACATCGATCGCCGAGAGGCTCCCGCCGGTGTGGCCGGATTTGGCGGTATTGAGCATTTTGAGGATTTCGACCCGCAACTGCCGGGCCGTCTGTTCGAGAGCTCGAACGGTTTCTTCTTTCAGCATCTTGCAGATACTCCCTTTCCTCATCCCCGCGGGGAAGTTAATTCATGAAAAACCGCGATCGGCGGCGGACGGCAGAGCCCGGGCCGCACGGGCGCGAGCGAACAATTACGGAGCTATTTATCCTCTCCTATCAAGTAGGACAGGATGATATCATCCAGACTGGCCGCTGCCGCGGCAGGTTTGGTTTTCGGCGTTGCAGCGACAGGGGCTTCCGCGGGGGCGTCCGGCTTGGGCGCCGAAGGATGCGAATCGCTTGAAACAACTGCTGCTTTTTTCGGTTCTTCTTTAGGAGGAGACGTCGTGCGGGGAGGAGTGGCTTCTCCGATCGTGTCGGAAAGCATTTTATCGATAATCTCGTCGAATTCACCGTCTTTGAGCCGCCGAAGCATTTCCCGGTGCTGTTCTTTCATCAATTCTTCGACCAGGGTGGTCAGGTTATCCTTGCGGCAAAGATCGGCGTAGGAAGTCTTTTTCGAGGAAAGAATCGATCCGCCACGGTAAAGGAGAGTGACGACCTGGGGATTTTTCGCGCCCCCGTCTTCGGTCTGCACGTGAAATATTTCACCCTTGTACCTGAAATTGTGGTTGAAGCCAACGACCATGCGGCCCCCGAAAAATGGTGAAATGGCAGATCATAGTTACCACATTCCGCGAAATGGCGCAAGCGGTTCCGGTCGCCGACAAAAACCTCAGCCGACCAACAGTTTCTTGATCTTGGCGACCGCCTCGAGCGCGTCGGCGGCATAGAGATCGGCACCGATGCTGTCGGCGTAATCCTGGGTAACCACGGCGCCGCCGACCATGGTGAAGGTCTTGATTCCGGCGTCCCGCAATTGTTGCACCACCACTTCCATCTGTTGAATGGTGGTGGTCATCAGGGCCGACAGGCCTACGGCGTCGACCCGATGGACCCTGGCCTGATCCAGAATCCGCTGGGCGGAGACGTTTTTGCCCAGGTCAATAACTTCGAACCCATGATTTTCGAGCAGGGTGCAAACGATATTTTTACCGATATCGTGGATATCGCCTTCGACCGTGGCCATCAGGATCTTGCCCAGGCTCTGCGCCGCATCCCCTTGCAACTCCTGCTTGAGGCGGGCGAAAGCGGCCTGCATGGTTTCGGCGGAAAGCATGACCTGGGGAAGAAAGATCTGGTTGCGGCCAAACCGCCGACCGACCTCTTCGAGTCCCGGCAGCATGCCCTCGTTGCTGATCTGCAGCGGCGACAGACCTTCGCCCAGCGCCCGTTCGACCAGCGCCAGGATACCATCCCGGTCCCCCTCGATGATGGCAAACCCCAGCAGTTCGCGGATTCCCGGTTCCGGACCTTCACCCCTGGGAACGGCCGGGGCGGCGTGCTGCCCCCCATATACGGCAATATACTCCTCGGCCCGCTCATCCTTGCCGAGCAGCACCATGGCGGCACGAAAGGCGTCCATCATCCGCTCGTCCTTGGGATTAATAATGGCGGCGGACAGCCCGGCTTCGAGAGCCATGGCGAAAAAAGCCGAGGACAGGACCGGCCGGCAGGGAAGACCGAAGGAAATGTTGCTCACTCCCAACACCGTGGCCAAGCCAAGCTCGTCCCGCACCTTGCGCAAGGAGTGAATGGTTTCCATGGCCCGCTTTTGCTCGGCGGAAACGGTCAGGGTCAGGCAATCGATAATTACGTCTTCTTTTGGCAGACCGACCGAACTGGCCGCCTCCAGGATCTTGCCGGCCACCCGCAATCGTCCGGCGGCGGTCTCGGGAATACCGTTTTCGTCAAGGGCCAGACCGATGACCGCGGCGCCGTACTTGCGGGCGAGAGGCAGGATGGCCTTGAGACTCTTGATCTCGCCGGACACCGAATTGATCAAAACCTTGCCGTCGGCGGCCTTGAGTCCCTCCTCAAGGGCCATCGGATTGGACGAGTCGAGCACCAGCGGAGCGCCGGACACGCCACACACCGCGTAGACCGCCCGTTCAAGGGCGGCCGGCTCGTCCACCCCCGGAGCGCCGCAATTGACATCGAGCAGGGTCGCGCCGGCCGCCAATTGTTCCTGGGCTTCACGACGGATATAGGCGGTTTTCCCTTCGCGCAGTTCAGCGGTATAGGCTTTTTTGCCGGTCGGATTGATGCGCTCGCCGATGATGGCGCAGGGGGCGCCGCCCCCGACCGCCACCACCGTACTGCGGCTGGAAAGGAACCCGCACCGGGGGGGGGGCGTCCATAACTGGTCGCGCCCATCCAAGGCGTTGCGGATGGCCCGGATATGGGCCGGAGTGGTGCCGCAGCAGCCGCCGATCACTCGCACCCCGAGCCGGATCAGCCGTTCGTGGTAAGCGGTCATTTCTTCAGGGGTGCCCGGAAACACGGTCTTGCCGTCCCGTAATTGTGGCAGCCCGGCGTTGGCCTGGGAAATCAATGGTTTTGATGTGACCGAACGCATTTTTTCAAGAATGCCGTAAATGCCGTCGATGCCAAGACCACAGTTGGAACCGATCACCTCGACTCCCAGGGCATCGAGAGTCACCGCGGCGGCTTCCGGGGGAGTGCCGAGCACCGTGCGGCCGCCATCGTCGAAGGTCATCTGCGCCATCACCGGCAACGCCGAGAATTCCCGGCAGGCAATCACCGCCGCCCGCAATTCGCGAATGTCGAGAAAAGTTTCGAGGGTGATCAGGTCGGCGCCCGCGTCGACAAAGGCGGTCACCTGTTCGCCGAAAATCTCGACCATTTCGTCGAAGCCGGCATCGCCCACCGGCTTTAGAAAACGCCCCGTCGGACCGATCGAAGCCGCGACCAATCGCTCGCCGCCCGCCGCCCGCCGGGCGATTTCAACCCCGGCCCGATTGATTTCGGCGACCTGTTTTTCGAGCCCGTAGTGGGCCAGCTTGATCCGGCTGCCGCCGAAGGTATTGGTCACCAGGATATCGGCACCGGCATCGGCATACTCACGATGCACCGCCTCGACCACTTCGGCGGCCCGAAGGTTCATCTCCTCCGGGGAACCGCCCGCTTTCAGGCCTCGCTCCTGGAGCATGGTTCCCATGGCGCCGTCGAGCACCAGCACCCGGTCATAAATCAATCGCAGGAAATTCGCCATTTATTCTCCTCCCGGGCTTGCTGCGCCCGCATTGACTTGAGGCCGACCAAAATCGAAATCGGCGGGAATCGGTTCCCGCAGATCGACATGTCCCTTGAGCGTCTCCACCGGAGCGCCATCGATCAGGATTCGTACCTGGCGGAGATGGGGGAAATTTGCCGCCAGGGTGTTGGCCAGGGCGTACACGGTCAGCAATTCGGTCATGCTGCCGCCGGGGTGCCCAGTCACAAACTCCCGGCTGAAACCGACGGTGACCGTCGCGCCCTCGACCGAAATCCTCTGCACCAGGGCACTGGGAGGAACGACCGCCACCAGGTCGCCATCCGGCCCGTCGACCAGGGCCTGGATGGTCGCCCGAAGACATTCCTCCTCGACCAGACAATCTTCGATCTCCCGCGTTTCGGACTCCAGGCCGGTACCGTCCGCCGTGGCAAAGTAAAGGAGCACCTCACGCTGCTGCAGCGCTTCTTCCGGAGTGGCCGAGGGAACCGGCGCCGGCGGGGGCGTCAGCAGGAATTTGCGGGCCACCACCACCCCAAGGGCCAGCAGAATGGCCAGAAACGCATACAGAAGAAGGCGGTATATCATGGGTCCTTGCATAGGAAATCTCCGCTGCCGGCAGAAATCGACGGCGCCCTCCCCGATGTTGAAGAAGCCGTCGATGAATATAGGATATCAGCTAAAACCGGGATCGCCGTTAATCCAACGATACCTGGGTTACCCCCTGCAGGGAATGGCCGAGAAAAGCGCCGCCGACCCGGACGAAGCGGGTCGGGATATCGGTCACGAAAAACCTCGTCTGCCCCGGCAAACTCTGTCGCGGCAGCTTCCGCCCATTGAGCATGCCCTCCACGGTGCGGGAGGTTTCTTCGGCCGAGTCGACCAGAGCCACCCCGTCGCCTAGAACCAGACGCAGGGTATTTTTCAGCAGCGGATAGTGGGTGCAGCCAAGCACCAGGGTATCGATGCCGTTTTCCATCAGGGGCGCCAGGTATTCCCGAGCCGTCAGCACGGCCACCGGATGTTCGGCCCACCCCTCCTCGGCGAGGGGGACAAAGAGTGGACAGGGGGCTGAAAAGACTTCGACCGACGGATTCAGAGCCTGGATGGCGCGGGTATAGGCACCGCTGGCGATGGTTCCCTCGGTGCCGATCACTCCGACCCGGCGATTGCGAGTGACCGCTACCGCCTTGCGCGCCCCCGGTTCGATCACCCCCACCACCGGCAGGCTGAAACGCTCCTCCAGTTCGGTCAACGCCACCGAGGAGGCCGTGTTGCAGGCCACCACCAGCATCTTGACCCGCTGTTCAACCAGAAACGCCGCGGCTTCAAGGGCGTAGCGCAGCACCGTCCGCGGACTCTTGGTGCCGTAGGGAACGCGGGCGGTATCGCCCAGGTAAACCAGCTCTTCACCAGGGAGCAGACGCACCATCTCTTTGAGGACGGTCAGTCCGCCAACCCCGGAATCAAAAACTCCAATCGCTCGTTCGGACAAGGCTTAATCTTCTTTCCCGGAAATAAGAAATAAGTTTGTGATAGTAGTTAAGACCCGCAGGAAAGTCAAGGCCCGGAAGGGTTTTTGGACTTTGCCTTTAGGCAAAAAGCTGGTATGTTTTAGCCACAGGGGACAAAACATTAAAATCTCCGGGCTACAAGGTGTTTCCCATGGATTTCTCTACGATTATCGAATTTCTGCAGCGCTTTGAGACGGCCAGGGTTGTTGATTACCTGAGGAGTCTCGATCTGAATACCCTGCTGCATAACCCCTGGTTGCTCGGCGGAATCGCCCTGCTGGCGGTAGCCGCCCTGCTGCTGCGCTGGCGGGTGCTGCTGGTCACCCTGTTCACCGTCTCGGGCCTGACCGGTCTGGTTGTCTACACCCTGGAGCAAGAAAAATCGGCAGGAGCCCTCGGTACCGAGCCGATCGTTGTTTTTGTCATGATCGGTTCGGTGATCGTCCTGCTCGCCATCTATTTTCTGTTTATCAAGAACGAGTAGTCCCGACACCGCCCCTATTCCATGACATGATCGTACTGACCGACGAGGTCGCCAAACACCCGGTTTCCTTGCCCCGCCAAGCGCGGCAAACGGCGCCGGCCGCGGTACTCCCGAACATCCTCGGCACGCCGGCGCCATTCGCCGCGCCCGCGTCGCCGGCATCCGACCGGCTGTTCATCAACCCCCACGAGGTGACCATGTCCCTGAAAAAACGCGATCTGACCTTTCTCGCTGT
>MHXM01000151.1:0-3750 GCA_001825565.1 Desulfuromonadaceae bacterium GWC2_58_13
TCGCTGCACGCCTATTTTCTGCGGCCGGGCAATCCGCAGGCGCCGATCGTCTACGATGTGGAGCGCATCCGGGACGGCAACAGCTTCGCCACCCGGCGGGTGGTGGCGATTCAGCACGGCCGGGCGATATTGAATATGGCCATTTCCTTTCAGATCGAAGAAGAGGGATTCGAACATCAGGCCGCGATGCCCGAGGTTCCACCGCCGGAAACGTTGCCCTCGATCGAAGAACTGCGCTGCCGGCTGACGGATTTCCTGCCGGAACAGAAACGGGCGCTGCTGACCTGCGAGCGCCCCATCGAGATGCGGCCCGTGCATTCCATCGATCCCCTCCATCCAAAGCCCATGCCCCCCAGCCAGCAGGTGTGGCTGCGGGCGGCCGGCAAGCTGCCCGACGATCCGGTGGTGCATCAGGCGGTGCTGGCCTATGCCTCGGACTTTCCCCTCCTGGCGACGGCGTTTCTCCCCCACGGCATTTCCTTCTTCCAACGCGATATCCTGGCGGCCAGCCTCGATCATGCCATGTGGTTTCATCAACCGTTCCGGGTCGACGAGTGGCTGCTGTACGCCATGGACAGCCCCAGCACCAGCGGCGGGCGCGGCCTGGGGCGGGGAAGCATCTTCACCCGCGACGGCCGGCTGATTGCCTCGGTGGTCCAGGAAGGGATGATCCGCTCCCGCCGGGACGGGGAGGAGGGGTGACCGTATGACAGGCAAGGCAAGGTCAAAAGCCTTGGACACGGATTACACGGATGAACACGGATTGAAACCCAAGATCCGAATCTGTTTTTGCCGTTAGGCTTGATCCGTGAAAATCAGATTTTATCCGTGTCCAGAGGGTTGTGTTTTTATTTTGGCGTATTTTGTAAAATATATGCTGAGTTAGACCCAGCATCTGACCGACCTGTGGGAATCCTCCTTCTCCAGCACATTGACCCCCAGCCCGAAACCATGCCGATTGCTGGAGTCCGTTGAGGGGCTTTTTGTCTTGCCTTCTTATCTGCAAATCGAATAAAACCTTCAGTCTCGTATTGCTACCCGAATGGTAAAATGCGCCCTTATTTCTTTTGGAGGTCTACTTTTTCACAGACCGCCGATACAGAATGGGCCGGTTTTTTAAGGAGTTTTGATTTGCAGATCGTATTCGGCATCGACTTTGGTACCACCAATTCGGCGCTTTCAGTTTTTCGGAACGGCAGCGTTGACGTGATTTCCGTTGATGACACCGCCCAGGACAATCAATTGATGCGCTCGGTGCTCTATTTTAGTGAGGATAACGAGATATTTACCGGAAATGAGGCTATTCGCCAGTATGTCGAAGACGGGGCGGCTGGGCGTTTTATGCAGTCGATCAAGACCTTTCTACCGAACACCAGTTTTACCGGCACCGAGGTATTCGGTACCCGTTACGAAATTGATGACCTGGTGGCGATCATCCTTAAAAAGATCAAGGCTCGCGGAGAGGCGCATGTGGGCTGTCCCGTTGAGAGTGTCGTATTGGGGCGGCCGGTGGTTTTCTCGACGGATGCCGCCAAGGACGCTGTTGCCGAGCAACGGCTCGAAAAAGCAGCCCGAAAGGCAGGCTTCAAAAACATCTGGTTTCAGTATGAACCGGTTGCCGCGGCGCTCGCCTTTGAAGATACCTTGCACGCGGGACAGGAACGAGTCGTGTTCATCGGCGATTTCGGCGGAGGTACGTCGGACTTCTCGGTGATCCGCGTCAAGGGGGGCGCCTTCGACCGTTCCGACCGGCGTAGTGACGTTCTTTCCCTGGGGGGTGTCTATGTGGCTGGAGACAAGTTCGATTCGCAGGTCATGTGGGATAAGGTGGCGCAATATTTCGGGCGCTATGCCCGCTACAAACCGATGGGCAAGGAGGAGTGGCAGGATATTCCCGCGAGCATTGTTTACACTCTATGTCAGTGGCATCGCATCCCGCTGTTGCGGGGCCGCAAGACCAGAGAGCTTATCCGCGTGATCAAACGCACCACCGATGATCGTCCGGCGATTGAACATCTGGAGAACATCATTGAGGATAATTTCGGCTTTGCCCTGTTTCAGGCCATTGAAAAGGCCAAGTGCGAGCTTTCTGACGGTGAGATGGCCACCATCCGCTTCACTGAATGTGATCTGTCCATCAGCGAGGGAATTGAAAAGGGTGAGTTCGAGACGATCAATGCACAAAATTTTCGGAAGATCGAGGCCTGTATCGATGAGGTTGTGGCCCAATCGGGTTTGACGCCCGCGCAGATCGATACCGTCTCTCTTACCGGGGGTACCTCAAAGATACCCCATATTCAGAAGCTGTTCGCCGATCGTTTTGGCCTGGATAAATCGGAAAACCGGGATGTCTTCACCAGCGTCGTTCATGGTTTGGGTTCGAGTGTTCCCCTGTTTGTTTGAGCTGGATTTCTCGGGTTGTTGTTGATTCGGGGAAATTTTTTGCTTCTGACCGAAGTCCGGCAAGGTCAGGTCAAAAGCCTTGGACACGGATTACACGGATGAACACGGATTTATACCCAGAAACAGGTTCTGGCTTTGGCCTTGAGGCTTGATCCGTGTAAATCGGATTTTATCCGTGTCCAGAAGATTTTGCCTTTGCCCCCTCTGCCTTATTGATGTCCGCAACCCTGGCCATGTCCGCCGCCATGTCCACCGCAGGTTTGCTCCGGGGTGAACTCCGGCAGTTCGCCCAGCGCCAGGGCGGCGAGACATTCGGCGACCGAATCGCCCTCGGCCCGGTAGACCTTCATGCCGAGCTGATTGAGGCGCCCCAGGGCGCCGCCGCCGATGCTGGTGACCACGATGGCATCGGGCATTTTTCCGCCAAGGGCTTTCAGGGGACTGCAGGAACCGTGGCTGTGCTGCATGTCTTCATTGTTAATTTCTTCGACACCGTTGGTTTCGGTATTGACGATAATGAACATGGGAGCGGAGCCGAAATGGTCGAAAACGGAGCTTTCCAATCCCTCGTTGGTTTCTACCGGGAAACATATTTTCACGGGGTATCTCCTTTAAGTTTGATGAATACGCAAGCTAATCTCCGGGACTCCGGAAGTCAATAGGTTTGCTGTTTGGTCATAGTTCGATTTGTCCTTGACCCGTCTAACGCTTCACACTTTATCGTTGCTTCCATCAACCCTTACTTTGACGGAGGATGCACCATGGAAAAACAGATGAATGTGGAACGTTGGGTGGAATTGTTTCGTGAAATCGGACTGGATGACGCGACCATGCGCCGCTGGCATGCCCTGTTCGAGGAGCGTTACCCGGACGCCCATCGGGAGTTTCTTGGTTGGCTGGGGCTGCCTCCCGGACGGATCGAGGAAATTCGCAAAGGCTGATCGTTGATCCCGGCTCGGCGCCGGAGCAGGATTGCACCGATGACTACCATTTCGCGTTTGGCGCAAAAATTCGGCCTGTCCCGCAGTACGCTGCTCTATTACGACCGGATCGGCCTGCTGTGTCCTTCGGGGCGCAACGAAAGCGGCTACCGACTCTACTCGCCGGCCGACGGCGAACGGTTGGAGGTGATTTGCGCCTACCGGCGGGCGGGGGTGACTCTGGAGGAGATCCGGGCGATTCTTGCCTCCGCCGAACAGCCTCAGCGCGAGGTGCTGGAGCGCCGGCTCAAGGAACTCGGTCGGGAGATCCGCACCCTGCAGAAGCAGCAACAGGTTCTGGCGGGAATGTTGAAGGCCAGGGCGAGCGGGGCTCCGTTTTCGGAAACGGACAAGGAGCTGTGGGTGG
>MHXM01000151.1:3769-4857 GCA_001825565.1 Desulfuromonadaceae bacterium GWC2_58_13
GGGCTCCCGATGACCACCACGCCTTTTTACTGGCCCTGGGCATCCCGGAGCAGGAGGCGATCCAGATCCGCAGGGATTCCGGGCGCATGGAGAAGGACGAGTTACCGAGCACGACTGAACAAGCGAAAGGAAAATCCATGTTCATTGTTTCGCTGAACTATGTTAAGCCCCTCGAAGACGTCGAATTGCATCTTGAGGCGCATGTCGAATTTTTGCGGAAACACTATGAAAAAAGGGTATTCATCGCCTCGGGAAGAAAGGTTCCCCGAACCGGCGGGGTCATTCTCGCCCAAGCGGAATCGAAAGCCGCGTTGGACGAAATCCTATCCGCGGACCCCTTCCGGAAAAACGCCGTGGCAGAGTATGAAATTACCGAATTCATCCCGAGCATGACGCTGCCCGAGTTCGCGTCGCTGATCCCCGGATAAATTCAATAAGCCCAGGCTGGCAACCTCGCAGGTTCGGCCGCCATTTCCTAACCGGACACCGCTGGGTTTTTGAACTCTTCCTCGGTTTGTGCCCTTACGCCACCAGCTGGTATTTTTTGGCCTGGTATCTCAGGGTGTCGTAACTGACGTGGAGCAGTTTGGCCGCTTTGGTCATGTTGTTGTTCGAACGATCCAGGGCCAGCTTGATGTAGGCCTTCTCGACGGTTTCCAGCGAAATCCCTTCCTCGGGCAATATGGCCTGAAAAATCTTCCGCTTTTCCGAAAACTGCTGATTACCCCCGCCGATGGTCAGCGGCAGATGCCCTTTGCTCAGGATGTCGGTATTTTCCATGACCACGCAGCGTTCTATGACATTGCGCAATTCCCGGACATTGCCCGGCCAGGCATAGCTTTTCAGCAGATCCTGGGCCTCTTGGTCGATAGACTCGATCGGTTTTTTGGAATATTTCGCGGCAAAGTTGTGCAGAAAATGCCGGGTCAGCAGCAGGACATCATCCCCCCGTTTGCTCAGGGGAGGGATCTCCACCGCGAAGGAGGTCAGCCGGTAGTACAGGTCTTCGCGGAAATAGCCGTCATTCACGGCTTTTCTGAGATCCCGGTTGGTCGCCGCAATGATGTTGACGTCGATCGGCTGGTCGA
>MHXM01000151.1:4868-12989 GCA_001825565.1 Desulfuromonadaceae bacterium GWC2_58_13
ATCCTGCGCACCGTTCGCTCCTCCAGCACCCGCAGTAATTTCCCCTGCAAGTCCGGGCGCATGTCGCCGATTTCATCGAGCAGCAGGGTGCCGCCGTCGGCCAGTTCGAAGACCCCTTTTTTGTCGTTTTTGGCGTCGGTGAAAGCGCCCTTGACATGGCCGAACAGCTCCCCCTCGATCAGGTTTTCCGGCAGGGCGGTGCAGTTGATGGCGATATAAGGCACGCTTTCGTAATCCTTCCGCGCGCCGAACCGCCAGTAATGGATATTGCGGGCCAGAACTTCCTTGCCGGTGCCGGATTTGCCGGTGATGAGGACCGATTGCACTCCGGCCTCGGCCATCTTGCGGGCGTTTCCCAGAAGGTCTTCGATCACGGCGGATTCGCCGAGAAAGATCCGGCCGAGGGTCGCCGTGGTCGATTTTTTCAGGTACTCGACCTCATTCTTCAATCGGCTGTTGGCCAGCAGCTTTTCGAGGACGATCTTGACCTCCTCGATATTGAACGGTTTGTTCAGGTAGTCGGCGGCTCCGTTGCGCATCGCCCGGATCGCCGATTCGGCGGAGTCGTCGGCGGTGAGCATGATGATCGGAAAATCGACATTTTCTTCCTGCAGCTGTTCGAGCAGATCGAGTCCGTCCGGTCCCTCGCCCAGATCGACATCCAGCAGCAGGGCATGTGGCTGCCAGGCGCAGATCTTCTCCACCGCCCGGATCGGGCTGTTGAGCATGAAGACGTCGTATCCGTCCTTCTTCAACCCTCTGGCAAGAGTGCTGCTGATCAGTTCATCGTCGTCCAGAAGAAAAATTCGTCCCTTATTGTTCATGCAGCTAATCCCCCTATTTTCTGTATCAGCGGCAGGATGATGATAAACGAAGTGCCGCGCTCCTTTTGGCTTTCGACGTCGATCCGACCGCCATGCTGTTCGATCAGTCGTTTGCAGATGGAGAGGCCGAGGCCGGTCCCTTTGCTCTTGGTGGTGAAGAATGGGTTGAAGATTTTTTCGAGGGCGGCCTCTGAAATCCCTTTGCCGGAGTCGGAAATCCGGATCCGGATGCTGTTTTCATCCTCCCTGTCCGTGGCGATGGTAATCGTCCCCTCGGTTTCCAGGGCGTCGACGGCATTCAGCAGGATATTCAGAAACACTTGCTGCATCTGGGCGGAATCGGCTTCAACCCGAGGCAGATCCGTGGCCAGCTCCTTTTTGAAATGGACGGTGAGTTCCGGTTTTCCGTAGGCGACCGCTTCGACATTGCCGAGGGTATTGGCGAGCAGTCGATTCATGTCAAACAGATCGAACTGGGGCTGAGGCGGTCGCCCATAGTTCAGCAGACTCTTGAGGAGCTTCTCCATCCGACCGATTTCATTTCCGATTTTGCCGAAAAGTTCCTTGTCCTCCGGCTTCAGTTCCAGATCCTCGGCCAGAACATCGAGTGAAATCTTGATGCCGGCCAACGGGTTCTTGATTTCGTGGGCCAGGCCGGCGCTCATCTGCCCGACCAAAGCCATCTGATTGGACCGTTGCATTTCTTCTTCGGCGCGCAACTGCTCGGTGATGTCGCGACAGAAGGTGAGCAGATGTTTTTGTTCTCCCTGTTGCATCGGTCCCATGCTCAGGGCGACGTCGATCAAAGCGCCATCCTTTTTCTTCCGCTGGATTCTCCGGTGCTGCCATTCTCCGGAGTCCCCGGCTTTCCGGATCTGTTCCAGAAATTCCTGCTCCTGGCCGTCGGGAACCAGGTGGACGAGATTCATCGTTTGCAACTCGTCGATGGAATATCCGTAAAGATCGGAGGCCGCCCGGTTGGCGGACAGGATCAGTCCCGGCGGTTCATCGAGGCGGCTGATCATGATGGCCTCGCCGGCGGTTTCAAAAAGGGTCCGGTAGGATTTGTGCGCCGTTTCGAATTTTTGTTGTTCATCTTTAATGGACGCCGCCATGCCATTGAAGGCTCCCGCCAGCGTGTGAAATTCCCCTTTAAGCGGTTGGGCGATGCGGTAGTCCAGATCGCCGCGTTCCAGAACTTGGGCGGCATGGACGAGCGTGTCGATCGATCCGGTAAAACGTTTGAGAAAAAGACCCGCCATAATGACGATGGCCACCGGACCCAGAACCAGGCAGGCCATCAGGAAATAGTTGGTGGCCTTGATATCCCCCTGGATTTTCGTAATCCGTTCGGAGATTTTACCCGCCGATGCGGTCGACAGCGTCTTAATGTCCTGGAGAAGATTTTCCCCCTGGGAAAAGGCCTCCATCCTGGCATTTTCCAGGCGAACATTGTTGGCCTGCATGGTCAACGACCGGCTGAGCAGGGTCATGTAATGTTCAATGGCTTTGACAAATTCGCCGAGCCGGTGAGTGGTTTTTTCCGAATGATGGCAACTCAGGCAGATGTCCGCCGAATCCTCCAGGGTTTCGATAAGCGCAACCGAGTGGTCAAAGCTGCTGGCATGGGGCGAGCCCTGCAGCAACAAGTCCGTCTGCACCGCCTTGATATTGTGCTCCAGCTCCTCGCGGAGAAATTCCACCTGGTGAAAAGAAACCACTCTTCCCAAATTCAGGGTGACGCTCTGGATGGAGCTGGCGATATAGATCCCGCCGGCGATAAAGCAGAAAACCATCAGCGTCAATCCGAGAAGGACATTTTTTTTCATAAGCCGCGTTTCGGTTAATCGTCGAGAGGGAGGTCGCTGGTTAAATCCAGGCCGAGGTCGGCGGCGTAATCAAGCACCGGTCGATAGTCCCGCGCCGTGGTTTCGATAAATTTTTCTATCTGCATCTCCGCCAGAATCGAACGGCCCGCTTCTTTCCGATGCATGGTCAGCAAGTGTTGTTTCAATCCCTCCTTGAGATCGTCCGCCAGGTCGTGCCGGACCGCCAGCCCGTTGGCGGGAACGTGGGGAGAAATGGCGAGGATTTCCAACTCCCGCAGAAGCCGATGGTCGGTTTTTGCCAAGCGGTAAAAGACGGTGCTTTTGGCCGCACCGATATCGGCGTAACCGGCCAGGACTTCACGGATGGCATCCTCGTGATTGCCGCTGAAATACGATTCCTTGAACCAGCTTTTGTAATCGGCGATGCCGAGGGCCTTGAAATATGCCAGGGGCAGCAGGTAGCCGGCGGTGGTTGCCCGGTCGACTAAAACCAGGCGCTTGTCCCGCATGTCTTCAGCGGTGTGGATGCCGCTCCCTTTTCTGACGAAAATCAATCCGTAGTAGGTGGAGGCGCCATCGAGGTAACGGGGACGGGCCAAAGGCTCGACGCCGAGCTTCTCGATGGCGAGGGCTCCGGTGAAACTGCCGAAAAAGGCGCCGTCAAGATCCAGTTTATGGAAATTTTCAACGATGTCTCCATAACGCGGCAGCATTTTGATTTCCAGGGCGACCCCGAGTTCTTTGCCGAGTTGAGACAGCAACGGCTCATAATGTTTTTTCTGGGCAAAAATATCCTGCTCCGGGACCAGTCCGATTTTGAGCGTTCGAGAACCCTGCGCGGGAATTGAGCCTGAAGCCGGTTGCTCCTGGCGATTGCAGCCGACCGGAATCAGGAAAAACAGGAAAAGAACCATCCATCGCATGAAGACGACAGATCCGGTTCGGATTCCATCGGACGGTACTCTAGACATCATGATTCACGCATTCATTAGCTCTTGTTGTGTGATTATTCATTTCGATATTTTTACCTTAACCATACCATTCATGTCAAGTAACTAGACAACATTAGACTATTCGAATGCTAGTGTAGGTCGCCTTTAAACTCCTTAATGTTTCGAGGGAAGCCGTGGTTGCGAATGGATCAAAACAATAGTGCGTGAGGCTCCGGGGGACCGGCGATCATGTCAACCGTTTCCCGGACGCAAAATTTATTCCATGGTGGCTTGGTTGTGTAATGTAAGTTTTCGATAATTAACGGTTTTTATCTATCGTGCATGGCATGGTGGTTGCTGTCGATTGAGACGTCATCGCTGCTTCCGGTCTTCGTCCAGGGGGACTGAAGAACCCGATGGAACACTTGTATTACTATAACCCGATAGGTTTTGTGCGTGCATTTCTTCACTATTAGAGAGTTTGTTGATCGTCTTTATGGATATATTCTCATCGTTTCAACGCTGGCGCTGCTCGGCCCGGGCTTCGGTGTTCCGGCGGCGGAAGGGTCCGGCCTGCAAACGGGCGATTGCGGAAAATGTCATGGGTTCCAGACCAGAATGGTGGCCGCGAAGGGGGGCAAGCACGCCTCGGCGGTCGGTTGTCTCGACTGCCATCCGCAACATCCGCCCAAGGGGGAACAGACCATTGCCGAATGCGTGACCTGCCATAAGGATCAACCCCATTTCCAGATCGGGGATTGTCTGCAATGCCACGTCGATCCCCATGAACCGCTGGAGTCTTTACGTGATCCGATCAAGCCGGCGAGAAGGGAATGCCTGTCCTGTCACCCGGAGGTGGGGCGGCAAATGGCCAGCTCCGGCAGTCGGCATGCCGAGTTGTTTTGTAATCGCTGCCATGGCCGGCACCACCAGATTCCCGGTTGTCTGGAATGCCATGAAGCCCATGCGCCGAACCAATCGGAGGCCGAATGCCGGCGCTGTCATCCCGCCCACCAGCCGTTGACGATTATCCCATCCGGTTATTTTCCCAGGGAGGCCTGCCGGCCCTGTCATAAGCAGCAGGCCGACGATCTGGCCGCGACCGCAACCAATCACGGTGGGCTCGCCTGTGTCTATTGCCACCAGGGACGACATCCGGCAACGCCCGCGTGCCAGAAGTGTCACGGCCTGCCCCATGTCCAGGCGATTCACGTTCGCCATCGCAGTTGTCTCGATTGTCATGGCGATGCGCATCGGCTGATCAGCCATCGCTGACTTTTTTTGGGAATTTTCCCAGATCCATTTGGGAAAATTCCCAAATTTCTTCACCGAGAATCATCCTTGACCTTTTTCCTTCATAGTTAATTGGTTGAGTTGATTTGTTGTTTATCAACTTATGTCAGAATGGCACGGGCGTTGCTTACCAATATGGTCATGAAAAGATGCAAGTCGGGACGGTTCATGTCCCTCGTTTCCGGAATTTCCCTCTGTGGGGTACTGCTCTCCGCGGGCTCGGTCGAGGCCGGTCTGCAACAGAGCCAGCGCTCCGGAGCGGAACTCAAGGCCAATTTCCAATATCTGCTCTCCGATTTTTCCGGCCCCGTTCCATCTCAATGGGCACGACTCGATTTCGATCCCCGGCAACAGGAAATCTACACTCTCAACCAGAGCCAGAACGAAGTGCGGATTTTCAATCGGCAGGGGATGGAGATCTTCGCCTTCGGCGGTGATGGGTCCATCGTTGCGTCCATCGATATCGCCGTCGGCGATGACGGCGATATCTACATGCTGGCGCGAGATTTCGGTCGGAACGCCATTCAGGTGCTCGACTATCGCGGCGAGCCCCAACGGGTTATCGAGTTGCAAGGGCTCCCGGAAGAATTCCGGGGGTTCAACCCGGATCGCATGGAATACCGGGACGGCCGGTTCTATCTGCTGGATTCGAGGATGCTGTGTATCGTCGTCATGGAGGCTGGCGGAGGCTTCCTGAAGGGCTATGACCTGGGTCCCGATTTCGCCAAAAAAGCCGAAGAACAGGATCCCGAGAAGAAAAAAGCCCTGGCGCCCGAGATCAGCGGCTTCACGGTCGGTTCGGACGGCAGTCTGTTTTTCACGGTTCCCACCCTGTTCAGCGCCTTTCGCCTGAATCCGGCCGGGGTCCTCGACAGTTTTGGAACATCGGGCAGCGGACCGGGAAGATTCGGAGTCGTTTCCGGCGTTGCCACCGACCCGCGGGGCAACATCTATGTGGCGGACCGGTTGCGTTCGGTGGTCATGATTTTCGACCCCGCCTTTGTTTATCTGGGGGAGTTCGGTTACCGCGGCGACCGTCCGGAAGACATGATCGTTCCCGACGATCTGGCGATCGATCCCGCCGAGAACAGGGTCTTCGTCTCTCAGGCCGCGAACAAGGGGATCGGTGTCTACTCGATCCATCTGGCCCGTTGACATGCCTCGGGATTTTTCCGGAATCGGGCTCCGGGAGGATTTGGGAATTTTTCCGGAAGGGTTTTGGAAAATTCCGGATTAACTGCTTCGCACGGATCGCGGATAAATCAGATTAAAACATATAACAACTTGAAACAATTGAATAAAAAAGTTTTTTTTGAGGTTGGCACATGGCTTGCGATAGGTAGTTGACAAGTTCATGAAATCGTCCTCTCGGCGACTCCGGCGTCCCCGACAGGCGATCAACCACAAAAGAAGAAATGGGAGGAAAGAAAATGAAGACAGGCAAGATGATTTTAGGCATGGCCGCAGGGCTCTTTCTGATGAGCGGAACAGCTTTTGCGTTTCATGGCGGCGGTGTCGCCCATTGCGACGGCTGTCATTCCATGCACAACTCGGCAGACAATGCCCGCGCCGGATCTGCCACGGCGGCTTCGTTGATGAAGGGCTCCGATGCCAGCTCCACCTGCCTGAACTGCCACGCAGGCGCCGGTGGTTACCACATCGCCAGCGACAACGGCGCCGGCATGAGCCAGGGGGGCGACTTCTTCTGGGTCAGCGACAACGCCGTTCATGACTGGATTTCTCGCGGCACCACCTACAACGCCGAACCCGACAACAAAGGCCACAACATCGTCGCGGCCGACTTCGGTTGGAGCGTCGACGCCACCAACGCCACCGCTCCCGGCGGTCTGATGGCTTCCAACACCCTCGGCTGCACCAGCTGTCACGATCCCCACGGCCAGGTTAACGGCGGCACCGCCAACGGCAGCGCCCCGATCTCCGTTTCCGGTTCCTACGGCGCGGCCGACCCGACCGACGGCAGCATCCACGGTAACTACCGCATCCTCGGCGACGCCGGCTTCAAGCTGATCGCTGCCGCCGCTCCCGTTGCCCGCGCCAACAGCTCGGCCGGGACCGCCGTCGACTACGGTACCGGCATGTCCGACTGGTGCCTGAGCTGCCACCAGGCCTTCAACGACAATAGCAACATGCACCCGACCGACGTTCCGGTTCCGGTGTCCTACAACGGTTACGTTAAATCCGGCGACTTCACCGGCGATGTGACCACCGCCTACGACGCCCTGGTGCCCATCGAGCGCGGCGTCAACGACGGCTCCCTGCTGGATTCCGCCACCACCGCCGGCGTGGCCGGTTCCGAGCAGGTCATGTGCCTCAGCTGCCATCGCGCCCATGCTTCGGCCTTCGACAACATGCTGCGCTGGGACAATGGCGAAGAGTTCCTGGTTGACTCGGTCATCCTGAACGAAGGCACCACCACCCTGGTCGCCAACGGCGCCGTGCCCTACTATAAGAATGGCGCGGCGGTGGATATGGCCACCGAATACGGCCAGTATCAGCGTCAGCTGTGCAACAAATGCCACGCCAAAGACTAATCCTTAACGGATCGGCTTTGGTTGAATTAACCAGCCGATAGCAAAAAGGAGGCTGACAGTGTTGCCGGACACTGTCAGCCTTTTGGTCGTCTTTCCGGTTTCAGGGGCGGACCGATCAGGCCCGGCCCTCGCTTCAAAGCTTTTTTTCGCGCCCGCAATCGTTGCTTGAAATACCGATTCCGGCGCCAAAGGCTCAATGAATAAGAAGATAAAACGCCTCAGATTTCGGCTGATCATCCCCATCTGTTTCGTCGCGGCTCTGATGATGGTCGGCCTCTTTCCTGCCCGTGGTCAGGCTTTTCATTCCGGCGGCGTCGGCAAATGCGACGGCTGCCATTCCATGCATGGGGCGAAAGCCGGCAGTCAACAGCTGCTGCTGAGTTCCGATCCCAGTTCCATCTGCCTCAATTGCCATGCCGGTTCCGGCGGGCCGAACAGCCCTTCGGTGTTCAGTCCCGATGGCTCGGCGCTCACCCCGGGCGGCGACTTCTACTGGTTGACCCGGAGCTTCAGCTGGCTCGACGGCGACAGCCCCGGCAATAACCACGGGCACAATATCGTCGCTTTCGATTACAACCTGCTGGCCGATCCGGTATTGAACCAGGCCCCCGGTGGCAGTTACCCGGCCGCCCGACTCGGGTGCACCAGCTGCCACGATCCTCACGGCGGGGTCGACGGGGGAACGCGCTGG
>MHXM01000151.1:13023-29519 GCA_001825565.1 Desulfuromonadaceae bacterium GWC2_58_13
GGGAAGACCCCGGGATGGGGACCGTCAACGGCAACTACCGCCTGCTGGGGGATTCCCGTTATCAACCGCCTGGCGGCCCCACTTTCAATGCGGACGCCCCGATCGCACGGCAGAGCCGGGTCAACATGTTCGGGGAATCGGACACCTCCCATGTGGACTACGGCTCCGGCATGAGTGAATGGTGCGGCAACTGCCACGGGGCCATCCTGGATGCCAGCCACCAGACCGGTTCCAATACCTTTCAGCATCCCTCGGGCAATGGCGCCCTGTTCGAGCAGGAAAACGCCGATCTGTACAACGCCTATCTGCGGACCGGCGATCTGACCGGCACCGCCGCCATCGCCTACCTGCAATTCGTCCCCTTCGAACGGGGCACCGACAACCTGCAGCTGCTCGATCCGAACAGCACCCTTGGGCCGGACGCCAATGCCAACCTCATGTGCCTGAGTTGTCACCGCGCGCACGCTTCGGCCTTCCCCGATGCCGGTCGCTGGGATTTCACCGCCGACCTGCTGGCGAACTCTCATCCCGCCGGGGGCGACCTGGGGGCGAGCGCCAACGACGTCTATTACTCCTATTACGGCCGCGACATCGCCACTGAATTCGGCGCCGGTCAAGGCCGGTTCTGCGAAAAATGCCATGGCGGGGCAACCCCATGAGGTGGCTGAAATGAAAAAGTTTCCCGTGGTTCTCCAGTTGAAATGGTTGTTGGGGCTGTCTCTGCTGCTGTTGACCGGTGCCTGCGCCGGCGTCGGCAAGCCGGCGGCGGCACCGGTCGCTCCAACCGGATCGTTCACCCTGTTTCTGCAGCCGTTGCCCCAGGAAGTCCATCGCCTGACCTTTCTGATCGAGGAGATGACCGCCCTGCGCGCCGAAGGCGGCGAAGTCCCTCTGCCCCTGCGGCAAAGCCGTTTTCAGGCCGACAGCCTGATCGGAGTGCAGAAAAAACTCGCCAATCTCACCTTGCCCCCGGGGAACTACCGGGGGATCGCCCTGCGCATTCGTTCGGCGATTCTGCTCGGGGAAGAAGGGGAGATCGATTTGCTCCCGCCGGATGAACGGCTGTTGGTGGACCACTCGTTCATGGTCAGGGAAAACCAGACACAGACCCTCTTTTTATCCCTTTCGGCGGACCGCCTGATTACCGACGGGGTCTTTTTCACCCCCCGGTTTTCTCTCTGGCAAGCGGAAAGAACCCTGGTCAACCTGAAAGGATTCGTCAGCAGCGGCGCCTCCCGGGACCTTATCGTTTTCAATAAACGGACCGTTCAGGTGGTCGGGGCGATCCATGTCGGCGGCCGGCCCGCCGACATGGCGCTCGATCAGCAACGGGGCTGGCTTTATGTCGCGCTGCCGGAGGAAAACGCCATTGTGGCGGTCGAAGTGAACAGCGAGGCGATTCTCGGTCGGGTTCAACTCCGGTTCGGCGACCGGCCGACGGAGCTGGCCCTGACCGCCAACGGCGCTCTTCTGGTCGCCCTGAATCCGGGGAGCGCATCCGTCAGTATCATCGATACCGGGTCGCTGGTGGAAACCGGACGGGTCGGGCTGTCGTCCGAGCCGAACGATGTCTTTATCGATGCCGGCGATTCCAGAGCCTATGTCACCCACGCCGCCCACAGCCGTCTCTCGGTGATCGATCTGCAGAGCCGGACCGCCAGAAAATCGGTGGCCCTGGACGAGTCGCCCCTGGATGGGGTGGCCGATGGGGACGGCCGATCGCTCTACCTGATCAACGATTTTTCGCCGGAACTTTCCGTGCTCGACACGGCATCGCTGGCGTCCCGGCGCAAGATATTCATCGGCAACGGCGCCCTGTCGATCAAGGCGGACGACGCCGGCGGCCTGCTGTACGTGAGCATGGAAGATGGCGGGATCGCCGTGGTCGATCCCCGGTCATTGATGGCCATCGACAATTATGCCCTGTTGCCCGAACCGGTCCGGTCGCTGGCGATCGAACGGGAAGAAAACGCTCTGTTTGCGGTCATGCCCCAGAGCGGCGTCCTGATGAAGGTCGATCTGGTCGGCAAAAGGGAACTGGGGCGATTGGACATCGATGCCGACAGTCGCACGGTCGTTGTGATGGGCGAAAGGTGAGGCGTGGCCAGTCCGATGTCCCGTAGATTTTCCGCGATTCTCCCGATGTGCGCCGGCCTGCTGTTTCTGTGGTTGCCGCGCCCGGCTGCCGCCGACAGCCTGAGTCTGTTGACCGACCTGAAATACGAGATCGGCAACAGCGAGACGACCGAAAAAGCCACCGGCGACACCTGGGAAAACGAGAGGACGCTATTTTCCCAACTGTACAGCCTCGACGTGCAGAAGGAGGTCATGCCGAATTTGAAATTAAACCTTGGCGGCCTGTTCGATCGGGATGACATCGACAGCAACACCACCGATCCGGATAGTTTGGACAGCGACACGGAAAATATCGCGATCCGGCCCTATCTCGACCTGCAATTGAGTTCCCCTTTTATCCGGGCGTCGACCAGTTACCGGAAAAGCGAAATCAAGCAGGGTTCCTCCATCGCGGAGACGCGCCGGGCGTATTCCGAGGAATACCGGGCCAGCCTGGGCTGGGAACCGGTCGAATGGCCCGAGATCGATTTCGATTTCACCCGCAACCAGGTCCATAACGAACCGTTGACCAACGATCAGAGGATTGACAATTACCAGTTGCGTAGCAGGTACGACTACGAGGACTTCCGATTCACCTACAGCCATACGACCAACGATGCGCTGAATAATTTCAGCGATTTTAAAACCCTCACCGAAACGGACAATGGCAGCATTCGCTTCAATCGAAATTTTCTGGGCAATAAAATTTCGGTGAACAGCAGCCTGCGGGCGGGGAGGCAGGCGATTGAATTCACCGGTCCGGGCGATCGCGTGGCTCCGACGACGTCCGCCGGGGCGGTCATCGGCAGCATCGAGGATATCTCACCTTTGACCAGCGACCCGGATGAAGGGTTCACCCTGGATCAAATCGAGCTGCTGGTGAATTCGGTCCTCCCGTCCGATCCGTTGAGTTTCGGTCTCGATTTCGGGGCCGCGACCGATGTCGATCGGTTGTATGTCACGTTTGCCGAATTGGTCGACAGCGAAAGCAGTGTTCCTTTTTCATGGGAGATCTATATTCGCGACCACGAAACCGAAGCCTGGACCCGGCTCACGCCGATTCAGGTGGTCGGAAATACCGCGGAAAGCCGGTTCGAGTTCGCCTTTCCCCCGGTGGAAACCCGCTACATCAAGATCCTGACCAGGCCCCTGGCGCGGACCCTGGTGCCGGCGGAAGGAGAACTGCGGATCGTCGAAATCTCAGGCCAGCGGACCTTGCCGCCGGCCACTTCCGAACTGATCACCACCGACTGGACCGGCGACCTGTCCGTCAACGTGAAGCATACGGATCGGACCTCGACCGGTTACGATTTTCTCTACCGGGAACAACGGATGCGGCCGCTCGATGAGAAGAAGACCCAAATGAATACCGGCATCCGGCTGCGCCACCGGTTCGATCAAACCTTTGTCGGCAACGTGCGGCTGCAACGTTCGGAGACCCGCGAACAAGAAGATCAGCCTCGCACCGACTACAATTTTTCCGCCGCGCTGGCGGCAAAATACCTGGAAACCTTCGACCAGAGCCTGACCTACAGTTACAGCCGTCAGCGCGACGAAAACGCCGACATCAACACCTCCAACGCGGTTTTCCTGCGCAGCAACGTCGACCTGTACGACGGCTGGAGCCTTTACCTCGACAACGGTTACAGCCAGCAGCAGCCGTCCGAAGGCGGGGAGACCACCACCACGTTCATCAGGGCCGGCAGCAACATCGTCCCCAACCACTGGCTGAACCTGAATCTCTCCTACGGCGTTTCCTGGGCGCGGGAACCCGGGAAGGAAGTGACCCGCGACCAGGACGGCCGGCTGATTCTCACCCTGGTTCCCACCTCGGCCTTGAGTCTTTCCGCCGATCTGGCCTTCAGCGACGAAACCGGGGAGGGCGGGGATTCCACGGCCGAGCAGCAGTATTTCATCAACTGGTCCCCGTTCAGGGACGGCAATCTGCTGTTTTCATTGAGTTACGGCCAGTCGCGGGATACCGAGGAAGAAGCGGCCTGGACCCTTTCGCCAACCCTGCGCTGGAAGATGAATCCCAAAACACTGCTGACCCTCGAATATGCCCTGGGGGAACGGGAAGATCGAACCGAAATCGTTGAATTCGAAAATATCAGCTTGGCGCTGCGGTTTTTTTTCTGACCCGGCCGAAATCGAAGGTGCGGTTGCTTTCCGCCGCAATGCTTAACCGGGGATGACCGTCCCCACAGATAAGGAAATCGCTATGAAATGGATAAAGAAGCTCGCAGTTCCCTTGTTTTGCTGCTGCTTGCCGCTGTTTCTCGGCGGCTGTGCCGGTTCCACCCCGGACTACACCAACCCGCAGATGGATTTCAGCGCCGTGCGGACGGTCGCGGTGCTGCCGTTCCAGAACCTGACCAACGACGATCAGGCCGCCGAAAGGGTCAGGGATGCCTTTGCCGGGAGATTGCTGGCCACCGAGGCGCTTTATGTCCTGCCTCCGGGGGAAGTGAACCGGGGGGTCACCCGGGTCGGCTTTCGCTCGCCGCAGACGCCCTCCGTTGAAGAAATCACCAAGCTGAAGAGCATCCTTGAGGTGGATGCGGTCATCACCGGCGTCCTCCGCGAATACGGCTCGGTCCGTTCCGGCTCGTCCGAAGCCAACCTGGTTTCCCTGAGCGTGCAACTGATAGAAACCCAGAACGGTACGACCGTCTGGTCCGGGAGTTCGACCCAGGGCGGCATCAGCCAGATGGATCGGCTGCTGGGAAGCGGCGGTCGACCGATGAACGATGTCACCATGAAGGTCGTCAATGATCTGCTGGACCAGCTTTTTGAATAGGGGTCTGTTCCTCCCGCTGCTGTTCGGCATGCTGCTGACCGGCTGTGTCGGGAAAGAACCGGGTCCGCCGCCCCTGAAGGTCGAAACCGTCGCGATCGCCGCCGAAGGAGCCGTGGCCAAGCGGGATGCGCTGCGCGTGAACTGCGTCGTCAGTGGCGGCGCGGGAGGGGTCGTCTACGATTTTCGCATCTTGAAAGAGACGGTGGAAACAACCGTTTTGCACGGCAAGGACCCTGCCTTGCGCTGGATTCCGAAAGAGCCCGGCGCCTACCGCTTCAAAGTGATTGCGACCGATGGTGCGGGGACGGTCGCCGCCAGCGAGTGGTCCGATGTCTACCGTTTCACCTCCCCGCTCGATAAGTCTTCGCTCTACGCCGTTCTGCCGGTGGAAAATCTGAGCGACCGCAAAGCGCCGCTGGGGGAGATTCGCGATGGCTTGATCCGGGGATTGTCCGCGGCCGGGCTCAGAATTCTCGACGATGAGGCCCTGGAAGGTTTCATGCGGAAACACCGGATCCGGGATGTCGGCGGGTTGAGTGCATTGAACGGCGAGCAGATCCGGGAAGAACTCGGCGTCGATGGGGTGGTGATCAGTTCCCTGGAAACCTGGTATGAATCGGTTCCGCCCCGGATTTCCCTGATTTCGAGAATCGTCGCCACGGGGAAGGAGCCCGAAATCGTCTGGATCGACAGTGTCGGCCTGGCCGGGGACGAGGCGCCGGGGCTGCTCGGATTGGGACGGATCAACCACGTCGGGACCTTGCTGGACACGGCGGTGAAAAAATTGGTGGCCTCCTTTGAGGTCTATCTGGCAGGGAATTTCCCCGGTTTTCGTCAGGCGGCCGACCAGCAGGGGGTGAGGCTGCTCAACGGCAGTGCCGGAACCGCCGACGGGTCGCTTGGCGAGATCCGGGCTCGCCACCAGCCGCGATTCTCTTATCGTTCCCCGGCCTTCGCTCCGGCTCTGGAATATCGGGTGGCGGTGATTCCATTTTTGAATGTCAACGCGCGAAAACATGCCGGCCGGATCGTCGCCCTGCATCTGGTGAAGCAGCTGCATCGGTACGAGAATATCCGGGTATTCGAGCCGGGCCGGATACGGGACATTCTGCTGCATTACCGGATGATCATGCAATCGGGTCCCTCGCTGGCCGCAGCGGATGTCCTGGCCAACGAGAAGATTCTCGGCGCCGACCTGATTCTTTCCGGCCAGGCGTTCGATTACCAGGATGCCATCGGTGAAAACAAGGTCGATTTTTCCATCCAGGCTTTTGCCGGCCCTCAGCGTGAAGTCATCTGGCAATCGCGCAGCTATGCCCAGGGGGATGATGGAGTCTATTTCTTTGATTTGGGAAGAATCCCGACGGCCCATGAACTTGCCAGCCTGATGACCAGGGCGGCGGTTCAACGGCTGGAGGAATGATGCGTCCGATTGCGGACGACAACCGCCGCATCGTATTTTGCGATGTCGTAAAAAAAAGGAAAAAGAAAATGCCAAAAGAACTTTACAGACTTGTTTCCGCCCTGGTTCTGATCCTGCTTTCCACCGCCACGGCCTTCGCTTTTGGAGGAGGGGGCGGGCCGGCTGTCGCCGCTCCGAACCCGGCGGTCAGCGCCGAGATCCAGGATCTGACCATTCCGCTTCGTCTGGAAGGGTCTAAAAAGGTTCAGCGGATTCCGTTGTTCTCCGAGCAGGATGCGGAAACGGCCGTGGCCGTGGTCAACGGGGAGCCGATCACCCTGAAGGATTTCGCCATGGAACTGGCCAGCATGCACAGCAATATGACCGATGCCGAAGCGAAGGGCAAACGAGACTTCGGTCAGACGCTGGACCGGTTGATTGCCGTCAAGCTGATCAAGCAGGAAGCGCTCAACATCGGTTTTGACAGAATTCCAGCGGTGCGGAAACAGATTGAGGATTTTGCCCTGAAAACCATGATCCAGCAACTGCTGTCCGGTCAGATCAAGGATATCGCGGCGGATGAAAAGGAACTTGAAGAATTGTATCGGCAGATGGCGATCGAAGCCAAGCTGTTGACCTACCGGTTTTTCGACCAGGCCGATGCCGCGTCGCTGCTCAAAGAGGTCCGGGCCGGTGGCGACTTCAAAGTCCTGGCCGACAAGATGGTTGCCGCGGCCAAGGCCGAAGGGGGCGAGGAGGCCGAATTCGCCCGGCTGAACGATCTGCTGCCGCAGATCGCCCAGGCCGTTTATCCCATGGAAAAAGGCAAGGTCAGTGAAATTTTCAAAGCCGACAAGGGGTATTTGCTGTTCCGACTGGAAGATCGGCGGGTCTATGAAGATCCCGAAACCCGGCAGCTCGCGGTCAAACGCCTGCTGGAGCAGGAGGCGAGGAAAAAGCAGATCGCCTACCTGGAATCGTTGCAGGACAAGTATGCGACCATCGATGAAAAAGCTGAAGAGGCTCTGAATTTCGCCGGAATCATGGAGAAAAACCCCAAGGCCAAAGGCACCGAGGTGTTCGCTCGGCTGAGCGGCGATCAACGACCGCTGGCGAAGGTCGTCAACGGCAAGGAGACGGTTCTGGTGACGGTTGCCGAAATCGCCAAGGAACTGGAATCCTCCATGTACCACGGCATGGACCGGATCATCGATGCCAAGCAGATGGACAACCAGAAGGAAACCCTGATCACCAGCAAGCTGATCGCCATCACCGGAAGAATGGAAGCGCAGAACCAGGGGATCGACACCTCCGAAGCCTTTCTTGGGAAACTGGAAGATTTTGAAGACCGCCTGTTGTTCGACACCTTCATGTCCAAGGCGGTGGTGCCGGGCATCACCGTCCGCGAGGAAGCGGTCCGCGCCTATTATGACGAGAACCTGGAAAATTTCTCCTCGCCGTTGATGCTGAAGATGAAAAGTCTGGTCTTCACAAATCAGGCGAGCGCCCGGGACGCCTTGAAGAAACTGCAGGCGGGAAGCGACTTTAAATGGGTTTCGGCCAATTCGACCCATCTGGCCGCCGCCGACAACAAGGACATCCTCGGTCTCGGCGATACCCTGCTTTCGATTACCGCGCTGCCGGAAGCCCTGCATCGCCAGGTCGAGGAGGCCCGCCAGGGCGATCACTTTCTGTACGAAGGGCCCGCCGACCTTTTTTACCTTTTGCAGGTGGACAATGCCTACCCGCCGGTCGCGAAACCCTACGATGAGGTTCGTCAGGAGATCGGACGGATTCTTTATGCCCGGGCCATCAACGAGGCGCTGGCCGATTGGGTCGGCAAGCTCAAGGAGGCCTATGAAACGAAAAACTACCTGGTGCAGGATCAGCCGTGAGGGCCGGCCGGGTGAGCAATAGGATTTCAACGATGGAGTTATCATGATGCGAAAAGACTCTGGATTGCGGACATTCTTCTCGGGACTCGTGCTGCTGTTGGGTTGCCTCCTGGCCTGGCAGCTGGCCTGTCCGGAGACCGGACAGGCGGCGCGGTCGTTCAAGAAAAAGGAGTGCGCCGACTGCCACGACGATTTTGCCAAACAGTATCTGGGGATGAAAAACCAGCACCCCGGCGTGCAGGACGGCAAATGCCTCGACTGCCATTTGTCGCACGGCATCGTCGGCAAGCTGCTGCTGGTCGAGGAAGGCAATCGGCTCTGTTTCCGCTGTCATAAGGAGACGGATTTCAACCTCGACAAAAAGACCGGCGTGCACACCGCGCTGCTGCGCGGGAAATGTACCTCCTGCCATAACCCGCACGCTTCCGATTCCGCCAATCTGCTGGCGGCCGAGGGAAGCGAGCCCTGTTTCAACTGTCACGAACAGGAAAAATTCAAAAAGAAAGTCGTCCACGGCATCATTGAGGAGAAGGGGTGTCGCGCCTGTCACCAGCCGCATTATTCCGATCAGCCGAATCTGCTCGGCATGGCTCCGGAAAAATTGTGCCTGTCCTGCCACGACAGCAAGGACCCGGGTTTCCAGAAGGCTCATGGCGATTATCCGGTCGCCAAGGCCGCTTGCACCACCTGCCACAACCCCCACAGCTCGGACAACGCCAACCTGCTGAAGGGGAGCCTGCATAATCCGGTGGCCGAGGCCGAATGCGACGCCTGCCATAATGCCGCCTCGGCCAAGGAGCCCTTCGGCCTGAACGCCGCCGTCGGGGAAATCTGCCTCGGCTGCCACGAGAGCGCCGCCATGCAGGGGGACGCCGCCGTCAAGCATGAGCCGTACCGGGCGGGAGAGTGTCTCTCCTGCCACGACCCCCACACCTCGGAGCAACCGACCCTGCTGCGCGGCGACGGCAACGATCTTTGCTTCAATTGTCACGAAAACACCAGCCAGATGGCGCGTTTTCAGCACGCCCCGGTGGCGGGCGAAAAGGGGTGCCTCTCCTGTCATTCACCCCATTCGGCGGCTTTCCAGGGATTGGTGAACAAGTCCGAGGCGGATCTTTGCTACGAATGCCACGCCGCTGTCCGCAAAGAGGCGGCCAAAAACAAAACCCCGCACAACCCGTTCACCGAAGGAATGTGCACCAGCTGTCACAACCCCCATGGCTCCAGCGCCGAACATATCCTGGTCGGCCGACCGGATGCGGTCTGCTATTCCTGCCATTCCGGACTGGAAGGCGAATTCCTGAAATCCAACATCCATCAACCGGTTCAGGGGGGCCAGTGCACCGCCTGCCACTTCGGGCACGGCGCGGACAACGCCCAGCTCCTCAAGGCCAGCGGAGAGAAACTGTGCGCGACCTGCCACGAGAAAACCCTTCTCCAGGAAGAAACGGCCACCATCCACGAGCCCTATAAGGACGGCGACTGCCTGACCTGTCACGATCCTCACGCGAGCGATCACAAGGGCATCACCTCCGAGTCGCAGAAGGAACTCTGCCTGAGCTGCCACGACGATTTCGCCCAGCGGATGGATAATGCCCCGGTCAAGCATGCGCCGGTCACGGATGGCCAGTGCAGCGCCTGTCACAATCCGCATCAGGCGAAGCTTGGGGCCCTGCTGCTGGCGCAGAGTCCCGAACTCTGCATGGTCTGCCACACCGATCTGCAAGCGAAAATGGCTGAAGAAAAGGCCCATTCTCCCGCCCAGAGGGATTGCCAGCGTTGCCATCAATCGCATTCGGGGAGCATTGACCGGTTGCTGACGCTGCCCTTGCAGGCTCTCTGCGGGGAATGCCATGAACCCGGGGCCGAATCGTTCCGGGAGGCGCACCTTTCCATCGAGGCCGGGGCGATGGACTGCATGAGCTGCCACGACCCCCATTCGTCGAAAGACCCCAAATATTTCAAGCCGACAATGCATGCTCCCTTCGCAGCCAGAACCTGCGATGTGTGCCACGTTGTTGAGAATAGGTAGAGGTGGCCGATATGAAAATCCTAGAATATTTTATCGTCCTGCTCCTGGTCGGTTTCGCCCTCTGTTTTTCCGTTGCCGTGGTTCAGGCGGAAGGAAAATTCAAGCTTCAGGAAGGCGCCAAGGGGAAGCTCTGCCTGGGGTGCCATTCAACCTTCGGCAGCAAGATGAAAGCAAAGCATATCCACACCCCCCTCGCCCAGGGGGAGTGCACCGGTTGCCATAACCCCCATGCTTCGGATCACGGCATGCTGATGGACGGGTCCGCCGATTCGATCTGCTACAACTGCCACGACAATGTCGTTCCCGCCGGGGCGGCAAGCTCGCACCAGGTGGCGGCCGAAGGGAAATGCGTCTCCTGTCATGATCCCCATTCGTCCGATTACCCGGCCAACCTGATCAAAGGCGGCAGCAAGCTCTGCTTCGAATGCCACAAGGAGTTGGGAGACAAGATCGCTTCCAGCAAGTTCGGCCATGCGCCGGTCCAGCAGGACTGCCTCAAGTGCCATAATCCCCATGCTTCGGAAAAGAATGCCAGCCTGCTGAAAACAAATGAGCCGGGGCTGTGTCTGGAGTGTCATCAGACCAGCAGCAGCGGCTTCAAGAAACAGCATATGAATTACCCCGTCGAACAGGGGCGCTGTACCTCCTGTCATGATCCGCACGGCTCGAATTCCGGAGCGATGCTGGCGGATAACGTGCATGCCCCGATCAAAAACGGCATGTGCAACCAGTGCCACGCCGAGCCGGATTCCGCACAGCCTTTCGCGGTGAAAAAGGAAAGCTACGAACTCTGCCAGGGCTGCCACTATGAGATGATCAACGAAAACTTCGGCAAGAACCGGTTGCATTGGCCGATGGTCGACCAAACCGGATGCATCCACTGTCATGCTCCCCATGCCTCCTCCGTCGACGGCCTGCTGCGCAAGCCGATGCTGGAGGTCTGCGGCAGCTGCCACGCCGATACCCTGGCCCGCCAGGAACGCTCGGAGACCAAGCACCAGCCGATCAGCGAGGGGAAATGCACGGGCTGCCACTCCCCCCATGCCGCGAATAACATCTTCCTGCAAAAGGAGGCGTCGAGTATCGATACCTGCGCTCAATGTCACGATTGGCAGACCCATTCGACCCACCCGATCGGCGCCGAGGTGATCGACCCCCGCAATCCCAATCTCACGCTGGATTGCCTCAGCTGTCACCGAACCCATGGCACGGAATACAAGCAGTTCCTCTATTATCCGGACGTCCAGTCGCTCTGTGTCCAGTGCCATTCCAAGTATCGGAGATAACGCCATGCGAAAGATATTGATAAGCGCACTGATTCTGCTGCCCCTGGGGCTTTTTGCCGTCGCCGATGCGGAGGCGGCCAAGATCAAGCATCAGCAGACCATTTACGCCGACATCGAAGGGATTGCCCTGCACTTGCCGGAAGGGGTCGCCTGCGATGACAAAACCCTGGCGGTCGCCGATACCGGCAACAGCCGGGTCGTCATTTATCGGCTGGAGGCCCAGGCCATGGTCGCCAAAACCGTATTGCCCCTCGAAGGGCTTTCGCCCATTGTGATTCGGATGAACTCCCGGGGCGAGCTCTATCTGCTCGATGGCAGGGAACGGGCCATTGTCAAACTGGGGGCGGATGGCAAGATCGACGGTAAACTGAAACCTGAAAACCTGCCCAATCCCCAGAATTTTGTCCCGCGAAGTTTCGATTTCGACCAGCAGGATCATCTTTACCTGGTGGATATCTTCGCCGGACGGGTGCTGATCCTGGATGGAACGGGGCAGTTCCTGAGACAGATTCCGTTTCCGGAAAAACATGGGTCGTTCGCCGATATCGCGGTCAGCCCCCAGGGCGCCGTTTATCTGCTCGACAGCGTGGCCGGCGCCATTTATGCGGCCGGCCCGGAAGCCGAATCTTTCACCCTTCTGAGCCAGGGATTGAAAGAGTTCATGAATTTTCCCACCAGCCTGGCCCTGGACGGCCAGGGGAACTTGTACCTCTCCGATCAGTACGGCAGCGGGTTGGCGGTGGTCAGCCGGGACGGTACCTTCCTCGGGCGCAAATTCGGCCTGGGCTGGGAAGACGGTCAGCTCTATTATCCGGCCCAGCTCTGTATCAACGACCAGGGCGCCTTGTTCGTCGCCGACCGGAACAACAACCGGGTCCAGGTATTCAGCATACTGGAGGAATAATCCCCGAATCGGGGAAGAGGGAAGCACCACGAACATGGCCCCCTGGCATTCAATGCCAGGGGGCCATGTTTTGCGATCCGGCGGACAAAAGTTTCAAAGGGCGGGGCGGGCTCCCGGGTCCGTCCTTTCTTTGCCGGTGAAGATCGGCCGGGACCTGTTTCGCCTGTCGTGGGAACCTGCGCCGGCCCAGACGACAGGGCCAGGTTCCACTTCAAATTCCGGCATTTTTATCTCTAAAGATCCTCTTAACCCGAGCCGGGTGGTATAGTGCTGGCGATCACCGGTTGGCCGGTGTATCCTTTGGTGAAATCCAGTCGTGCTTTCAAGGAGGCAGAAAATGAAAATTATCGCTAAATTCGTTGTCGGATGGGCAGGGATACTTCTTCTCGGCGGCTGCGCCGCCGAAGGCGGTTTGGATATGCAGAAAGCCATGGCAGTCGGGGGCGGAGTGCTTCAGGCAACCACCTTGTCGGAGGATAGCGTCAAGCAGACGGCGACCCTGGCGGCGGCGGAAATGGACAGCCAAACCAAGGTGGCGGCCGAGAGCGACCCATATGTCGCGCGGTTGCGCAAATTGACCCGGGGGCTGGAGAACTACGACGGCTTGAATCTCAATTTCAAGGTCTATCTGGCCCCGGATGTGAATGCCTTTGCCATGGCGGACGGGACGGTGCGGGTCTATTCCGGGCTGCTCGACGCCATGCCGGACGACCAGGTGCTGGCGGTTGTTGCCCATGAAGTGGGCCATGTGAAACTGAAACACAGCTATCAGCAGATGCGGGAACAGATCCTTGCGGATACGGCCTTTCAGGCCGCGGCTTCCGTTGGCGGCTATATTGGTTCCCTGACTTCCTCCCAGTTGGGGCAACTCGGCAAAACCGCGATTCAGGCGCATTTTTCCCAGGCCGATGAGCTTGAGGCCGATGCCTATGCCGTCAAAGCCTTATCGGCGCTGGGAAAAGATCCCCGGGCCATGAAAACCTCGATTCAGACACTGGAGGGGCTGTATGGCGCCGGCGGCGGCTTCCTGAGCTCGCACCCATCGAATCCCAAGCGGATTGAGCAGATTGACGCAGCGATAGCGAACCTGAAAAAGTAATTTTGAATTCATCCAACGGGGAAAGTTTTTGTTCCCGGGTTATTAAATGACAGATTCCCAAACAGATTCTGAAATCGACGTGCGGCAACTCCAGGACCCGGCGGCGTCTCCGCCGCCCGGGTCAAGGGTTAAGCGGTTTTTGCGGAAATTCGGGCCGGTCGGTCTGCTGATCCTGTTCATTTTCAGCAAATTCAAATACCTTGCGGTGATTTTGCAGATCGGCAAGTTCAAAACCTTTTTCACCATGCTGATCAGCATCTGGGCCTATGCGATGTTATGGGGCTGGCCCTTTGCGGTGGGTTTTGTCGCGCTGCTGTTCATCCACGAAATGGGACATGTGGCCGCGTTGCGGATGTTGGGCATCAAAGCGACGGCGCCGATGTTTATCCCCTTCATGGGTGCTTTTATCGGCATGAAGCAGATGCCGGAAAATGCTTTCGCCGAAGCGGTGATGGCCTATGGCGGACCGCTGCTCGGCACCTTGGGGGCGATCGGTTGCGTCGGAGTCGGCCTCCTGACCGGCAACCCGTTCTGGTACGCGCTGGCGATGTCGGGATTTTTGCTCAATCTGTTCAACTTGCTGCCCATCTCTCCTTTGGATGGCGGGCGGATCATTGGGGTTATCAGTCCCAAGTTATGGATTCTCGGTCTGGTCGGGGCCGTCACCCTGTTTTATCTGACCTGGTCTCCGATCGTCGCCCTGATTATCATCATGGGTAGTCTGCAGATTCATTCATCGACCAAACGTTCAGCGGCCGAAAAGGCCCGCTACTATGCGGTGAGCCTGGGTCGGCGGGTCGGCATGGGGCTGGCCTTTCTGGCCCTGCTGGCGGCGACTTCTTTCGGGTTGCTGGCGATGGAGGAATCCCTGAATGCCATGCAGAGGCGTGGCGTCGCACCCTGGGTGATGCAGGAGAATCATTCATCGCAGGTTCGCTAGGAGCCTGTCGGACTTGACGGGCCGAAGCGAAGAATTGGTCGTTTGGGTCCGCCGCCGCATCCTGAACATCCCGCAACGAGAGAAATGATCAAACACGGAGGAAATGGATGAAAAAAATGATTGCGTTCGCCACTCTGGCCCTGACCCTGCTGTTGTTCGTCCCGGCCTCTTTTGCCGAACTGACCAAACTGGCGGACAACGTTTATGCCTACGTCGGGGTCAAGGATGCCTCGCCGGCCCATAGCTATGCCGCCAATGCCGGTATCGTCATTGGCCGGGACGGCATTCTGGTGATCGATACCCTGATATCCGCCAGGGAGGGCCAGCGTTTTCTGGCCGATATCCGTAACCTGACCGACCTGCCGATCCGATATGTGGTCAACACCCATACCCATCTGGACCATGCCTTCGGTAATTGTGTCTTTGCCAAACTGGGGGCCACGGTGATCTCCCAGGAGGCCGACCGGGCGCTGCTCGCCAGCCAGGGGGCCGATATCCTGAAAAGGGCCGGCGAATACGGTTTGACGCCGGAAGACATGGCCGGCACCGAGATTGCGGTACCGACCCTTGCCTTCGGCGACCACCTCGCCATCGATCTGGGAGGGGAGGAAGTACGGCTGATCCGCACCGCGCCATCCCATACCGCGGGGAGCCTGGTTGTGCACGTCCCTTCCCAAAAGCTGCTCTTTGCCGGCGATATCCTTTTTACCGATTTCCATCCGTATCTGGCGGACGGTGATTTCGACGGCTGGATCAAGACGCTTGATGCCCTGATGACCATGGACGTGGAACGGATCGTCCCGGGCCACGGGCCGCTCTCGACCAAGCAGGATCTGCGCGAGATGAAGGAATACCTGGTGCTCTTCGATAAAAAGGCCAGGGAATTGGCGGCCGCTTCGCCGGATGCCGAAGCCATCGCCACGCAACTTCTGCTCATTCTGCCGAAACGCTCCATGGCCGAATGGATGGTTGAGACGAATGTGAAGGGCAGGTATTCAGCGAAGAAATGATTTTTGAAAAACCGGTGCCCCTCGCCGCTTTCCCATTTTAAACTCACAGGTTCAAAAATCATGACCTTATCCAAAAGAGATGCGTTTTTTGCCATCCTCCTTGTCGCGGTCCTGGCTTTTTTATTCGCCGGAGCCGGGAAAAAGCTCGGCACGGATGTGCCAGAAACCAAGGATCACCTTGATTTTTATCAGCAATTGGAGCAGGGCGGAAATCGCATTGAGCTTGAGCAGGGGTGTGTTTCCTGCCACCCGGTCCCATCCCTGCCGGCGACTCATCCGCGCAAGGAAGAATGCATGGTATGTCATCCGCGCAAGTAGGGCGTATTTGCGGGGACCGATCCTATGAAAAATGGCATTTTGTCGTCAAGTTTGACGATAAAATGCCATTTTTCATAAATAGTCGTCATTAATAACGAGTTATATTTTTTGCATGAGTTTATTACTCGCAAAAGTTTGCGAATTAGGCTATTATTTGGTGGTAACTCGCCAAGGGAGACGACAATGAACATCGATCCCATGCTTACCGATCAGGCCATTTTACACGAAATCGGTCAGCGCCTGAACCGTCGCCGGGTGGAATTGAATCTCACCCAGGCGCAGCTGGCTGAACAGGCTGGCATCGGCAAGCGCACCGTGGAGCGGATCGAGGCCGGCGAATCGACTCAGCTATCGACCCTGGTTCGCATCGTCCGCGTTCTGGGGCTGATCAATGCCCTCGATGCAGCGATTCCGGCGTCCGGTCCGCGTCCACTGGATCTGCTGAAATTAAAAGGGAGGGAGCGGCAGCGCGCCTCATCGAAAAATAACCAGCAACCGGTGGATGAAAGCTGGTCCTGGGGCGACGAGTCATGAGTACCGTTGCCGAAGTAAGACTCTGGGGGCGTACCATCGGCGCCATCGCTCTGGCGGATGGCGCCGAGGTGGCCGCCTTTGAGTACGATCCGGCGTTCATCCGCAGCGGCATCGAGATTTCGCCGCTACGGATGCCCCTCTCCCCTCGGATCTACTCCTTT
>MHXM01000151.1:29531-45913 GCA_001825565.1 Desulfuromonadaceae bacterium GWC2_58_13
CGGGAAACTTTTCACGGCCTGCCCGGCCTGCTGGCGGACTCGCTGCCGGACCGTTTCGGCAACGCCCTGATCGATGCCTGGCTGGCCACTCGGGGACAGCATCCCGAATCGTTCAATGCCGTGGAACGCTTGTGTTATACGGGTACGCGCGGGATGGGAGCGCTGGAGTATGCTCCAACCCTGGGGCCGGTCTCCCGGCAGGCGACCCGCATCCGGATCGACACCCTGGTTGAACTCGCCTCTGAAATTCTGACCCAGCGAGGCACTCTGAAGGGTTCCTTTGGCCAGGATGGCAAGGAAGAGGCGTTGAGAGACATCCTGCGGGTCGGCACCTCGGCGGGGGGCGCTCGGGCCAAAGCGGTCATCGCCTGGAATCCGACGACCAACGAGGTCCGCTCCGGACAGGTGAACGCCGGTTCGGGTTTTGAATATTGGCTGCTCAAGTTCGATGGGGTGTCCGGCAACAAGGACAAGGAACTGGAGGATCCCAAGGGCTATGGGGCCATTGAATATGCCTATTACCGGATGGCGACGGAGGCCGGTATCGCCATGAGCGAGTGCCGGCTGTTTGAAGAGAACGACCGGCGGCATTTCATGACCCGGCGGTTCGATCGTCGATCCGGCGGCGAAAAACTTCACATGCAGTCCCTTGGAGCCCTGGCTCACTATGATTTTAATCTGGCCGGCGCCTATGCCTATGAGCAGGCCCTGCTCGTTATCCGTCAGCTCGGCCTGCCGATGAACGCGGTCGAAGAACAGTATCGCCGGATGGTGTTCAATATCGTCGCGCGTAACCAGGATGACCATGTCAAGAACATCGCTTTTCTGATGGACAGGACGGGAACCTGGTCGCTGGCGCCGGCTTTCGACATGACCTACAGCTTTCAGCCGACGGGCCGATGGACCGCCACCCATCAGATGACCCTGAACGGCAAGCGCGACAATTTCACCCAGGAGGATTTCCGGTCCTGCGCGAAGGCGGCCTCGATGAAGCGAGGTCGGGCCGAGGCGATTTTCGAAGAAGTTCGCGGGGTGGTGTCGAACTGGCCGGACTATGCCGACGAGGCGGGAGTTCCTTCACTCTGGCGGGATAAAATCGCGCCGACGCTACGTCTGCAAAAATTCGCCTGAAACCGGCTGCACATGTCAGCTTTCTGACGTTTCTTGCGGGCGGTAGAGTGTCATCGACTTGACAGCGGTCTTCCGGGGACCAGGCAAAATCCGAAGGGTTTTCTATCGGAGCGCAGTCTCTTCGGGGTCGCGTTGTGGCGGGTTCAATCCTGATGTTCCGGCCCGCTCTCAATCCCTCTAGTTCAAACAATTTAAGGGCTTGGGCCGGGTGGGCGGTCTTCTTATTTTGGTGTTCAGGGTCGTGCTGTGTTCGCGGCCCGATGTTTTGACCCATCTTATGTACCGGTAAAAACTCTTTCCATATTTTCTAACACCGTTTCCATTAAAATTATACCCATTCAGAGCAGTGCCTCCCTCCAGGTTTTTCCTTGGCCCCCATCTCTTTGTCGCATCTTGTCCAACGAGCCGAAAATATTATGTTTTGCCTTTGGAAGGCTCTGTTTTCGATGAGTATTCCGGGATCCATTCGGCCGATTGACAAGAGTCGGCAAAATATTTGCATTTGATGGGCAAGCCAATGAAAAATAAATAATTATATAAATAGAATAAAATTACATATAGGATATAAGCATCCGAAAACATTTAAAAAAAATGATTTGTAAAAAGTTGTTTATTTGTCGGATTATGTTTGTTACAAAAATAAACATTAAATAAAAAGTTGTTTTAATTTACTTACTGGAATAATGAGGGGACCCTCGGGTCGTTGGTGTGAAAGTGCTAACTCAGGTTGAAAACGAATTCCCTTCCGATGATCGGCCGCAAGGCAAACGAACGGCCAGGGTCGCGGAGGGCTGGTCCTACGCGGATGTTTTACATAATCTCGACATCGGGATCATCATTGCCGACCAAATGGGTCGAACGATCGATCTGTGCAACGCGGCCGCCCGGTCGATATTGCAACCCGCCGGTCCTGAGCTGACCTTTCAGGACCTGCTTTGTGGCCTGCTCCACGAAAGTAGCGAACTGTTATTGGGTGGATTGACCCATACCTCACGGATCTTTCAACGCGGCAGCCGCATTCTCGGCTATACCATTTATCCGGTTTCGGATCGTCATTTCTGCATTTTACTCAGGGACATCACGGATAAAACCCGTTTGGAATCCATTGCCCAGGCGGTCAATACCATGGACAACGTCGGCTTGATTTTTTCCGGCATCCGTCATGAAATCGGCAACCCGTTGAATTCCATCAAAATGACCATCAGTGTGTTGCGGAAAAATCTCGACACTTTTTCCAAGGACACCATCCGGCAATACATCGATCGAACCGAACTGGAAGTCAACCGAATGGAATATCTCCTGAAATCGCTAAAAAATTTCAGCATGTATGAAAAGGTGGAAATCAAATCCTACGACCTGTCCGTTTTTCTCAATAAAATGGAAAGTCTCGTTTTTCTCGATTTTTTGGACAAGGGCATCGAATTGACTTTTGAACGTCCCTCGAAGCCGATTCAGGTTCTCATGGACCCGCGCGCTCTGCATCAGGCCATGCTCAACATTCTGGCGAATGCCGCCGATGCCCTGGTGGATCGACCGCATCCGTCGATTCTGATCCGGACCATGCCTCACGATCGGCTGGTATGGCTGGAAATTGAAGATAATGGTTGTGGCATGACGCCCGAAGAGCAGAAGTTGCTTTTCCAGCCTTTCTTTACCAACAAGCCTCAGGGCAACGGTCTCGGTCTGATGATTTCGAAAAAACTGTTGGCCAAAATGAATGGCAGTCTGGAGATTCATAGCACGGAAGGGCAGGGGACCAGGGTTCGCATGGGACTCCCCTTATCCTGAATATATGTGACACCGCCAGTCGGCGTAATTTGCATCATTTAATATAGGGGAGGTGAACATTCAATGAAAAAAATCCTGGTCGTCGACGACGAACGCCCATTTTTATTGAGTCTCAAGGATGGACTGCTGGCCTATACGGATAAATTCAATGTGCTGTTGGCCAGCAATGGTCAGGAGGCTTTGCGGATTCTCAAGGAAGAACAGATCGATCTGCTGGTCACCGACCTCAAGTTGCCGGTCATGGATGGTTTTCAATTGCTGGCCCATGTCAGCCGTTACGATCCGTATTTGCCGGTGATTGTCATCACGGCCTTTGGCACTCCGGAAATCGAAGAGCGGCTGAGTCGCATGAATGCTCTGCACTACCTGGAGAAGCCCCTGGATTTCGATGTCCTGGCGCAGACGATTGAATCGGCGCTGGCAAACGAATTGCGCAGTTACATTCGCGGCATAACGCTGGCGACCTTTCTGCAATTGGTGCATTTGGAGAAAAAGAGCTGTTCGTTGAAGATCCGTTCCAAAGACCAGGTCGGTTATCTCTTTATCCATCAAGGCGAATTGTGCGATGCCCAGACGGATCTTTTACAGGAGGAAGCGGCGGCGCTCGAGATCGTGACCTGGGAAGACACCGAGATCGAAATGGACGGTATTTGTCGCCGGCGCGGTAAAAAAATTGCCTCAAGTCTTGAATTTCTGCTCATGGAGGCCTTCAGGATCAAGGACGAAGCCAGTGTCTCGCCCGAGATGCTGGAGCAGGCCCATGTTCTTCCTCCGGCGAACCTGAAGGTGCCTCCTCCAGCACCGGCGGCGAGCCCACCGCCACGGCGCAAGGCGGACCCGGACGAGAAACTATTGTCCGTTCTCAATAAATCCAAGGCGATAAACGAGTTTGCCATCTTTGATTCGACAAATTTTCTGGAGCATCAAAGCGGTCCCCCCTGTTCCCTGACTCAACTCGATCTGAATACCTATTTCCCGGCCTGCCTGGATCTGGGCAAGGAGGTGGAAGGAAACGGTTTGCGTTATTTGCTGTTGAGTTGCGCCCGTCGGCAGCGTTATCTGTTTTTCAAGCGCGGAACCCGTCAAGTCGTGCTGGCGTTGGCTCAAGGGGCTCAGCCAGCGCAGGTTTTGGACCAGTTTTCTTCATCCTTGTTTGAAACGACGTGATTTTTCTCCTATAGGGGGTACTTATGCAACAACTGATCGATGAGTTCAAATCCATTCCCGGTGTGGTTGGTGCCAGCGTCTTCCGTCCCAAGCAGGGGGTCGTCTGCCATAACTTGCCGGCTTTGTTCAAGGCCGACCGCATCAATGAAATCGGCAAACATCTGGTCAAAATCCATGCGGCCGGGCGTCACAATTTTCCCGACCTGGCGGAAGTCATGGTCAACTATGAGGAAGCGACCATCCTTTGCCGACAGTTCCAAGGAGGGGATTTTCTGATTGCGGTTTGCGATCCCGGGGTCAATTTCAATCTGCTGACCATGTCGATGAATTTGGCGATTCAGGATTTCCAGGGCACCGAGCTGGCTTCTGTCCCTGCTCCGCCACCTTCCGCCGCGCCGGTTCCCGCCGATGAAAAACCGGCCGTTGTTTCTCCAACGGTTCGGAAAGTCGATCCGACCGCGTTGCGGGAATCGGGGGAGCTGGCGGAACCGATGCAGATTTTGCTGCAGTCCCTGACCAAAATCATGGGTCCCATGGCAATGATTGTGTTCGACGACGCGGTCATTGCCTGGGCCACCGGCCAGACGCCGTCACTCTCGAATCTGAATACTCTCCTCGACCTTCTCTGTGAGGAGATTGGCGATCAGGAGAATGCTGGTCGTTACCGGAGTCTGGTCAAGAAGCAATTGTCGCTGGAAGAGAGCTGAAGCGAGGAGGGGTCATGTCCGCTGCCGAACGTTTTGCCAATCGCATCGCCCAGATCAAAGGGGTGGACCGTTTTGTTCTGACGCGTCAGGACGGTCAAATCATTACCCATAATCTTTCCAATCCGGAGCAATTGGCTTCGGTGGTCACTCTCGGCGGGTACGGCGCTCAGGCCATCGAGAAAAGTGTCGGTTTCAGCCCGTTTCGCTACCTGGTCTGTACCCGTCCGCAGTGCCAGAACCTCATCGTTTTTTCTCTTGATAAATATTTTCTCGGCATTCAGCAGAAGGCGGATACCAGCCAGGCCGAGTTGGTTGGGGATGTCGGCCGCTTTCTGCAGCACATTTTGAACCGCCGCAAGGAAACCAATGGTTAATTCAGGAGGATTTGTGATGAAAACAAAACGAAAACCGATTAAAGCCTTGATGGGCTGTCTGGTCCTGCTGGTTTTGGCTGGCGCCAATCCCGCCCTGGCGGAGGAACCTCTGAGCGGTTTGGATGCAAAAGTCAAGGAACTGGCCGATCAATGCGCTCGTGAGATCATCACCCAGTATGAATTGCTTCTGACCTCCGGACATCTCACGACGGCCCAGCTATTCGATACCTTTTATATCCCGGTCGCCGGCACCGAACCGCAGAAATTCCATACTCAATACGACGAGCTGGCGGCGGGCATTATTCGCCCGATTCTGGACAAGTTTCTGGAGCTGGATGATCGCTTTGAGTTTGTGGTGGTGGTTGACCGCAATGGATACCTGCCGGCCCACAATACCCGCTACTCCAAACCGTTGTCCGGAGATCGGGCCGCCGACGCTCAATGGAACCGGGAAAAACGGTTATTCAACGATCGCGCCGGGCTGGCGGCCGCCCGCAACAGCGAACCCTATCTGCTTCAGCGCTACAGCCGGGATACGGGGGAAAGCATGAGTGACATATCCGTGCCGATCATGGTGCAGGGGCGGCACTGGGGAGCGGTAAGGATTGCCTATCACTAATAGAAAGAGCGCATGCCGTGCTCTTGATAAAATCAATCATGACTTTTGAGGAGGTTGCTGATGTTTAACAAGGTCGGATTCAAGGTCGCTGTTCTGGTGAACCTGGTATTGCTGGTTGTTATGGCGGCGGGATCGTTCTACCTCATTCAGGAGCAGAGCAAGAGTCTGGATGCCCAACTTCTGGAACGGGGCAAGATCGAGTCGATTCTCGGGGCCAAAATGGTGGGCAAGGTCCTTGAGGAAGCCATTGACAATGGCGTGTTCACTGTAGGGGAGGCCTTTGATACAAATTATGAGGAAATCCCGGGCTTCGATCCCGCCAAATACCATACGGCCTACGATTCTTATCTGGATAAGGCCATTCTCGCCCTGGAAGACGAATTCCTCAAGGACGATAGCGTCGAATTTGCCGTGGCGGTGGACCGGAACGGTTATCTGCCGACCCACAACTCCCGTTTCCAGCAGGGAATCAGCGGCGAAAAGGGCAAGGATCTTTCGGGAAATCGCACTAAACGTATGTTTAACGACCCCATTGGCCTCAAAAGCGCGCAGAATCAGGATGAAGCGTTTCGGCAGATCTATAAGCGCGATACCGGAGAAGTCATGTGGGACATCTCTTCACCCATCTTCGTCAAGGGAAAGCACTGGGGTGGTTTTCGGATCGGCGTCTCCCTTAAAAAAATGGATATCGCTAAAAATAAACTCCAGGGAACCTTGTTGGCCATCATGGGTGGTTTGCTTCTGGTGTCCATTCTTGCGGTTTTCCTGGTGGTGGACCTTGCCCTCAAGCCGCTTGGAAAGTTCACCCAAATCGCAGGAGAACTGGCTGACGGCAAAATCGACCAGAAAATCGTCGCCACGTCCCATGACGAGATCGGTAAGCTGGCGGACGTGCTGGAACGGTTGCGGGTCAGTTTGAAAATGGCCATGGATCGGCTCAGTCGAAAATAGCGTTCCTTTCAGGGCAGATAAAAGTCTCCGAGGTCGAGGGATTCCCATGGGAGTCCCCCGACCTTGCGGACCGTCGGCAACGTCTCCTTTTTGCGTGGGGACGTTGTCGTTTATGAGCTTTCCGGTACCGGAGTCGGTGGCCGCGGAAGACGGAATGAATCGATTTTTCGCATGAATCTTAAAAAATATCTCTTGTTCCTCCTATGTTTCTTCTGGCTGGTTCCGGCAATCCCCGCAGCCCCATCGGACAGGATGCTGCCCCGGACTGATGATGGCGAGAGCGACATCTCGGGCTGGTGGATGAGCGAGAAACTCGACGGGGTGAGGGCGGCATGGGATGGCCGCCGGCTGTGGTCGAAGAATGGCCGGCCGTTTAAGCCAGCGCCGGCGTTTGTCGCGGGATTGCCGGACTTTGCCTTAGAGGGGGAACTCTGGGGCGGACGCGGGACCTTCGAACGGACCGCGTCGATCGTGCAGAAGGAAGAGCCTCACGATGGCTGGTTGGAACTACGGTTCGCCATTTTCGATGTTCCAGGCGCGGCTGGCCCCTTTGCCGTCCGCATCGCCCGGGCGCGGGAATGGTTTGCCGCGCATCCCTCCGCCCATGCCTTTGTCATCCCCCAGGTGCCGGTTCTCGACCGGACGCAATTGCAGCAGGAACTTCGACGGATCGAAGCGGCGGGCGGTGAGGGGGTGATCGTTCGCAATCCGGGGGCGCCCTATATCGATGGACGCAGTTCCGAGGTTCTTAAGGTCAAAAGTTTTGCCGACGACGAAGCGGTGGTGGTCGGGCATGTTCCCGGCCAGGGGGCAAATCTGGGCCGGCTCGGTTCGCTGCTGGTTGAATTGGCGGATGGAACACGCTGTAAAATCGGTACCGGCTTCAGCGGCGCCGAACGAGACAATCCGCCCCCCATCGGTGCGGTGGTCACCTTCAAATATTATGGCCGTTACCGTTCCGGAATCCCAAAATTCCCTTCCTTTTTGCGTATCCGCCACGACCAGGCGCTATAACTCCGGAATGATGTCCAGTGGCAAGGAAGCAGGAAGGCGCGCACTGCGGCCACAGGTGAAATGGCCGGGGGGCGGAGTCCCTGGTTGGACTGGAATAGCCTTGCCTCCGCGTCGATGATGGCCTAATCTTTAATCCTATGACGTCCCTTAATATCTCCCCTTCTTCCTCTTCCCGGCTGGCTTCGCGTCTGGTGTTGTTCAGCGTCCTGACCACCGGCATCGGCCAGTCGATGACCTTTGCCCTGTTGGCTCCGTTGGGGCGAGAGGTCGGGCTGCGCGAGGTCCAGATCGGTTTGATCATCACCTGCTCGTCCCTGGTCTTCACGCTCGCCAGTCCAATCTGGGGGCGCACCTGCGACCGTTGGGGGCGCAAGCCGGTGCTGCTGATCGGGCAATTCGGCTACGCCTTCGGCGCCCTGCTGTTTGCTTCGGTTTTTTTCTTCGGCCTCAGGGGGGCGCTGTCGGGCTTGACCCTCTATGCGCTGGTGATTTCTTCGCGGGTGCTGATGGCATCCCTGATGTCGGCGGCTCCCAGCGCCGCTTCGGCGTATATCGCCGATACCACCACCGCCGAAGAGCGGGTAGCGGGAATGGGGCGGTTGGGCGCGGCACGGACCCTGGGAGCGATTCTGGGCCCGGCAATGAGCGGGATGTTCGCCGCCATCGGCCTGCTGGCTCCTCTGTACATCGCTGCGGGCGTCACGCTGCTGAGTTCGATTCTGCTTGCCGTGGTATTGAAGGAACCCGCCCGAACCATCGAACAGAAGGCGTCAAAGCCGAAACTGAATCTATTCGACCGACGGTATTTTCCATTCATCCTGGTCGGATTTGTCACCTTTCTGGCCTTTTCGATGATGAGTCAGACCATCGGTTTTTATTTCCAGGACCGATTCATTCTCGACGGCCAGGCCACCGCCCAGGCTATCGGCATGGGGATGATGGTATCGGCGGGGATGTCGCTCTTTTCGCAGGCCTTCCTCGTGCGTCGGGCCAATATGACCCCGACCCGGTTGATGAACCTTGGACTGCCCATCCTGCTGGTCGGTTACCCCTCATTGCTGTTGGCCCACAGTGTCCCGGTGCTGGTGGCTTTGATGGGGATTCTCGGGTTGGGGTTGGGGTTGGTTTCGCCCGGTTTCACCGCCGGCGCGTCGCTGGCGGTGGGTCCCAAAGAGCAGGGGGCGGTCGGCGGACTGGTTTCCGCCTGCCCGGCGGCCGGGTTCGTGCTGGGACCGCTGATCGGCACCAGCCTGTATCAGACCGATCCCGCATATCCTTACCTGTGTGCCTGTCTGCTGATGATTCCGCTGACGGTCTATGCCTGGCGGCTCAAGGGGGCGGACGGAAGGGTCGTCACCAGCCCTCGTAGTTGAGCAGCAATTCGCAGAGGATCGCGGTACACGCGTGGTCAAGGTTGTAGGTCAGTCCGCAGACCGAATTGGGGCAGTTGATGCGTTTCGCCAGCTGCTCGCCCCAGATCGGGTCGTAGAAACTCACCAGGGCCGCCAGAAACTGCTCTTCGCCGCCGCTTTCCTGCTCGAAAACCGCTTCGACCGGCTCCCGTAACGGGCGCAGGTCGTTCTTGTCCTTGGCGGTTGCGACCGTTTTGGGGCCGAACAACTCGGGGCCGAGAAACTCGACGCCGCGCTTCCAGGCGGCCAGGAAACGCTCGTGCTTTTCTTCCGTCTGCAGCAGCACGTTCAACACGTTATCCTTGTTCATGGCGGTTATCCTCCTGTTCCGGCTTCTGGGTTGCCTCCCTTCAAGCAGTTTATCACGCCGGTTCGAATCCGGCCGGAATGCCCGCCGAAAATTCATGATTCCCGTCCCGTGGAATCCATGGTTAACGAAACATTCGCTAAGACACATTTTCTCTTCGCCGGTCTTTGCTATACTTTTCCCGTAACCTGAATCCACTTACAGGGAGAAAGCCTATGAAACGGAGTATCGTTGCGGCCGCGGTTCTGTTTTGGCCTCTGCTCGGATTTACCACAGGGTTTGCCCAGGAACTTTCCACCGCCGAGCAGCAGGCGATGGAGGACACCCTGCAGCATGCTCTGGAGCAAAACCAGCCCAATCAGGGTTCCGAATGGGTGAATCCCGACGCCGACCGGTCCGGGACGGTAGCTCCGACCCGGACTTTCAGCAATAGCCAGGGACAGCCCTGCCGGGAATTCATCAAAACGATCATCATCGGTGGCAAGGAAGAGCAGGGGTACGGCACCGCCTGTCGCCAACCCGACGGCAGCTGGCGGATTGTTGCCGGCGAGCAGCAGATGGACCGCCCGCCGCAGTCCACCACCGTCTACGTGCATACTCCCCCTGAGCGCTATTATGCCTATCCCCCCGACTTCTATTTTCGATCTCCCATTTACCTGAGTTTCGACTACGTCTACCGCCACGGAAGATCTTACCGGGGATCTTTTCATATGAGCGGCCGGGATTATTGGTATCGACATCCTTCCCGACTCAAGCAGAAGGTGATCGTGGTGCCGCCGCGCTATGAGTCCTATCGCCGGCATGACGGATTGAAATACAAGGAAAAATACCGTTATCGCGACGACTGGCACGATCATCGCGACCGGGATCGCGACCGGGATCGGGGGCGCGACCATGACCGGGGTGAACGCTGGCGCCACGACGACTGACGCTGATTCCAGTCTCCGGCAGGGTTTTTTGAGGTTGTGTTATGCGTCGATCCCCTGTTAGAATTTCCGTTCATTTTATCCCGATGTCATCGGTGCATTCCCTTGGCGTCATGACGTTAACCGACCGAAAGGGCTGCTGCCATGACTGAACTGGATCAAGCGCTGGAAGCCTTCCAGCAGGATATGGACGACACGAAGAACCAGTCGTTGTTTTTCGACCTTTTTCTCAACTCCCAGTTCTATATCCCGACCATCGACTCCAAGGAGCTTCCCGGGGGAGCCGAATCCGTGGAGCCGGGGCATGCCGTGCCGTTGATCGTCGAGGGGGAAGGCAACGAATATCTGATGCTGTTCGATACCGAACAGCGCCTGTACGACTGGGCCCTGGACAGGGTGAATTATGTGGTGGTGGCGGGGCATGTGGTGGCCGAAATGTCCGAGCCGCCGTTGCATTGGGCAATGAATGCCGGGACTGAATCGTCCAAGGCTTTTGTGCCGGAGGAGATCGCCTGGCTGAGGGAAATTGTCGAGCAATGCAATGCCGAGGCGGGCCAGGCGAAGGAGTGACCGGTTAACTCCCCGCAGCAAATGACATAACGCAAGTTTCGGGTTTGGACTTAAGCGGGCTCGCTCCATTTCTGGGCGAGCCCGTTTTGTTGTCATGCGCGATAGTGGTAAGGCCTTTTTCTTGAAAACGATGAAAAACAACGTTCATATCAGGACATAAGGCATTTATAATCATTTTCAAAGAGGCTTTAGCGTGAACATAAAACAAAATAAATCAATATGTTAAGCGTGTGAATCCGGGTCGAACGGTATTTTACCCATGCCCCCCTCGTTGACGCCGTCAGAGAAAAGGTCTTACCATGAAAACAAGATGCTGGCCTCTGCGGCCAACCATCGAAAGATGTCGTTGCTCCGGCGGTAATCGAGGGAGGAAAATGATGAAAGCGAGTCTCTGGCAAAAAATAATGGATAGGCTCGCCCAAGGCTATCCATGGTTCCGGCCTGTCGATTCGAACAAGAAGCGGGATCTTTGCGATTTGAAGTTTTCTTCCCGCCATCGGCGGCGCCTGATTTTTAGTCGCTTCAAATGCAGAATCCACGAGAAATAAGCCGTTCGTTGCGATAAATTCGCCCCCAATGCCCCCAACCTCGGACTGCCGGGTCATCGCCGCCAGCGGCAGGCGAGGTTTCTTCTTTCTCCCGTTCCACGCCCAAATCCCTTGCCATCGTTATGAATTTCGTTCCCCAGCCACCCCTTGTCAGAGGTCGCCGAAGGATGCCCGGTCGTTGTCGCAAGGGTTTCGACGGTTAAAGGATACTCTTGCCGAACAGGGAGGCGGCCAGATCGACGGCAATTTCGGCGGTCTGGTTGCGGTGATCGAGGATGGGGTTGATTTCGACAATGTCAAGCGAAGTCAGGATCCGAGAGTCGGCGATGATCTCCATGAGAAGTTGCGCTTCTCGATAGGTCAGGCCGCCGGAGGACGGGGTGCCGACGCCCGGACCTTCGCTGGGGTCGAGGCAATCGATGTCGAGGCTGACATGCAGCCGGTCGTGGTGTTCGAGCCGGACGAGGGCTTCGCGGATGACGGCGCTCATGCCCCGTTCGTCGATGTCGCGCATGGTGTAGACGCAAATGCCGCTGTCGGTGAGCCGGGAGCGCTCTTCGTGGTCGAGCTCGCGGATTCCGATCATCACCACGTCTTCGGCGGCGATCTTGGCCCCCGGACGGCCAAGATCGACCAGCTCGGGATAGCCGCTGCCCAGCAGCGCCGCCAGGGGCATGCCGTGGATGTTGCCGGTATGGGAAGTCTCGGGGGTGTTGAAATCGCCGTGGGCGTCGATCCAGAGTACTCCGCAGGGTTGGGCGTGAGTTACCCCGCCGATGGTTCCGATGGCCAATGAATGGTCCCCACCGAGAAATATCGGGGTGTTGCCTGTTTCGATGGAGCGCCTTGCGGCCTGGTAAGCGGCTTCGCAGACCCTGCGGATGGCGGGCAGATAGTGTTGTCGGCGTTCTTCCTCAAGAGTGTCCCGTACCGGAACTTCGAGATTGCCGAGATCCTGCACCGGGTAGCCGAGGCGCGCCAGACGGTTGGTCAGCCCGGCGTAGCGCACCGCGCCCGGTCCCATGTCGACCCCCCGCAGCGACTGGCCGAGGTCAAGGGGAATGCCGATGATCTGCACGGGCTTTTTCATCTAGCGCCTCTGCTCCGGCTTGAGGTTGTTCCACAGGTTGACGGCGAAATCCTGTACGTTGGTGAGGATGCCGACTGCCTGCATCGATCCGCGATTGGCCAGCTTGTCGACCGAAAACTCGGTCATGTCGACGATGTAGAAATAGACCGGACGGACGCTGGCGTCGGCCATGATCCGGTAGCTGGGCGCCATGTTGCCGAAGGCGATGGCATGCAGCTGGGTGGCCAGGGCGATGACCGTGGTGGCCCGGCGGGCGTGAACGCGCATGGCATCCTGGGCCCGGTAGACATCGGCGATGACTTCGGGCAACGGGCCATCGTCACGGATCGAGCCGGCCAGCACGTACGGAACCCGACCCTTTTCGCAAGCGTGGATGATGCCGTCCCGTAGGTTCAGTTCTTCGATGGCCCGGCGGATCGAGCCGCACCGGCGCACCTCGTTGAGAATGTCCAGATGATTGTAGTGACCGAGCGGCTGAAGGTTCTGCGAGTAGATGTCCTGGCCGAGGCCGGTGCGGAAGCGGGCGGCTTCGAGGTCGTGGGTGGCCAGGGCGTTGCCGGCCAATAGAGCGTGGCAGTAGCCGTTTTCGATCAGTCCTTGCATGGCGTCGCGGCTGTCCTTGTCGAAAGCCACCGCCGGTCCGAGGACCCAGACGATGTAGCCGTGGTCGCGGTCGTGGCGCAACACCTGGTAAAGTTCGTCGTAGCAGCGGGAGAAGGGGGTTTCCCGGGTTCCCCGGGTGCGAAAGGCGAACTTGTCGGCTCCCGCGGCTGCCGGCGCGACGAACCCGTCGACATGGACGTAAATCCCTTCTTCGCCGTCCTCGGTGCGGCCGATCACCACCGCATCGCCTTTTCTCACTCGCCGAGCTTCCGTCACTTCGACCGTATCCCGTTTCAGCACCAGAACCGCGTCCATCCGGCTTTCCGGCGCCAGCACCCAACAGCCGTTGCCGAGATGGAAGTATTCGGGGTGATTGCTGGTGCCGTGGAAGTTGCGCGGCACCACTCCATCGGCCGGGGCGGGTTCGGTTCTGACCGGCGGCGCGCCGACCAGTTCGGGCCGGGAAAAATCGGGGGGCGTGTAGATCGGGATGGAGAAGCTCATGGAACCTCCTTCCGTATGCGGTTGCCTGACTCTTTCATTCAGAATATCAGAGACTTGGGCCGGGCAAAAGGGGGGCTCGGCGTTTTCGGCCGAATCGGGTCAGAGCATGGCCCGGGCCATGATGGTCAGGTATTCTTCCCGGTAGGCGGTTGAATTTTCTTCGGAAGAGCTGTCGGTCTCGACGCAGTTCTCGCCGTCGCGGCAGTATTGTCCCCTGGTGACGTAATTGAGCACGACCCTGGGCAGTTCATAGTGGTGAATCGTTCGGTATTGCACCGCCTTGCCGTTTTCGATGAAGAAAATCCGGTTGAGGTGAATATCGTTGTCCACCCCGCCCAGATAGTTGAAGTTGCGATAGGTGTTGGGGCCATAGGTGAGCGGCGGCAGATGGTCGCTGACAAGAATGATCAGGCTTTTGGGGTCGATTCGGGTCAGGCCCTTGACAAAGGCGGCGATGGCCTGGCTTCGGTAATAGTGCTGATTGGCCGCCCGCTCCAATTGGTCGTCGCGGAAATCGCCCTGGAGCGTTACCACCTGCGGGCGTTTTTCGGCGTTGATGTTGTGCGGCTGGTGTCCGTACATGGTGATGAGATAATTAAAAATCGGCCGATCCCGGTTCTCCTTGAGCTGGCGTTCGATGAATTCGAGATTCTGGCTCAGCAACACGCCGTCAAAGATGTAGGTTTCGTCGGTGACGTCGCCGGTGCCGAAATAACTTTCGCGGCCTGACACATATTCGCGCGGATAGTAGATGTCGGCAAAACCCAACCCAGCGTAGGCATTGGTCGAATTGAAAAAGTCGGGGATATAGGAGTTGGTGGCCAGGGTCTGATAGCCACCTTCGGCAAGGACATTGGGAAGGCAAAGGGTTTTCGAACCGGTGAAGACGTTGAATTCAACCCCCGATAGCTCGCGCAAGGCCGGCACGCCGCAGAGAATTTCAAATTCTGCCTGAGCCGTGCCGCCGCCGAAGACCGGTGAGATCGAAAGGCTTCCCTTGCCGCCGAGCAAGGCGGTGAAATCAGGGTGGGTCGGGTTTTTGGAAAAACGAGCGCCCTTCAACAATGATGGGTCAAAAAAACTCTCCAGGACCACCAGGTGGACGTTGCGCTTGCTGCGTTGTTTGTTGATCATTTCGGTAATGTGGGTGAACTTTTCCAGGGATGTGGCATTGTTCCGGTAACTTACGGTTTTTTCGCGGGAACTGCGCCGTTTAGCCTCGTTGTACAGCATCATGGCAACGCGGCCGCTACGCCCGGCGCTCAAGGTGTCGGAAAAAGAAATCAACGGTTTCTGGGTTCGGTCAAAGGTTGCGATGAATTGATCGGGGAAAACCGTTACCGCGCCTGCCAGGGCCGCGACCGGGAGCACCCAGGGCAACGTCCGGAGCAGGCGTCTCCAGCACAGGGACATCCCGAACAGCAGCAGCGGCAGGCCCAACAGCACCACCGTCAGCAGTTTGAATTGCAGGGATACGATCTGAAACATTTCCGGCAGTTCGGTAATCTCGGTGATACGCAGCAGGCGTCCGAACCGCAGGTGATAGAAGTCGAAGATCCCATAGAGAACGAGGATGGGAATCGCGGCCGTCAGCGGCTGGAAACGGTTCGGTTTGGTGAATCGGTTGTTGAGCCAGTAGAGGTAGCACAGCAGCGGGATTTCGAGACGCCAGGCCGGGCGCAGCGACGGAAGTCCACCAAAGAGCTGCAGGATTTCGGTCCAGGCGAGCATGCCCAGAAGAAAGATGAAGTAGCGGTCGGTTAAAAAGCGTTTCAGTTTACCTGAAAGGCTGACGGGAATGGGCATGGCATATTCCGGAATAAAAGTGGCATGAAAAAACCCCGCGTCTACAGCTGGATAAGGCTGTCATGCAGGGCAAGTCGCTTAATCGGTGCGGCATACGGGTAAACACCGGCCCGAATTATACTGCAACCGCGGAAAAAGTGCAGAAATTTTTTAAACGCCGGCCAAATCCGTGGCGCCATGAAGAAACGGGGCGCCTTCGAAAACGATATTTAAGCCATCTCTTCCGGAGGGTATCCTCGCCAGCTGAACGATTCTGTTTCGATGAGAAGGACAAGTGCATTTTCTGCGATATTATGAAAGAAAAAACGTCGAATTTTCAACCAGCTCACAGGAGGAGACCATGAAACGGATTTTGGCGTTACTGGTGGTGTTATCGATGCTGATGTTCGGGTGTTCGCCGACCATGGGGCCCAAAGAGGGCGCCGGAACGCTGCTGGGCGCCGGAACCGGTGCTCTGCTGGGAGCCCAGGTTGGTCAAGGACGCGGCACCATCGTGGCTGTCGCCATCGGTACCCTGGCCGGAGCCATCCTTGGCCAGGAAATCGGTAAATCCCTCGATCGGGCCGATCAGATCATGATGGAACGGAATGCCCAGTATGCTCTGGAGTACACCCGGACCAATCAACCGACGACCTGGCGGAATCCCGATTCGGGGAACTACGGCACCCTCACGCCGGTCGATACCTACCAAACGTCCCAGGGAAGGTACTGCCGGGAGTATTATCAGACCGTCACCGTCGGCGGGGAACCTCAGCAGGCCTATGGCACGGCTTGCCGGCAGCCGGACGGCAGCTGGCTGATCGTCAAATAAGCAGAAGGTCCGCCGGAAGCCCGCAACGCCCTTTCCCGCCAGGGGGAGGGCGTT
>MHXM01000151.1:45950-46020 GCA_001825565.1 Desulfuromonadaceae bacterium GWC2_58_13
CCCGAACAAACGCCGGGAAAATCTTGTTGAGGAAATAGAAGATCACGAAGGGGGTGCCGGCGACCAGCAG
>MHXM01000151.1:46044-46309 GCA_001825565.1 Desulfuromonadaceae bacterium GWC2_58_13
GGTTTCCATACTGTCGGGGATGATCGGCAGGTGGTATTCCATGAACCCGGCGAAGGTCAGCGAGAAGGCCTGGCCGCCAATAACCACGTTCCAACGCATCATCAGCACGCCGAACAGCACCAGCGCGCAGGCGACACAGGCGCGGCGGGTGGTCAACCGGGGCAAAAGCAGCAGGACCAGCGGCAGCAGATTGCCGAGACCGTACTGCAGGACGAAGATTTTGAAGAAATCCTTGTGGTAAATGACCTGGCGCACAATATCCCAG
>MHXM01000151.1:46372-46685 GCA_001825565.1 Desulfuromonadaceae bacterium GWC2_58_13
ATGAACAGCAGCAGGTAACGGGAGGTGGACCGCACCTCGTGTTCTTCGATGCCGTGCCGCCGCTCGGACAACAGGGCCGGATCGGGATTGCGCCGGGCGAGGTGGGCGCGAGCCCCCATGAAAACGGCGTAGCTGAGAATACACAGGGCGATTCCCGATACCACCGCCGAGCAGATGAAAATGACCGGCATCAGGGGGGTCATCCACAGGGCGTTGGCCTTGACCGAGCCGAAGATGAAACCGGCGTAGCCGTGAAGAAAACAGGCGACCGGGATGCCCATCGCGGCCAGCAGGCGGACCGCTTTGTGGTCGG
>MHXM01000151.1:46739-50549 GCA_001825565.1 Desulfuromonadaceae bacterium GWC2_58_13
TCGTCAGCAGCAGCGAATCGCCGGCGCCGCGCTCGGTTTTGAGCGACAGACGAGCAATGGTTTCGATGATGTGGCGGCGGTAGACGAACCAGATTTCGGCGGCGACGATGCAGCCGTAGGCCATGAAAACGATGCCGAAGGCCGAGATGGCCGAGGTGAAATGTGGGGTCATCAGGACATGGATTCCCCGCAGCGGCTGCTGCAGGTGCAACAGCAGCGGCAGCATCGCCACCGGCAGAAGGGCGAAGGAGAAGACCAGGGCGAAGCGGGCGATCGCCTTGAGGCTTTCGACTTTGAACACATGATAGAGAGAAGAAAGGACAAACGCCCCGGCGACCAGGCCGGTCATGTAGGGATACATGACGATCTGGATCGACCAGTAGATGTATTCGTTGGGAAGGACGAACAGTTCCTTGACCGTCCAGAGCTCGCCGTGAACCATGCTATCTCACCTCCTTGCTGAGGCCCAGGTAGAAGACTTGCGGCTTGGTGCCGAATTCGTCCTTGAGCACCCCGACCCGTTGGGTCAGCAGGATCCGGGCGATGGGGTCGTCGGGATCGCGCAGGTTGCCGACCCGCCGGGCGCCGAAGGGGCAGGCCTGGGCGCAGGCGGTATCCAGGCCTTGGCTGATGCGGTGATAGCAGAAGGTGCATTTGTCGGCGACATGTTCGACCGGATGGAAGAAACGAACCCCGTACGGGCAGCCCATGATGCAGTAGCCGCAGCCGATGCACCACTTGTGGTCGACCAGCACCACGCCGTCGGCGGTCTGGTAGGTGGCGCCGACCGGGCAGACCTGGACGCAGGGGGGATTGTCGCACTGGTTGCACAGTTTGGGGACGAAGAAGGCCGAGGCGATCTCCTGGTTGGACACCTCCTCGAACCCTTCGGCGGCCCGGTCGACGCGCTGATCGGTGAAGCCGTGCAGGGCGCCCTTCGGGGAATCGGCCAGCACCCGGCCGTCCTTGAGTATCAGGTAGCGCTCGACCCAGGTCCGGGTCACGTTGGCCTCCAGGGGGATGTCGTTTTCGATCTTGCAGGCTTTAACGCAGAAGCCGCAGCCGACGCATCGGTAGGTGTCGACCAGAAAGCCCCAGCGCGCCTCGGGGCGGGCCGCCAGCAGCTCGCCGACGCTGACGAACTCCAGGGCCGCGAGGGAGACCGATGCCCCGGAGACGAAGACCAGCGAATGCCTGAGAAAGTCGCGTCTTTTCATCCTTGCATCTCCGCCAGGTTCGGGTGATGGGGATTGTGGCAGTCGCTGCATTCAATGCCGGGATTGTGGTTTTGGGCATCGATTCCCGGGAGCTGGATGCGGCCGCTGCCGGGTGTGACCAGGGCGGCGTGACAGCGCAAGCAGAGGTTTCGGCTGCGATCCACGGTCAGTTTTTCCGGATCGTCCGGATGACCGAAGGCGGCTCCGTGGCAGTTTTCACACGGGATAATGGCGTGCTGAGCCGCACTCAACGCGGAGGTTTTGTCCTCATGACATCCCTGACAGTACTGGCTGCCCCGATATTTTGCCTCGAATGCTTTCCATTCTTCGATATTGCCGGTGCGGTTGTAGCTGTACATGTAGCCCCGTTCGTGGGTGCCGAAATCGGCTGGAACGTAAAACGCGCGTGCCAGAAGGATCAGGGCGACAAGGCCGATTACCACGAACAGGGGCCGCCAGACGTGATTTTTCAACGTTGGCCTCCTTTCAGCGATCATTCCGGGGAGGGACCGTGATTTATGTCAGGTTGCGAATGCCGAAACGAATGGTCCATCATTCGACCGGGTCATTGTCGCCATGGATATCCGTGGTTGAGCGCATGGATGGCGAAGAGTTACGTACCCATTGACACGGCGGATTAAGTATAGAATAACCTTTTATTAATTCAATAGCTCGGTGCTGTTTGTTGCAGCAGGCTCCGCGGTTGACCGGTCCCGGCGTGTCACCGGTCCATTAATCATTGCCTTTCGATAGGCTCAGGCGATATAGTGTGGCCCGTTCAGCCTGTTCAGCCGCGCGCGAGCCTTTGCATCCTGACTCAATCAAGGTGGATTTATCATGTTGTTTCCCGTGCTTGCAATTATCTTTGGACTCCTGCTTCTGGTCTGGAGCGCCGACCGTTTCGTCGAAGGCGCGGCGGTGGCCGCCCGTTATGCCGGCATGCCGCCACTCCTGATCGGCATGGTGATCGTCGGCTTCGGAACCTCGGCGCCGGAAATGGTGGTTTCGGCTCTGGCGTCCTGGCAGGGCAATCCCGGTCTGGCCCTGGGCAACGCGTATGGTTCAAATATCACGAATATTGCCCTGATTCTCGGTCTTACCGCGGTAATCAGCCCCATTGCGGTACATTCCCAGGTGCTCCGCAAAGAACTTCCCGTACTGGCCCTGATCACCCTGCTGGCCGTGTTTCAGCTCTGGGACGGAAACCTTTCCCGGGCGGACGGCTGGGTGCTGCTGATGGTTTTCGGGGGGCTCATGGGCTGGTCGATCCGGCAGGGGATGAAACGCCGGGACGATTCCTTTGGCGCCGAAATCGGCGAAGAACTGGCGGGTCAGAAAATGCCCCTGAAATCCGCGCTGATCTGGCTGATCGTCGGGCTGCTGCTGTTGATTGCCAGTTCGCGTCTGCTGGTCTGGGGCGCGGTGGCGGTGGCGAAAGGGTTCGGCGTCAGTGACCTGATCATCGGACTGACCATCGTCGCCGTGGGCACTTCGCTGCCTGAACTGGCTTCCTCGATCATTGCGACCCGTAAGGGGGAACACGACATCGCTCTCGGCAACGTGCTCGGGTCCAACATGTTCAACACCCTCGCGGTGGTCGGTATCGCCGGTGCGATTCACCCGATGTCGGTGGCCGGCGAAGTTCTGTCCAGGGACATGCTGGTGATGGGGATTCTGACCCTGTCGCTGTTCGTGATGGGCTACGGTTTTAGTGGTCCGGGTCGGATCAACCGTTGGGAGGGAGGGCTGCTGCTTTGTTGCTATCTGGCCTATACCGGGTGGCTGGTCCTGTCGGTGATAAACGGGTAAGTACGTATGGCGATGCGGCCAGGGTTCGGGAATGAATTCTGAATAAGGGTAAGCCTGCGGATAGTCGTTGTTTCAAGAAAGGATGGACCTGTTGATGGAAGAGTCACAAGAAGATTTTTCGCAATATGCCGAGGGGTTGCGCAAGGTGCGCCAGCGGCGCTGGTGTTTTTGGAGCGTTATTCTGGTTTACCTGCCGGCCATTTGGATTTCGTTGACCATTACTCAGTCGGATCGGGCCACCGCCAAAGTTTTCGCGGTCTGGTTCGTCCTGGCCTGCATTGCCAGCTGCCTGTCGGCCTTTGTCAGGTGTCCGCGCTGCGGTAATTTTTTTCACGTTCAGGGTTTCATCCCCATGTACCTGCGCAGTTGCCTGCATTGCGGTCTGCATCTGAATGCGGATAAGAAATCCGGAAAACGGTAACCGCCTTGCCAAGGCGAATGGCTACGATACAATTTTACAGCTGGTTTTGTAGCCTCCCTATTATGGAGTTGCCATGATGCGATTGAAACCTATTGTCGGTATCGTTGTGATCTGCCTGCTGGTTCTGGCCTGTGCCCCGGTGAACCGGATGTCCTCCCTGGAAAAAAAAGTCGGTGACCGGGTTTCGATCTTTTCCGCAGCCACCAGCCAGGACACCCTGCTCAGTTATGATCGGGACTATTACGGCAAGCATCATCTTATTCTGACCTTCTTCCCCGCGGCCTACACCCCGGTCTGAACGGGGGAAATGGAGGGTCATCAGAGGAACCTCTACCTCTATGACCGCTTCAACGCCCGCGTCGC
>MHXM01000152.1 GCA_001825565.1 Desulfuromonadaceae bacterium GWC2_58_13
CGTCGCGGTCACGATGCCCAGATCATCCAAAAAGTCAAAACGTACCTTAAAGACCACGACACCAGCGGACTCGACATCAGCATCAAAAGACCCGACGATGCCATGAAAATCTCCTGTGAGAGAGCCCGCGCCGGTAAAGACACCATTTCGGTTACCGGTAATGCCCTGCGCGATTATCTGACCGACCTGTTCCCGATTATTGAACTGGGCACCAGCGCCAGGATGCTTTCCATCGTTCCGCTCCTCAATGGCGGCGGGCTGTTCGAAACAGGCGCCGGCGGCTCCGCTCCCAAGCACGTTGAGCAGTTCCTCAAGGAAGGTCACCTGCGTTGGGATTCACTGGGCGAATACTGTGCATTGGTTCCCTCTCTCGAACATATCGCCAACCGGACTAAAGACGCAAAAATCCAGATGTTTGCCGACACCCTTGATCAGGGCGTTACCAAATACCTGGAAAATGGCCGTGCACCTTCACGCAAAGTAAATGAAATCGATAACCGCGGCAGCAGTTTCTACCTTGCTATGTACTGGGCCCAAGCCTTGGCCATGCAGACCCAAAACGCTGAACTGAAAGCACGTTTCACCAAAGTAGCAGCGGAGCTCGAAACCAACGAAGCCAAAATCAATGCAGAATTGCTCGGCGCTCAGGGCAAGCCGGTTGACATCGGTGGTTATTACCGCCCCGATGTCGCCAAAACCGAAAAAGCCATGCGCCCCAGCGCAACCCTGAACGCAATCATTGACGCAATGTAAACAACCGGAGTAAAGCTGGCAGCATCGGGGTGACAGGGTTACCCCGATGCTGTAATTTCATTTCCCAACATAAGGAGAGAAAACCATGGCAAGACCGAAAATCGCTCTTATCGGTGGTGGACAGATCGGTGGCGTATTGGCTCAACTCTGCGCCCTGCGTGAACTTGGTGACGTAGTACTGTTCGACATCGTTGAAGGGTTGCCCCAGGGCAAGTGTCTCGACCTCGCCGAAGCATCCCCGGTTGACGGCTTTGACGTTTGCCTCAAAGGTACCAATGATTACAAAGACATCGAAGGCTCGGCCGTGGTCATCGTGACCGCCGGTCTGCCCCGCAAACCGGGCATGAGCCGTGACGACCTGATCGAAGTCAACAGCAAGATCATGACTTCCGTCGCCGAAGGCATCAAAAAATACGCTCCCAAAGCGTTCATCATCGTCATCTCCAATCCTCTCGATGCAATGGTTACCCTCTGCCAGAAAATTACCGGCTTCCCCTATGAGCGCGTTATCGGCCAGGCTGGGGTTCTCGACTCGGCTCGCTTCAAAGCCTTCATCGCTTGGGAACTGGGCGTTTCGGTTAAAGACGTAATGGCCATGACCCTTGGTGGTCACGGCGATGACATGGTGCCCCTGGTTCGTTACGCCAGCGTTCAGGGCATTCCGGTCATGGAACTTCTTGAGCAGAAATACGGCAGCGCCGCCAAGGCCACTGAGGTCATGGAAGCCATGGTTAAACGTACCCGTGGCGCCGGCGGCGAAGTTGTCGCCCTGCTCAAAACCGGTAGCGCCTTCTACAGCCCGGCTTCTTCCGCTATCGCCATGGCCGAATCGATCATCAAGGACCAGAAGCGGGTTCTGCCGACCTGCGCCTTCCTGAACGGCGAATTCGGCGTCAAAGGCTACTATGTTGGCGTTCCTTGTGTCCTCGGTGAAAAAGGTATCGAAAAAATCCTCCAGTTCAAACTGGACGCCACCGAGCAGGCCATGATGGATAAATCCGTTAACGCGGTCAAAGAACTCGTTGGCAGCATGAAGTAATTTCAAGCAGTTTTGCCAAACCCAAGGAAGGGCAATGGCGACATTGCCCTTCTTTTCTGTAATTAGCGATTTTTTTCATGGCGCGAGTTAATTTAATGGCGCCGTATACGGTCATGTGGTAGGATTTCGACGCTTTTCCTGGCGGTTACGCTGGCGTCAACTATCTAAAAAGGAGAACATTGGGAATGAGCAGTGCGAAAATTGAGGTCATCGAAAAGTACTGCAAGGGGTGCGCGATTTGTGCTGAATTCTGCCCCACGCAGGTACTGGAGATGGATGCGTTTGTCGTTAAAGTTGCCAAGCCCGAGGCCTGCATCGCTTGCATGCAATGCGAACTTCGGTGCCCTGACTTTGCCATCAAGGTCCACAAAGATTAATTTTTTACGGGAGGACGGTTAACGTGGCTAAAAAAGTTGCTCTTATTCAGGGGAATACTGCTTGCGCTCTCGGTGCTGTTTACGCCGGGTGCAATTTTTTCGGCGGCTACCCCATCACTCCGTCTACGGAAGTGGCCGAGGTTCTTTCCGAAGAGCTTCCCAAGGTAGGCGGTAAATTCATGCAAATGGAAGACGAAATCGCTGCCATGGCATCGATTATCGGTGCCTCGCTGGCGGGCGCAAAAGCCCTGACGGCGACCTCGGGCCCCGGCGTTTCCCTTAAACAGGAGCTGATCGGCTATGCCTGCATTGCCGAAGTCCCCTGCGTTATCATCAACGTTATGCGCGGTGGTCCCTCGACCGGCATGCCGACCGGCCCCGGTCAGTCCGACGTGCAACAGGCCAAATGGGGTACCCATGGCGACCACGCCACCATCGCCCTGGTACCGGCCTCGATTCAGGAAATCTTCACCGAAACGGTCCGGGCCTTCAACCTGGCCGAAAAATACCGGATGCCGGTTCAGGTTCTGTTCGACGAAATCGTCGGCCATATGCGTGAACCCATCACCTTCCCGGAACCGGGCGAGCTCGAAATCATCAATCGCACTGCGCCGACCGTTGCTCCGAAAGATTACAAGCCTTACGACACTTCGTTTGGCGACGTTCCGCCGCTGGCCGCATTTGGCAGCGAATACCGTTTTCACGTCACCGGTCTGAATAAAGCCCAGGACGGTTTCCCGACCACCAAAGCCGAATATGTCGACGCTGAAGAACGCCGTCAGGTTCGCAAGGTTGAATCCCCGGAAAACGCGGCCGCCATCGAGTCGAATGAAGAGTACCTTTGCGATGACGCCGAAGTGGTTGTTTTTGCCTATGGTTCCACTTCCCGCAGCGCCCGTTATGCGGTCAACGAACTGCGCAAGGAAGGGATCAAAGCCGGCCTGTTCCGCCCCATCACGCTCTGGCCGTTCCCCGAAAAGCGCATTTCCGCGCTCGGTAAACAGGCCAAGGCGATCGTGGTTCCCGAAATGAACTTGGGACAGATGATTCTGGAAGTAGAGCGTGTTACCAAAGGCACTTGTGCCGTTGCCGGCGTAAACCGGGTCGATGGTGACCCTCTCAATCCCGGTGAGATCATGAAGAAGGTCAAGGAGGTAATGTAATGTCGTACGATTATGATAAATGGCTCCGTCCCGGGAAGCTCCCCCACATCTGGTGCCCCGGTTGCGGACACGGGATTGTCATGAAAGGCCTGATCCGGGCACTGGACATCTGCGGACTTGAGAAAAAAAATACCGCCATCGTTTCCGGTATCGGCTGCGCCAGCCGTCTCCCTGGTTACATTGATGCCAACACCCTGCATACCGCTCACGGACGGGCTGCCGCTTTCGCCACCGGCGTCAAGATGGCCAAGCCTGAAATGACCGTAATCTGCTGCGGCGGCGACGGCGATGGAACCGCTATCGGCGGCAACCATTTCATCCACGCCTGCCGGCGCAACATCGACATGACCTACGTGTTGATGAACAACCATATTTACGGCATGACCGGTGGCCAGTTCTCCCCCTGTACCCCCACTGGCGCCAAAGCGTCCACCACGCCCTATGGGAATCCCGATCCCATTTTCGACATCAGCAAGCTGGCGATCGGCGCCGGCGCAACGTTTGTTGCCCGGACCACCGCTTTTCATGCTACCCAGATCGACAAGCTGATCGCCGAAGGGATCAAACACAAGGGGATGGCTATCATCGAGGTCGTTGACGACTGCCCCACCACCTACGGCCGCCGTAACAAGTTCCGCAGTGTCATCGATATGATGAAGGTCCTCAAGGAAACTGCTGTACCGGTTGCCGCAGCCGCCAAGATGACTGCCGATCAGCTTGAAGGCAAGATTCTGACCGGCGTTCTGTACAAGGAAGACAAGCCCGAGTACTGCGAACAATACGCCAAGGTCATTGCCAAGGCCCAAGGCGCCTGAATCGGCAAACCGTGAACTAAGGAGAATGTAAAAATGGCAAAAAGATATGAAATCCGGTTTTCCGGGGCTGGCGGCCAGGGCCTGATCACTGCCGGCATCATCCTCGCGGAAGCGGCCGCCATCATCGAGGGGAAATTCGCCGCGCAGTCCCAGAGCTACGGTCCTGAAGCTCGCGGTGGCGCTTCCAAGTCCGAGGTCATCATTTCCGATGCGCCTATCGACTACCCCAAGGCAACCATCGTTGACGCCTGTCTGGCCATGACCCAAGAGTCCGCCGACAAGTACGCCAACGGCATTAAACCAGGCGGCGTTCTGCTTCTCGACACCGACTTCGTTAAAAATGAGCCCAAGGGAGATTTTAAAATCTATAAAATGCCGATCACGCGCACGGCCAAAGAAGACCTTGGCCGCGAAATCGTTGCCAACGTGGTTGCCCTTGGCGCCATGATTGCTCTAACTGGCGTGGTTTCTCGTGAAGCCGGCGAAAAAGCGGTTTTGGCCAAGGTTCCCGCAGCCTTTCTTGACCTGAATAAAAAGGCCTACAACCTGGGTTTTGAAAAGATCAAAGCACAGATGTAACAAACAGCGAAAAGATCAAAACAGAGCCCCCCCGAAGCAATTGCTTCGAGGGGGCTTTTTTAGCAGTACAACAAAAAATTTTATCCTTGTCGGGCGATAAATTCTTCTGCCCTGGCCACATCGTCCTTGCAACCGATGAAAACCGGCGCACGATCATCGATGCTCTGCGGCTTCAGATCAAGAATGCGTTCCCGCCCCGTCGAGGCCGCGCCGCCTGCCTGTTCAATCAGAAATGCCATCGGATTGAGTTCAAAAATCAGACGTAACTTGCCATTGGCGGCATTCTGCAGATGAGGATACAGGAAAATACCTTTCCCCTTCATGAGGATTTGATTGATATCCGGCACGAAACCGCCGCTATAGCGAAGCTTGGAACCACGGGCCTCAAGATCCTGGACAAAACTTTCGGTGCCGGCACTGTAGAGATTACGCTGGCCCCCGGGGGCATGGATCCCCCCGAGCTGGGACATGGTAACATTTTCCCGCACCAGGGTATATTCCATCAGGGCGTTCATGGCAAACTCATAAACGCCGTGGCCGGTGGAGTAAACCAAGGTGTTGCGCGGCCCGTAAAGAATATACATGGCGGCCACTTGATTGCGGCCCGGCTGAAGAAGATCTCCGCCTTCGTAGATAGAAACGATGGTCCCAACGGCCAGGTTAACATCGACCAGAGAGGAACCGTCCAATGGATCGTAGGCCACCGAGTATTTTCCCTCATAGTCACTGGACACCGAAATGATATCGGGAGACTCCTCGGAAAGGATGTTGGCAACCACTCCGGAATTAATCAAGCGCTTGCGTAAAATCCGGTCGGAAAGGACATCCAGGGCCAGTTGTTCCTCGCCATAAAGATTGGACGTCCCGGCAACACCCAGATCGCCAGTACGAATCGAATTGACGATATACTTTGACGCATCGGCAATTTCGCAGATCAGGCGGGTCAGGTCGCGATTTTCAGCCACTTCCCGCAAATGTCGGCGCAGGTCGATTTGAAATTTGGTTTTGCCAGGTTCCACCATTGAGCACTCCTTATCTACTTGGTAAACAGTAAAAAACACAATAATTTTTGAACTTTAAATCAAAATAGTTGGCCCGGCAAGAGTAAAGTCCCGATTTCGGTATCCAACCCATTGACTTAGAATTTCATAATGTTATTATCAGCTAAATTTTTTTAAAATTTCAGGGAGGAACAAATGCACGAAGAATCCGGACAACCTAGCGAAAAAAAATCGAATATCCAAAACCTGTGGGATACGACACTCAAAACGGTTCAGGATGCCATAAAAAATGCCATCCAACCAGCCACCCGCTACGTTCTGGCAACGCAGAAAAAGATTGAGCTGTTCCTTTTAACCAGAAAACTTTCCGCTGCTCAAAATGACTTCGGGAAACTGGTTGATAAGGCAAGAGAATCAGGTCTGGCCAATGTTTTTGAGAATTCCGAAGTAAAATCCGCGCTTGACAATCTTGACCAACTCAAGCAAACCGCTTCCAAACTTACCCAGGAAATCGACGAGCTTCAAAAACCTATCGCACCGGTCGAAGATGCGCCCAAAGAATAATTTTTGGCATATGCGCTGAATGAAAAAAGGCCCCTGAAAAAGGGGCCTTTTTTCATTCAGCGCATATGCTTACGGGGCCGGGGAACACTATGCAGGTGTTCGTCTTTATATTCCCGGTCCCATCTTCGCATCGATTCGCAAATTTCGCTTTCGACATTTTCAAGTTCGGTGGCATGCCGATCCATAATCTTGAGATTTTCATCCAATCGTTCTAGATTCGTGTTGTGTTCGGGAGTGGTAATCATGCGTCCGTCTCTGTTCTCATCGGTCATGGTACCTCCTAACAGCAGGGAGCCCGCCGGCCTAAGCGACCCTTTGTCGAAACAGGCACGGCGAGCCGAAACAACCGTTTCTTGAATTATAACACAATCCGTCAACCTGGAAACCCATGGTTTAGCGCCCCTGAAAGTGAGCTGACCACTCGTCCTGAAGAGTTTTATAATCGACCTTAAAATCAGCATAAACATCGGCCACGGCCTTAGAGAAATCTGTTTCTCGACCAGCCGCAACCACGAGTTCATTGAGTTTGTATCGGCCGAAATGTTCAATCAGGTAAGTCACCATCAGGTAACTCTGATAGTACGCACTCCGGACCTGGCCACTCTCAAGCTTTTCGAAAGAATCCTCCAGATCCGTCCATGGAAGAAAAATAAGCTTTTCGTCCTCCGTGGGGGGCGGTGAAAAAAATCTGCGGCCGGCAACTTCGGCCAAGCCTTCATTCAACCAGAACGGTATTCGGCCTCGGGCCAGATAACCCACCAGCACATGACTGTACTCGTGATACAGGATTGATTTAAGAAGGGCTGACCCGCGGTCGATCCCTCCGGCGGGAATCCGGATTTTGCCGTCGTAAACTCCGGCGGACCATCCAGGAGCGCCGGTCAGATCGCCATAGGTCTGGTGGGGATAGACCAACACCGGGATCAGAATTTCGGGATAGAATCCGAATTCGGATCCCAGATCATTATAGGCCGCCTCAAGAATTTCCAGGATTTCGCTGCCCAGTTTCGGGTGGAGTTCTTCGTCGCAGGAAATAACAAAATTGCCCCCCCGGGTACTGCTCATCTGCTCTTCAACGGGCAATTCCCGGTTCACCTTTTCCAGAAGCCGGACTATCCGCAGATCTTCCGGCTGGGCGCCAAAGGCCTCTTCAAGGACCTGCCTGGCGCGATGCAACTCCCCTTGGGAATAGTATAATTCGCCCAATTGGTAAAGGATGTCAGGAGCATCATCGGTCAGCGCCAAGGCTTCGTTGAATTCAACTTCCGCCGCCCCGGTGTCGCCCTTATGCATGAAGGCAATGCCACTGAAAGCCCAGAAACGGGCGTCCTTGTCGGCATATCCCTTACCTTCTTGAAATAAATCGATGGCTTCTTCAAAATCGCGGGACTGTAACTTCCGCACACCCAGCATGAGGTAACACTCGGCCAGATTGCGCCGAATAACCGGCTCATAGGGCAGCGCGCGGCTGGCCTCGAGCAATTGGGGCAAAGCCTCCTCGCAAAGACCCTGTTTCATCAGAGCCACGGCCTTGGCGTTTAACTCAATCGGTGAATAGGAATACGCCGAAATGACCGACAAACCGACCAGCAGGAAGCCCCGGACCGCCCACCGGACAGTGCGGAGAACAGAAGAAAAAGCCATTATTTTCCAGGGGGGTAAGGGTTGATAACGGATTCAGATTATCACAGACTTGACGATTTTAACAAGTTGCCAGAAAAAAGCCGCCACGATTGCAGTCGTGGCGGCTCTGGTATCAAGGTAACCACAGAAACTAATGGCCATCGAGCAAGCGGCCGATACCGCCCAGCACCGAACCCTCGCCTTTACTGCTTCCCCCGACGGATGGCGCATGGGCGAGAATGCGGTCGGCCAGACGTGAAAATGGCAGGCTTTGCAACCAGACCCGGCCATGCCCACGCAAGGTCGCCAAAAACAATCCTTCGCCGCCGAAAAACATGCTTTTAAGATTGCCCGCCCGTTCGATATCGTATTCGACGGACGGTTCGAACGCCACCAGGCAACCGGTATCCACCCGCAGAGTTTCGCCCTTGAGCTCACGCTCGATAATCGTGCCGCTGGCATGGATGAAAACCATGCCGTCTCCTTGCAGTCGCTGCAAAATAAATCCTTCCCCACCGAAGAAACCTACTCCGAGTTTGCGCTGAAAAGCGATGTCAAGTTTGGTTCCCATGGCGGCGCACAAAAAAGCATCCTTCTGACAGAGCATTTCCCCCCGCAGCAGGCCCAGATTCAGGGCTATGATTTTACCGGGGTAAGGCGCGGCAAAAGCCACCTGACTCTTGCCGCGCCCCTGATTGGTAAAATGGGTCATAAACAGCGATTCGCCGGTCACCACCCGCTTTCCGGCATTGAACAGTTTACCCATCAACCCCTGCTCCTCGCCCGAGCCATCTCCCATCCGAGCCTCAAAGACGATTCCATCCTCCATATAATTCATGGCTCCGGCTTCGGCAATCACCGTTTCACCCGGATCCAGTTCAATCTTGACCATCTGTACATCATCCCCGACAATTTCGTAATCAACAGCATGGCACTTCATGCTTAACCTCCCCGGTATCCGTTATGGCCTAAGCCCCGTTTGCAGCACCTGTCGCATCTGCTCATGAATGACCCCATTGCTGGCCAGGCATTCCTGGCCATAGATATCAAAGGGTTGTCCGTCAAAATCACTCATTCGGCCACCGGCTTCTTCGACCAACAGTTTGCCTGCGGCCACATCCCATGGTTTTAGTTTCATCTCCCAATAACCGTCGAATCTACCGGCGGCCAGGTAAGCCAAATCAAGACTGGCGGAACCAGCTCGCCGGCAGGCCTGAGCCGCCATCTGGAAATGAACGAAATGGTCGTAGTTATTCACCGGACTTTCCTTGCGGTCGTAGGGAAAACCGGTTGCCAGCAGGGATTCGGACAACTGCCCGGTCGATGAGACAAAGATCTGGATATCGTTAAGAAATGCGCCCTTCCCCTTTTCAGCGACAAACATCTTCCGGTAGAATGGATTATAGATCACCCCGAGATCGACCGCGCCTTCGACTTCGAGGGCAATCGACACGGCAAACCAGGGAAAACCGTGGGCATAGTTGGTGGTTCCGTCGAGGGGATCAATAATCCACCGATATTTCGAATCGATATGCCCGTAATCGGCTTCTTCCGCCAGGATATCGTGGCGGGGAAAAGTGCCGCGCAACACACTGACTATGGCCTCTTCGGCTTCCCGGTCGGCGTCGGTGACCAAATCGACCGCACCCTTCCGGCTGACAGACAAAACCCGACCGAATTTCTGCATCAACACCTTGCCGCCCTTGATCGCGGCCTTGACTGCTATCTCTCTCATGGGCGCACCTACCGTTTAATCTTCAGATTGAGCCGCAGAGGCCAGATCCGAATCATCGCACCACAACCGGGTTGCACTGACCACGGCGAGCGGAATACAAATAAATTGCAAAAACGGAATCGCTAACAGTGCCAGCACTCCCGTGCCGAAGCCAAGCATGGTCGTCTTGCGGGAAAAAATATAACGCCGCTGATCGCCGAAGTTCATACGTTTGCGCGAAAAGACAAAACCCATATATTCAACCACCAGAAAAAACAAGGTCAACGTGACCGCCAGAACCGAATAGATCATGCTACCAATCACCGGGACCAGGTTGAGCAACAGCAAAAACAGCATCATCGCCACAAAAACGGAAATTTTCTTCAATTCGACCATTAGAGTCCGCAGGGCATCCTGCCAGAAAACCTTGAGCGAAAAAGGGCCATCGTCGCTGGCCCCGGTGAGCAACCTTTCGGTTTTTTGCGAAAGCAGGTCGTTAAAGGGCGAGGAAATCAGGTTACCAACCACCGTGAAGGAAAAAAAGACCATCGCGGCCGTCACCACTACGGCCAGAACCCAGAGGAAATAATAGAGAATGGCCCAATACCAGGCTTCACCCTGTGGGATGAGGTGAACAACCCGGTCATTGAAAAAATCGAGCCCAAGATAAATCGAACCGGAAAATACGATCAGGTTGATCAAAAAAGGGATGAGAACGAATTTCAGCAGACTTGGATGCTGCATGATGAAGCGGCCACTCTGAAAGAGAGAAAAAAAACCGCGTGAGAAGTTACTGACGGGTTTGACCGTTTGCGGAAGAATCATTCTGCCAGACTCCTGAAAAAAATGTCCTTGAATGGGTGGGGTTGCATACTAGCATAAGCCTGAAATGATTCCAATGTACAATGGTCAGAAGCTGCGGACAAACAGGGTTCCGCACCCGCCATCCTGCTGAATCCGCCAGGGATTCGGCCGTCGGACGTGGATGCCCAGACCAGCAAGCGCGCCGTGTAATTCATCGATTTTTTCAGCCGACGGACTCTCGTAGGCTGAATCCGATACCGGGTTGCAGGTCAGCAGATGCAGGGTGAGCTCTGGAAAACGCCGAAACAGAGGAACCAAAGACAAGAATTCGGTCCGATCATCGTTGACTCCCTGCAACAGCAGGTAGTTGATCCCAATTTTTCGTCGACGGCGACGGGACAAGGTGGTGAGCACTTGCGTCAGGCATTCCATCAGGCTATTGAAATCAGGGGCACGGGGAATTAACAGCCGATGGGTTGCCGGTTTCCCCGCATGCAGCGACAGCATCAGCCCATTGTGCGGCAGATGCAGGATCTTTTTGAGAGAATTAAGCGGACCGCCGGTTGTGGTGAGAGAAACAGGGAGCGCAGCAGCTCGGCAACGATCCAGAAACGCCAGCAGCGATTGAAAATTGTGCAACGGCTCCCCTATCCCCGAAACGGTGATCCGTAACGGCTCATACCCCTGAGCTCGGGCGGATTCAAGTTGCGCCCACATTTCATCCTCGCTGAGGTTACGCAGAAGGCCGCGCGAACCCGAGGCGCAGAAGGGGCAGCCGACGGCACAGCCGGCCTGACTGGAAATGCAGAGGGTTCCACTACCGTAATAAACCGCCTCAACGGAAGGACCGTCGGCAAGCGGAACCAGAAACCTAGCGTTCGCCACCACAGCAAGCATATGCCACCTTAAAAATTAAAAAAGCCGCCACCCATTATATACGGGTGGCGGCAAGGTGTCGACAGGAGGCAAAGTCTATCGACGGTCAGGGGATGTTTTTAGAAAGCGAATGTCAAGGCTACGCCACTGACGGTTTCGCTGTCGATCGCCCATTTGGCTTCGGTGCTGATCGGGGAAGAGTACAAGAAGGAGGCACCAACCGTGAGGTTGTCGTTGATTGCGTAATCAGCACCAACGCTCAGTTCGTAGTTGTGCCAATCGCTGTAATCCTGCCAGTCGCCGTTCCCGTCGGTATAACCGATGGCGTAGTCGCTTTCCTGGTTGTAGCTGACCAAAGCGCCGAGGCTGAGGGAAAGTGCGTCGGTGATGTCGAGGCTGTGGCCAACGGCAGCGGTGAAAAACAGGCCGTCCTCGGTGCACTCATCCCAATCGTAGTACGCGGTCAGAGTCGGTTCGAGAATGGTGTTCAGAGTAACGCCGACATAGGCTTCGTTGGTGTCATCGAGGCCTTCGAGGTTGTAGAAGATGTTACCGACGCTTGCGGAAACCATCTCGCCGAGATCAAAGGAGTAGTCCAGAGTGATATCGGTTTCGGTCGCTTCGCCGGATTTGAAATCATCGTCAGGATCAGTTTTGTCCATGTCATCGTCATCGGCCTGGATGTTGGTCCAATAGCTCAGGGTAAATCCCTTGTGGGTCAGGTCCATACCGCCCTGCACAACCCCGACGCTGCCGCTCAGGTCAAAACCCCTCCAGAGATACTTGTCATAGAACCCGACGTAGGCATCGCCTTCGACCTCAATGGCAGCCAGGGCGGACGTGGTAGCGACTGCGGATACCATGACCGCAACCAGCAGGATTACAAACAACTTCTTCATCTCATCTTCTCCTTTGAATTTTTGCTGAGGGAATTTCCGGATGACCCCCCTTGGACCCATCCGGTTTCAAACCAAACTGCAATCTATCGCCGAATTCGTGTGCGTTTTTCGGTCGATGTTCAAACCCCCTTGCCGTCGTGCATCCAGTCAACGGCAGGGGGATAAGGTCGGTCAATTGATGTTGCGTCCCTGGAAGTAGGGATAGGCTTCCATGCCGATTTCGGCCAGGTCGCAGCCCTGATATTCTTCCTCTTCGGAAACCCGCAGGCCGACGGTGTACTTGACGGCCAGCCAGACGATGGCGCTGGTGACGATCACGAAAACACCGATGGCGGCGACCCCGATCAACTGAGTCACAAAGCTGGTTTCGCTGTTGCTGATGGGAACCGCCAGAGTGCCCCAAATGCCGCAGACCAGATGAACCGAAAGGGCGCCGACCACGTCGTCGATTTTGAGTTTGTCAAAGAAAGGAACCGCAAGAACAACCAGAACGCCGCCGACGGCGCCAATCAGGATAGCCACCCCGGGAGCGGGCGCGGCGGGACCGGCGGTAATGCTGACCAGGCCGGCCAATGCACCGTTCAGGGCCATGGTCACGTCCACCTTTTTATAGAGCACTTGAACCATGATCATCGCGGCAATCATCCCGCCACAGGCCGCAAGATTGGTATTGATGTAGACATTGGACTGTTCGATGGCGCTGCCGGCGGAACCGAGGGCCAAGGCGCTGCCGCCGTTGAATCCGAACCAGCCCATCCACAGAATGAAGGTTCCGAGAGTGGCCAGGGTCAGGTTCGAACCGGGAAAAGGAGTGATCTTGCCATCCTTGCCGTACTTGCCTTTTCGGGCACCGAGGATGATGGCGCCGGTGAGAGCCGCCCAACCCCCAACCGAGTGAACCAGGGTCGAGCCGGCGTAGTCGGAGAATCCCATTTCGCTCAGCCAGCCGCCGCCCCAGACCCAGGAGCCCTGAATCGGATAGATGATGCCGGTGAGAACGACACAGAAAATAAGGAAGGGCCAAAGCTTGATTCGTTCGGCAACACAACCGGAAACGACCGAGCAGGCCGCCCCGCAAAAAACCATCTGGAAAAACCAATCGGAACCGGCGGCGTAACCAGCGGCATAATCTCCCGCCAGGGCGGCAGCATCATCCGCGCCCCAAAGCCCGAAACTGCCGATGTACCCGCCATCCACCCCGGAGTACATGAGATTGTAACCAACGAGGTAATAAAGGATTCCGGCTATGCCGAAAAGCGAAATGTTTTTCAGGCAGATGGTTGCCACGTTTTTCGAACGGACCAGACCGGCCTCGAGCATGCCGAAACCGGCGGCCATCCACATGACCAACACGCCGCTGATCAAAAAGGAAAAGGTGTTGAGGATATAGGCCACTTCGGACAGCGGTGCATCTTCCGCCAGAGCCAGCGAGGGAAGAGCCAGCAGCCCTACCGCAATGAGGGTAACAATCCTTTTCATGTGCATACCTCCTGAAAGTCTTCGAGTAAGGATTAAAGGGAATCGGGACCGGTTTCACCGGTACGGATACGAACCGACTGATCGACCGGGGTAACGAAAATCTTGCCGTCCCCGATGCGGCCGGTACAGGCTTCCTTCTGTACTGCGGAAACGATATCCGCCACCTGTTCGTCCGCGACAACCAGTTCTATTTTAACCTTGGGGATAAAATCGATCTGGTATTCTGCCCCACGATAAAGCTCGGTATGCCCTTTCTGGCGGCCGAAACCCCGGACCTCGCTGACTGTCATGCCGGCGATCCCCAGGTCAGTGAGGACGCTTTTGACGTCGTCAAGCTTAAACGGTTTGATGATGCATTCGATTTTTTTCATGCGTACTGACTCCTTTCCAGAGATAAAAAAAACAAGGCGCCCGTTCTTCCGCGAGGGAAGAAGGAGCGCCTTTGCCCAACCCTAGAACCCGCCAGAAACGCCATTGTTTCGGAGCAGTTCATATATATTTTGGGTACGGAATGTCCCGTAACCGGTTTAACATTTGACTAACAAATTAGCACGGGTCGTGCCAAAAACCATATCCTTGTATTTTAAGCTACTTACAGATAAAAGCCGTTTTATCGTGCATAAAAAAAAATCACCCGAATGATATAATGATCATTAAGTTATCATGTCGGCCAAGGGCAGCACGACACGAAATACCGTTCCTTGCCCTTCGACCGAATCGACCGTGATCCTGCCTTCGTGTTCATTGATAATATTGCGGCAGATATACAATCCTAAACCGGTTCCTTCCCCTTCTTTCTTGGTGGAAAAGAAGGGCTCAAATATCTGTTCGAGAATGGCCGGGGGAATTCCACTGCCGGTGTCGGCAACCAGGGCTTCAACTTCACCTCCATTGATCATCTGCGTCTTGAGGGTCAGGGTTCCCCCCTTGGACATGACATGGGAGGCATTCATTACCAGATTGATGAAAACCTGCTTGATCTTGTTCGAATCGGCCCAGACCAGAGGTAACGCCCCATAGTCCTCCGCCAGTTTGACCGAGTGCCTGGAAAGTTCATAACGAACCAGCCGCAGAACGTCGCGGATCACTTCATTCAGGTCGATCGCCCGTTTTTTGGTTTCCTGGGATCTGGAAAAGGTCAACAGACTACCTGTCAGGGCCTTCAGGCGGTCCACCTCTCCTTCGATCCGTTCCACAATTTCTTTCTGAAACGCCGGTATTTCCTCCTCGCGCAAAAGCAACTGGGCAGCATAGGCGATAACGGAAAGGGGGTTGTTTATTTCATGAGCGATGCCCGCCGATAGCCGTCCGACTTCCGCCAGTTTTTCCGACTGTACTGTCTGATCCATCAAGCGCTTGAATTCTGTAATATCTTCGACAATCACCACGGCACCGGAAATCCGGTCGCCATCCTTGAGGGGCGCCAATCGGCGCTTCTGGAACCGCACTTCGCCTTTAAAATTGAGATGTTTGAGACGGACTTTTTCGATTGCACCTTTTTCCAGCACCCGCCGCAAGGAATCGAGAAAGCCTTCTTCGACAAGTTGAGGGAAAAGCTCGAAAAGATCTTTCCCAACGGCGTCATTTTCTCCTACTCCGCTCATTTCTTCCATTGCGCGGTTCCATGAGGTGATGTGCATTTCCGCATCAACGGCGTAAATTCCCAGATTGACACTTTTAAGAAGTCGATTGTTGAGTTGATGCAATTCGCGATATCGGGTCGACATGGAACGCAGATTTTCGTAAAGGCGAGCGTTTTCAATGGCAATCGCCGCTTGGCCGGCCAAGGTCATCAACGGCGCCACATCGCTGTCGGAAAAAGCGTTGGGAAGATGGCTTTCCACGTTGAAGACGCCGATGATCTTTTCCCGAGCCACCAGCGGCACCGCCAGTTCGCTGCGAGCATCATGGATTCCCGGAACATAATCCGACATCTCGGCCAGGTCGGAGATCAGGATGGGCGCCCCCGTAAGGACCACCCGCCCCATCACTCCACGACCGACACCGATGTCCCGGCGCACGACCTCTTCTTCGTAGCCATAAGAGGCCACGGCGGTAAGCACCCGACGATCTTCGTCCAGCAACCTGATAATGGCATTCTCAAACCTGAATACCTCCCGTGAAATACGCAGGATGCGACTCAGTAATTCTTCCAGGTCGATGGTTGAAGAGAGTTCCTGGCCAATATCAATCAGGGCTTGAAGCAATTTTCCATGCTGTCCGTCGGATCCGGCCGTCATCCGTTATCCCTTCCTCTGCCACAGATTCCCCCAAGTCTTCAAGGCACAACCCATGCCATGGTTCAAACGGCCGCAATTACGCAGGTTATCCGATTCAGACGGACAAAACACCTTGAATAGTGCCTATCTTTTAAGTCGCAATGCTCATCCTTTAGGCATTAGATGAGTTAAATTTTGGTATTTTTTACCTCTGCAATCCAGGAAGTTTTCGCTTGTCAGATCCTCCCGGGTATGGATATACTGAAATCACTTTGAAAGACTCTCTGCCCTGCAAGTGTGGTCAGAACGCCCCGGCGGAATAATTTTAATCAGGGATCGCTTCAGGAGTGTTGTGTGCCTGCCCATCGTTGAATGGGACGCCTGATACGCTCACAAGAGGTTCCACCTTATTGGGACTCGCTGGGAGGCCCAATGTCCCACGGCAGGCGTGGAGAGTTTTCAAAAAAAAAGCGCCCACGGATTCCGTGGCGCTTTTTTTTTGAGATCACCAAATATATGAAAACGAGATTGCAGGCCCTCCTCGTCCTTTTACTTACACGTTAACAACTCTCCGAAACTTCAGTGTTCAGTGCCAACCTCTTCAACATCACCGGGGCTCCAGGTGGTCACTTCCTGACCCACCCGAACCAAGAAACCCTCTGGGTTCTCACCGGGCATGCACTGGATTACGGTTCCAACCTCGCCGGTTTGAAGGTGACGCAATTTTGCCGGCATGTCTTTGTATTCCGTCCGTTGACAGGCATCTATGTAGTCATTATGTCTCATAAGATTCTCCCTTCTTCATCGTTTGTTTACATTATATCACGAAATAGATACAGTACTGCCGCAACACGCCAAGGGCTCTCATCGGCAAGAAAACCCTCACCTTTTCTACTCGATTGTGTTAGCATTCCCTTTTGAAATAATTCAGAAAGAAGGCCAAGATGGACAACCTGCTCCATTCCGACATCCGGCACATCACCCTCTCTGACAAACAAATCATCCTGATTGGCACCGCGCACATATCGCAGGATTCAGTTGACACCGTCCGCCGAGTGATCGCTCAGGAAACCCCTGACGGCGTCTGCGTCGAACTCGACGAGCAAAGATACCAGTCCCTCAAAAACCGGAGTCAGTGGGAATCCCTCAATATCATTCAGGTGATTAAAAAAGGACAGGCACCATTTTTGATGGCCAATCTGGCGCTGGCGTCCTTTCAGAAAAGGATGGGGTTACAGACCGGCGTCAAACCGGGCGCCGAACTGGCCGCTGCCGCCGAAGCGGCGGAAGCGGCCAATATCCGGGTCAACCTGGTTGATCGCAACATCCGAATCACCCTGCTGCGGGCCTGGAGAAAAACCGGTCTCTGGAAAAAGATGAATCTGCTCGCCACCCTGCTGGCCAGCATGTTTGAAACCAACCAGATCGATGAAGCTGAATTGGCACGATTGCGGCAGACCGACACCCTCTCGGCCATGCTTGAAGAGATGGGAACCATCCTGCCATCCGTCAAAACCATTCTGGTTGACGAGCGGGATGTCTACATGGCGTACCACATTCGAAATACTCCGGGCGATAAAATTGTTGCCGTGGTCGGAGCCGCCCACATGCCCGGCATCATGAAGTGGCTTGAAGCAGAAATCCCGGCATCAACCATCGATGAGATTTCCCAAATCCCCGAAAAATCGACGACCTCGAAACTCGTCCCATGGATCATTCCCGCGGTGGTCATCCTGTTGTTCGTGATCGGGTTCTTTTTGGGAGATCAAAAAAAATTCGCCGATGCCGCCATGGCCTGGGTACTGGCCAACGGACTGCTGGCCGCCCTCGGTACCCTGATCGCTTTTGGCCATCCGATGACGATCCTGTCCGCCTTCATCGCTGCCCCCATCACGTCGCTCAACCCGACCATCGGGGCCGGCTTCGTCACCGGAGTGGTCCAGGCTTTTGTCGCCGCCCCCACCGTTCGCGATATGGAGCGGGTTGGCGACGACATGGTTACCCTTCGAGGCTGGTGGAGCAACCGTATGACTCGGGTACTGCTGGTCTTTTTCTTCTCCTCCCTGGGGTCGGCCATTGGCACCCTGGTGGCTTTTCGCTGGCTCAAAGACCTGTTCTGAACTTCACTCAGTTCCCTTCACGCCAGGCTTCCAGAGCGACCTCCATATCCAGATCGCGCAGGTAGAAATCCCTGCGGAAATTCATCGTGCCGTCCGGGTCGACCCAGGCCGTCCAGTACAGGATCTGCACCGGCATCGGCCGATTCAGGGATACCCGCAATGGAGCATCCCGCTCCACCGCATCGAACACCTCGCGGCAGCTCCACCCCTGGGATTCGAGCAGATACTGGGCCAAATCCAGCGGACGTTCGATGCGGATGCATCCGGAACTGAACAACCTGACCCGCCGCTGGAACAAGTGTCGTTCCGAGGTGTCATGCAGGTAGATGGAAAATCGGTTCGGGAACATGAACTTGACCTGTCCCAGCGGATTCCAGGGGCCCGGCTTCTGCCTCAGCACCCCCGGGAAATTTCCCGCTTTCACTTTCTTCCAGTCGATACGTTCGGGATCAATCGCCTCCCGCGCTCCGCTCCAGGGTACGATCTCATAGTGATTTTTCTTGAGCCACCCCGGATTTCTCTTGATAATCGGCAACTTGTCTTCACGCAGAATCGTTGGAGGTACATACCAGTAGGGAGCGAACTCCAGATAGGTCATCTGTCCTGAAAAAACTGGGGTTTTACGATATTCGTTGCCGACGATGACCGGCATCGACATGACCACCTGATCGTTCTCGACCACCTTGAGGGAGAAATCGGCAATATTGACCTGCAAGTAACGCTTTTCCCGGGTCTTCGGCAGCCAGCGCCAGCGTTCGAGATTCAGCTCAATCTGACGGATGCGCTCTTCGACCGCGACATTAAGCTCGACCAGCGTCCTCGGTCCGAGCACCCCATCGACAGCCAAACCATGCCGCTTCTGAAACGACCTCAATGCCCGCACCGTCGGCGCATCCAGAAGGTCGGGTTCGTCCCCGGAAAATACCGCGACCTTTTCCGTGATCTGCAGCCGGGCCTTGAGCAGGCGTACCCGGCCGTCCCGTTCGTTCGGCCGAATCACCCCCGACGGAACGCTCGGCCAGCCACCCATCACCGCAATCCGCCGATACCGGTCGAGCTCCTGCATCAGACGCCGATAGCCGGCATGCGACGGCACCAGATCGCTGAGAGCAGCCTGGAGGCGCTGCCGCCGCAAAGCATGATCAAGCAATTTCGCCGGATCCGCACCGTTTTCCCGACGGCTCTGTTGACGATGTTCGACAAAGGCCTGGCGTCCCTGCAGATGATCCGAAGCGTACCAGAGAAACCCATCCGTCAGCAGCAGGTCAAGCCGCGCCATCCAGTATGGATCGAAAAGGAGGTTGTTTCGAGGAGAGTCCGCGGCCAGCCCGAGCAGCGAATTGATAACATCGAGATGATAATCCTCGGGACACAAACCTTCCGACGAAGCATCCCGTAATGCATCCAGCAACACGTCGACCAACGGCAACGTTCCCTGGTCGCTGACCCAAGCCGGAGCGAACCCACGCGCCGGATAAAATTCACGCAGGGCGGGATGCAGACGAACTTGGTCGCGCCCCAGGGGAAGCCGACCCGATGACGGCACCGTTTCGAGCAATTGGCGCAGTTCGACTTCGATCTGGTTGCCCAGCGAAGCGGAAAAAACCAGGGGCGAAACAGACCATTCCAGACAGACCAGAAACGAAAACAACAAAACAGCGGCGGGACCACGCATTACACATTCCTTCGAAGGAAAAGAAGACAATGCGTAAAGAATACCTGCAATTCGCACCGGTCGCCAGGCAATCTTCAAAAATGATCGGCAGCGGCGCCGCCCCAGCGGCTGCTCAACTCACACGGCATTGGAGCACAAATCGGGCGATGTCAATTACTTCGTTTTTTGCAAAGCGTCCCTGATCTCCCGCAGCAGCAAAACATCCTCTGCCGGCGCGGCCGGCGTGGCTTGCGGTTCTTCCTTTTTGCGCAGGGAATTGATTCCCTTGACCAGCATGAAAATGGCAAAAGCCACAATGACAAAATCAACGACAGCCTGTACGAAGGCGCCATAGTTAAGCGTAGCTGCTCCGGCCGCCTTGGCATCGGCCAGGGTCGCGTACGATTCGGCACCCAGGTTGACAAACAAACCGGTAAAATTGACCCCACCCAAAATTTTGCCGATCGGCGGCATGATGACATCGTTGACCAACGAAGAAACGATCTTGCCGAAGGCGGCGCCAACGATGATGCCAACCGCCATATCCATGGCATTACCCTTGACCGCGAACTCCTTGAATTCTTTCATGAGTGACATAATCAGCCTCCTTTTGCCAGTTAGACTGCCAAGGACACAAGGTTGTATCAATGAATAACCGGTATCCAGCAAAGTACAAGTTTTAAAAAACCCCGGACAAGCCGGGGGTGCAGGGCCGCGCACGTTGCAAATGGCACCTGTTAATGTTGTTTCCCCATCACCGGCGAGTCCACTCCCCATCGATCAGCTTCCAGGGGTTAAGGGTACAACGATCGCGAAGAATCTCGGGAAGCAGTTCCGGGGGAAAATTCTGATAGCTGACGGGGCGCAAAAATCTGTGAATGGCTGCGGTGCCGACCGAGGTGAAGCGGCTGTCGGTGGTGGCGGGATAGGGCCCACCGTGGGTCATGGCGTGGCAGACCTCGACACCGGTGGGAAAACCGTTGAAAATGAGCCGACCGGCCTTGCGTTCGAGCACCCGCGCCAACAGGGGGATAACCGCGGAATCTTCTCCGGCCCCATGAATGGTCGCGGTCAGTTGCCCTTTGAGGTGCCGCGCGACCGACAGCATGTCGTCGTAACCGCTGCATTCGATGAGCAACGCCGCCGGTCCGAACACTTCTTCTTCAAGGCCGGAGTTGGCCATAAATGCGCGGGAGTCGGTTCGCAGCAACACCGCCGCCGCAGAGCACCCGCCCCGGCCGGGAGAACCGCCCCCCCCCTTCTGCGCAACCCCCCTGACCGCCGCCAGTCTTGCCACACCGGTCTGAAAATTCTGGCGGATGCCAGCGTGCAGCATGGTCCCGACAGGCCTTTCCGCCAGCGCAGCTTCGACCCGGGCGGCAAACATCTCCAGTTCCGGCCCCTGGATGGCCAACACCGCGCCAGGGTTGGTGCAGAACTGGCCGACGCCAAGGGTCAGCGCCTCGGTAAAGCCGGCGGCGATCTGCGCCCCCCGCTCGCACAGTGCGCCGGGAAGCAGGAATACCGGGTTGATGCTCCCCATTTCGGCAAAGACCGGGATCGGTTCGGGCCGTGCCGCAGCCAGGTCGAACAGGGCGCGGCCACCTTGCAGCGAACCGGTGAAGGCCAGCGCCTTTATGAGCGGGTGTCGGGCCATGGC
>MHXM01000153.1:0-3072 GCA_001825565.1 Desulfuromonadaceae bacterium GWC2_58_13
CATTTCCCCGAAATTCCGCAAAATCCGCAGCCCCACCTGCTGGCTCTTTTCCGGATGGAACTGGGTGGCCATGACGTTATCCCGGCAGATGGCGGAACAGAATTCGATGCCGTAGTCGGTGGTGGCGGCAATGGTTTGGGAATCGTCGGGAACCACGTAGTAGGAATGGACGAAATAGACCGAGCTGCCGTCGGCCACCCCTTTAAACAGGGGGATTTCCTGGTGCAGGCGGATCTGGTTCCAGCCCATGTGCGGCACCTTCAGCTCTTCGCCGGCCACGCGCATATCGGCGGGGAAACGGATCACCCTGCCGGGGATGATCCCCAGCCCCTGGTGGCGGCCGAACTCCTCGCTTTCGGAGAAGAGCAGCTGCAGCCCGAGGCAGATGCCGAGAAACGGCTTGCCGGATTCCACGTGGCGCAGAATCGGCTCGACGAAGCCTCCCTCGCGCAGGTTGTCCATGCAGTCCTTGAAGGCGCCGACGCCGGGCAGGACCAGCTTGGAGGCCGTGGCCACATCGGCGGGATCGGCGCTGACCTTCGCCGCGAAACCGACCTTTTCGAAGCCTTTCTGCACGCTGCGCAGATTGCCCATGCCGTAATCGATGATGGTGATCATGCTATTCGAGCTTCCCCTTGGTGGAGAGCACCCCCCGGATGCGCGGGTCCAGACCGGTCGCCTCGTCGAGGGCGCGGCCGAAGGCCTTGAAAATCCCCTCGATGATGTGGTGCAGGTTGTCGCCGTAAGCCAGGTTGACGTGGACATTGGCGCCGGCATGATTGCAGAAGGCGACGAAGAATTCCTCGACCAGTTCAGTATCGAAGTTGCCGACCTTGGCCTTGGGCAGATCGACGTTGAAGACCAGAAACGGCCGCCCGGAAAAGTCGATGATCACCGACGCCAACGCCTCGTGCATCGGCATGGTGCCGCGCCCGAAGCGGCGGATCCCCGCTTTGTCGCCGAGGGCCTGTTTGAAGGCCTCGCCGAGACAGATGCCGAGATCCTCGACCGTGTGGTGGGCGTCGATCTCGATATCGCCCGTCGCCGCGACGGTCAGATCGAAAAAGCCGTGGCGGGCCAGCAGGGTCAGCATGTGGTCGAGAAAGGGGACCGGGGTGGCGATCTGCGATTCCCCCTGGCCGTCCAGTTCGAGGGTCAGCTCGATCTGGGTTTCCCTGGTCCGGCGATCGATGGTGGCGCTGCGGGACATGCGAACCTCCAATTGTTACAATCGTAGGGGCGAGGCGATGCCTCGCCCTGGGCAGGGCACGCCCTGCCCCTACGGGCCGATGGGTTATTTTTCCAGCCGCAACGACACCGAACGGGCATGGGCCTGCAGCCCTTCGAGCTCGGCGATGTGCACGATATCCGCGCCGAGCCGCTCCAGCCCCGCCCGGGAAAAGGAGACGATGCTCGACTTCTTGACGAAATCGTCCACCGAAAGCGGCGAGAAGAAACGCGCGGTGCCACCGGTCGGCAGGGTGTGGTTGGGACCGGCCAGGTAATCGCCGGCAGCCTCGGGGGTGTGGTGTCCCATGAAAATCGCCCCGGCGTGACGGATCTGGGGGAGAATTTCGAAGGGATTGTTTACCGCCAGCTCCAGGTGTTCGGGGGCGATGCGGTTGGAAAATTCGATCGCCTCTTCGAGGTTTTCGGCCAGGATGATCGCCCCGTAGCGGTCAATGGACTGGCGGGCGATGCTCTCCCGCGACAGTTGCCGCAACTGCGTCTCGACCTCCTCGGCAACCTGGCGGGCAAACGCTTCGTCGGTGGTGATCAGGATCGACGAGGCCAGCTCGTCGTGCTCGGCCTGGCCGAGCAGGTCGGCGGCGATATGGGCCGGGTTGCCGCTGCCGTCGTTGATCACCAGGATTTCGCTGGGCCCGGCGATCATGTCGATATCGACCTGGCCGAAAACCTGCTGCTTGGCGGTGGCCACAAAAATGTTGCCCGGACCGGTGATTTTGTCGACCCGGGGAATGCTTTCGGTGCCGTAGGCCAGGGCCGCCACGGCCTGGGCGCCGCCCACCTTGAAGATGCGGTCGACCCCGGCCAGCCGGGCCGCCGCCAGCACATGGGGATTGACCTCGCCGTCGGGCATCGGCACCACCATGATCACCTCGGCCACGCCGGCCACCTTGGCCGGAACCGCGTTCATCAGCACGGAGGAGGGATAGGCGGCTTTGCCGCCGGGAACGTAGATGCCAACCCGGTCAAGCGGGCGGACCATCTGGCCGAGCAGCACATCCGCCTCATCGGTGGAAATCCAGGTTTCGGTCTTCTGTTTCCGGTGAAAATCGGCAATGCGCCGGGCCGCCAGTTCGAGGGCCGCTCGTGAACGTTCGGAAATGGCCGCCATGGCCCGGTCGATCTCGGCGGCAGTGACTTCCACCGTCTCGGCGGTGAGGTCAAGGCGGTCGAAACGGGAGGTGTAAGCGAACACCGCCTGATCGCCGCGGGTGCGGACATCGGCGATGATGGTTCGAACCGTTTCATCGACACCGGCCGGAACCGTCTCGCCTCGACCTTCGATCTTGCGAAAAGCCACGGCAAAACCGGGGTCGGAAAATCGCAGCAACTGAATCATAAGATTAATCCTTTTGTAACGACTTAGGGGCGGACTGCGTCCGCCCAGGCGCATGCCATGCGCCCCTACGTTCCGGCCACCACCGCTTCGAGTCCCTCGATGATCTGGTTGATGCGCTTATGCTTGGTCTTCAAACTGGCCCGGTTGACGATCAGCCGGCTGGTGATTTCGGCGATGGTTTCCACCTCGACCATGCCGTTTTCCCTGAGGGTGACTCCGGTGGAAACCAGATCGACGATGCGCTCGGACAGACCGACCAAGGGGGCCAGCTCGATCGAGCCATACAGCTTGATCAGCTCGACCTGAATTCCCTTGGCGGCGAAATAGCGCTCGGTGACGTTGGGATACTTGGTGGCGACCCGGATGTTCGACCAGTTGGAAGGGTCGTCCTCGCGGCTGAGGGCTTTCGGCTCGGCCACCACCATCCGGCAGTAGCCGAACTTAAGATCGAGGGGCTCGTAGAGATCCTTGCCCTGTTCCATCAG
>MHXM01000153.1:3106-16494 GCA_001825565.1 Desulfuromonadaceae bacterium GWC2_58_13
CACCGCCATGAAGCGGAACCTGGTCTCGTGATTTTCGAAAACCAGCTTCCGGCTTCCCTTGTCCATCTCCGGGCAGGTGATGCCGATCTTGGCAAACAGCTCCATCGAATCCTGCATGATCCGCCCCTTGGGAAGGGCGAAGGTGATGTAATCGCTCATTTGTGCAAATCCTTGTAGGGGCGCTGCTTGCCGCGCTCTTGTTGTTTGGGCGCGGCAAGCAGCGCCCCTACGATTATTCCTTGACCCGCTCGATGTCGGCGCCCAGGCTCTTGAGTTTTTCCTCGATTCGCTCATAGCCCCGGTCGAGATGGTATATCCGCGAGATTTCAGTGGTGTTGTCGGCGGCCAACCCAGCCAGAATCAGGGATGCGCTGGCCCGCAGGTCGGTCGCCATGACCGGCGCCCCAAGGAGTCCCTTGACTCCCTTGACCGTGGCGGTATGCCCCTCGATGGAGATATTGGCTCCCATCCGCTGCAATTCACAGACATGCATGAAGCGGTTTTCGAAAACATTTTCGGTAATCACGCTGGTTCCCGTGCCGAGAGCCATGAGAGCCATGAACTGGGCCTGCATGTCGGTGGGAAAACCGGGATGAGGACGGGTCTTGATATCAACCGAAGTGATTTTACGCGGCCCCTTGACCCGCAACCCGCCGGTCTCTTCGCTGATTTCGGCCCCGGCTTCGCGCAGCTTGAAGATGAGCGCCTCCAGATGGCTCGACATCGCGCCGGTCACCAGAACGTCCCCCTGCGTAATCGCCGCGGCGACCATGAAGGTGCCGGCTTCGATGCGGTCGGGCATGACCGCATGCACCAGGGGCGTCAACTCGTCGACCCCCTCGATGGTGACGGAGTCGGTTCCCGCCCCTTCGATGCGCGCCCCCATTTTATTCAGGGCCTCGGCCAATTCGACAATCTCCGGCTCGCAGGCGGCGTTCTCCAGCACCGTCGTCCCCTGAGCCAGGGAGGCCGCCATCATCAGGTTTTCGGTACCGCCAACGGTTGGCATGTCGAACAGGATGCGTGCGCCGCGCAGACGTTTGGCGCGGGCCTCGACGTAACCGTGGTCGAGGGTGATCTTCGCCCCCATCGCTTCCAGCCCCTTGAGGTGCAGGTTAATGGGACGGGCGCCGATGGCGCAACCACCGGGCAAACTGACCCTGGCGTGACCGAGGCGGGCCAGCAATGGGCCAAGCACCAGCACCGAGGCGCGCATGGTCCGCACCAGATCGTAGGGCGCCTCGACACTTTCAATGGCGCCGGAATCGACTACGAAGTTGCCGTTTTTCCGCGTCACTTGCGCCCCGAGCACCGTCAACAGTTTCTCGACCGTAGCGATGTCCCGCAGGTCGGGAACATTGGCTATCCGATGGACACCGGGAGCCAGCAGCGTAGCGAACAACAGGGGCAGGGCCGAGTTTTTTGCCCCGCTGACTTTGACCTCGCCCGAAAGACGACGGCCGCCATGAATGACGATTTTATCCAAGCAGAAAACCTTTAGCGTAGATTCTGTATGAAAGTTGATTAATTATAAAACATCTAGACCATCTCGAAAAAAATTCACCGCAAGTTCCGCCCACCGACCACCCTGGGCACGCCGGCATAATCGTCACGAACGAACAGGTCTTGCAACCCGGCCCGGATAAAAATCCGATCAACCGCTTCAGCCTGACCAAGGCCGACTTCAACCAGCAGCCAGCCGTCGGGTTGCAGCAGCCTACCGGCCTCCGTCGCCAGAGCTCGGTAGGCCGCCAAGCCATCGGCATCGCCGCCGAGCAGGGCCAGATGCGGCTCGAAATCCCGCACCTCGGGCATCAACCCGGACATCTCCGCCCCGGGAATATAGGGGGGATTGGCGACGATCAACCCATAGGGCCCGCCACTCAGATGGTACAGGTCCGCCTGACGAAAATTCACCCGCTCCGCCAAGCCGTTGTGTCGGGCGTTTGCTTCCGCCACGGCCAGAGCCGCGGGCGAAATATCGATAGCATCGATCCGCGCCTCGGGCAGCTCATGAGCCAGGGCGATGGCAATGGCTCCGCTACCGGTACCGACATCAAGGATGGCGCCAGATCCGGCTATTTTTTTCAGCGCTTCTTCCACCAGAATCTCGGTATCGGCCCGGGGAATCAGCACGTCGGGGGTCACCTGCAGAGGCAGCGACCAGAACTCGGTGGTGCCGAGAATATACTGTACCGGCTCCCGTCGGGCCCGCCGCGCCACCCGCTCCCGAAAAGCGGCCTGCTCATCGCTGCTCAAGGGCCGATCAAAATTGAGGTAGAGCCCGACCCGGTTGAGCTTGAGAACATCGGCCAGCAGAATTTCGGCATCCAGCCGTCCCCCGTCGATCCCCTTTTCCTTAAAATAGCCCGCGGTCCACTGCAGGATTTTGAGCACGGTCCAGGTCTCGGCCAACCTCAGGACTCCTTGCCGGACATGGCATCGGCCTGGGTGTGGGCGGTCAGGGCGTCGAGAATCTCATTCAGATCTCCTTGCATGATGGCGTCCAGCCGGTACAGGGTCAAGCCGATGCGGTGGTCGGTGCAGCGCCCCTGGGGAAAGTTATAGGTGCGGATGCGTTCGCTGCGGTCGCCGCTGCCGACCTGGCTCTTGCGGTCGGCGGCTTGCAGCGCTTGTTGTTCGGCCACTCTGGCGTCAAGAATTTTCGATCGCAGCACCTTCATGGCCTTGGCCTTGTTTTTATGCTGCGACTTCTCATCCTGGCAGGAAACCACCACCCCGGTCGGCAGGTGGGTGATACGCACCGCCGACTCGGTTTTATTGACGTGCTGACCACCGGCTCCGGATGCGCGATAGACATCAATCCGCAGATCGGTGGGGTTGATATCCACATCAACCTCCTCGGCTTCGGGGAGAACCGCCACGGTACAGGCGGAGGTGTGAATTCGCCCTTGAGCCTCGGTTTCCGGCACCCGTTGCACCCGGTGGGTGCCGCTTTCGAACTTGAGCCGGGAATAGACCCGGTCGCCGCTGATCAGGGCAATGACTTCCTTGAATCCGCCCGCTTCGGACTCGGTAGCGCTCAGGATCTCGACCCGCCAGCGCCGACCTTCGGCGTAGCGGGAATACATGCGGAACAGATCGCCGGCGAACAGGGCCGCTTCATCGCCGCCGGTGCCGGCCCGCACCTCGAGGATGATATTTTTGCCATCGTTGGGATCCTTGGGCAACAGCAATACCTTGAGTTCCTGAGCGAGGGCTTCCTTGCGCGCCTCCAGCTCGGGAAGCTCGGCCTTGGCCATCGCCTTCAGTTCTTCGTCGTTCTCCCGCAGCAGCTCGCGATTGCCCTCGATATCCTCGCAGACCTTGCAATACTTGCCATAGGTCTCAACGACCTCGGCCAGCTCGGCATGCTCCTTGGTCAGGGCGCGAAACTTTTCCTGGTTGGCGATCAGCGAGGGGTCGGACATCAACCCCTCGATCTCACGAAAACGATCGACAACCTCTTCCAGCTTGGTGTACATAGCCATAAATCAATCCGTCGTGTAGGGGCAGGTCCACGACCTGCCCTGCCCGGGTTTTGAACCCGTCCCTACGATAGTTCCTTGAATTCCTTGCGAACCGCAACGGCCTCGCCACAGGTCATGACACCTTCCGGGCAGGCGCCCCGCAGGCAGCCCGGCCCGGCGTCGACAAACAGGAGCGGAGCCTCCCGACGCACCAGCCGGAGCATTTCCGTCGCCATGGCCCGAATTTCCCACTGGGCCCGCCGGCAGCAGCGCAAATTGAAAAAATGCAGCAGCTCGCGGGCATTCATGGTCATCACCAGCTTGGTTTCGGCCGCGTTGGGGAGAACGAAGCGGGCATCCTCAGCCGGAATTCCGGCGTCCAGCAACTCCCGGTAGACCTGGTGCGCCTGATCGAGAAAACCGTTGAAACGCTCAAGCAACTCGGGTCGGGCCTGGATCGACGCGGGCACAACCGCGGCAAATTGCGTCTTGTGCGAGACATACCGCTGGCTCTGCTGGGAAAAAGAAGCAATCCGATGACGGACCAACTGGTGGGAACAAGCACGGCTGATACCTTCGATACCGAAGGTGAAGGCGACATGTTCAAGAACGGAATAATGCCCGAGGGACAGGATCTTGGCGAGCAGCGTCGCACGCTCTTCGCGCCCCTGTTCCAGAAGGCGATCGATCGACGAAGAAGAATAGCAGAGCCGGGCGGCGGCAGCAGCCACCTTGTCAGGCTCAGGGGTATGGGTCAACAACTGAACCAGCAAAGCCATTTAGCGCAACGCCCCCTCAGGGAAGAAAAACGCAGAAACCCGCCGCATCCAGCAAGATGCGGCGGGAGGAGCATACGACCGCGGTGCGTATCGTTAAAAAAAGAGACGGCCGGGCGGGCCGTCTCCGGAACTTGTCTATTGCTGACCGTATTTTTTGCGGAAACGCTCGATGCGGCCGGCGGTGTCGAGCAGCTTCTGTTTGCCGGTGTAGAACGGATGGCAGTTGGAACAGATTTCCGTCGTGATCTCGCCGCCCTTCTTGGTCGAGCGGGTTTCAAAAGTGTAGCCGCAGTGACACTTGACGGTCACCGCTTCGTAGCGGGGGTGAATTCCATCTTTCATGGGCAGTTCTCCTTAGCGCCTGGCTAGTACAGGCAAGTATTTTATTCTCACGTGAATAAAAAGTGTTTTTTATCACCATCCGCCAAAGATTGCAAGGATTATCTCTCGAACCGGCACTACTGATTCATCGAATCGAGAAATTCCTGATTGCACTTGGTTTCTCCGAGCTTGTCCAGAATGAATTCCATGCTGTCGACTACATTCATCGAAGACAGCACCTTGCGCAGCAGCCAGGTGCGTTGCAGGCTGGTGCGGTCCACCAGCAACTCCTCGCGGCGGGTTCCCGACTTGTTGATATCGATGGCCGGGAAGGTCCGCTTGTCGACCAGACGCCGGTCGAGGACCAGTTCCATGTTGCCGGTTCCCTTGAACTCCTCGAAGATGACCTCGTCCATCTTGCTGCCGGTATCGACCAGGGCGGTGGCGATGATGGTCAGGCTGCCGCCTTCCTCGATATTGCGAGCCGCGCCGAAGAAGCGTTTCGGTTTGTGCAGGGCGTTGGAATCGACCCCACCGGAAAGGATCTTGCCCGAGGGCGGCACCACGGTATTGTAGGCGCGTGCCAAACGGGTGATGGAGTCGAGCAGAATGACCACGTCGCGTTTGTGTTCAACCAGGCGCTTGGCCTTTTCGATGACCATCTCGGCAACCTGCACGTGGCGGGTGGCCGGCTCGTCGAAGGTTGAGGAGATCACCTCGCCGTCGACGCTGCGCTGCATGTCGGTGACTTCTTCGGGGCGTTCGTCGATGAGCAGGACGATCAGGTAGACGTCGGGATGGTTGGTGGTGATCGAGTTGGCAATGTTCTGCAGGAGCATGGTCTTGCCGGTGCGGGGCGGCGCCACGATCAGGCCACGCTGCCCCTTGCCGATGGGAGCGGCGAGATCGACAACCCGCATCGGCAGGTTGTCGGCCGTGGTTTCCAGGGTAAGTCGCTCCTCCGGATAGAGCGGAGTCAGGTTGTCGAACAGGGTCTTGTCGCGCGCCACGGCCGGGTTTTCGAAATTGACTTCGGAAACCTTGAGCAGGGCGAAATAGCGCTCGCCTTCTTTGGGAGGGCGGATCTGTCCCGACACGGTATCGCCGGTGCGCAGGTTGAAACGGCGAATCTGCGAAGGCGAAACATAGATGTCATCCGGCCCGGGGAGGTAATTCGCATCCGGCGCCCGCAGAAAACCGAAACCGTCAGGCAGGATCTCCAGCACCCCTTCGCCGAAAATGGCTCCGTTTTTTTCGGCCGTCGCGTTGAGAATGGCAAAAATCAGGTCCTGCTTGCGCATGCCTGCGCCGCCCTCAATCTTGAGTTCCTTGGCGATCGCGGCCAGATCCGTGGCCTTTTTCTCTTTAAGTTCCTTCAGGTTCATGGGTTCTCCTAGGATGCCCGTCAACAAACCAAGTCGGGTGTGCATGCACGCAAAAGGGCATAGCAAAACCTGACGAATTCAATTGAAGGGACAAAACGGGTCGATCTCTTCGATGATGTTTATGGAATAAAGTCAGAAGTGAGCGGCAGGGGGTACCCTTATCTGCTATCGCCAAAACAGTCTGAACCATTGGCCGACAGCGGACCGACTATTTAAGAAAACTTTATATGAATTTCGGTCTACCTGTAACTGAGCCACTGATTTATAAAGGATATTGAAATGATGACGGGCAGTGTAGCGGGGAAAATGCAGTGCTACGGAGCTTATGTACATCCATTCGCCACTGCCTGTCAATCACTTTTATTTCTTTGCCGGGATATTGGCGCCCCCAGGAGAACATGGGGGCGCCAATAGACATCGGGGAGGTACGGCAAACAGCTGACGCCAGTGCTATCGGATCGAAAAAAGTCAACCGATACTACTGCTCCTTGTTACGCAGAGGGTTGATCATGCCGGGACTCAGTTCGGACGCCAACCCCTCGAACAATTCCTTGTACAGGCGTGGCCAGGAGCCCGATCCTAAAAACGCGGTTTCTCTTTCCGCCAAAGTCCGCTCCAGGCCTGGAATCGAAATGAAACGGATCTTGACCTCCTCGGTCTTATTATAAAAAGCCTCGTCAAAATCAGGATACTGCAAGGGCAAAAAGCTCTCCCCGGGCTCTCCATGGTACTCCCAGAGGACCCTGCCGTCGGGAGTGATAACCATGGCTCCGACCAGGATGACATTGTACCTGGCCTTCAGGTAAGTCAACTTGGTCCGGTCCCAACGGGTTTCCTGGCGCTCAAGGCCGTTGAAAATCAACACCAGCAGCGCGTCAACCACATTTTTTTCGGCCAGGGAGGCAATCTCCGTCCCATTGAGGACGTACCCCCGATGCTGTTCGTCGCCACTTCCGTTGAGGTTCCGCCCCGTGACCAGCCGATTGAACATCTCCCGGGCATCTCCCGGCACGACGCGGACATCGAAGTAGTTTTTACTTTCCTTGAGCGTTTCGATCAAAAGCCCCTGCGTGGCCGCATTGTAGCGGCGCAGCATTTCGGCCACCGCATCGCGTTCAGGATGATCGATATCCGACGCCTCGTCCAGCATCAGGGGCAAAACCCCCAGCGTCTGCACCTGTTCGCGATACTGGTCCTTGGGGACGGTAAACGAACCGCCGCCGCACCCCGTTATCATCAACAAAAGAACCGACGCCAAAAACCATCGTTGCATAGTATGCCTCCCATGATATGGATTGAATCAATTTCAACCGGATGAAGTTTACCCGAGATTATTGCGGATGGGTATCGCTGCAGCACAGATACCCCAACCAGGCCAACCCCAGACCCACCGCCGGAAATGCGAAAGCACGGTGAAAAGCGTCGGCCTGGGCGGGATTTCCGCCCATGACATAGCCCATGACCTGCTGGGTCAGCGCCGCGCCGATAACCACGAAAAAATTAATCGAAGTCATGGCCGTGGCCGCAAGCTCGCCGGAGAACAGTTCCTTAACCTGGGCATAGAGCACCGGCCCGGTCGACACGAACATCCCGAACAGAAAAAAAACCAGGGGCAGAAGGGCCGCCGGCAGCCGTTCAAGTGGTCCGAGAAACAGGGACAGGATCACCAATACGCCCAGCTGCCCCGCCGCCAGAACTTTTTTGCGCGAGGCCCAAACCCGGTCGGACAGCCGCCCGGCCAGGGGACAGCCGACGATAAAACCTACCGCGGTGAGCAGCAGCAGAAAAGCCGCCGTCTCCCGCGGGCAGCCGAGCATCTCGACCAGATAGGGGCCGCCCCAGAGGCCCTGCACCGCCATGTAGCTTCCATACCAGAAAAACGCCAGCAGGCCAAGCAGCCAGAACGACGGGGTCCGCGCCAGCCGGCCCCAGCCGGCCAAAAGTGGCGGTCGCTTGCCGCTGACCGCGCCGTCGGGGGCATCGCGGACGACGATGAACACGGCCAGGGCGACCAAAACGGTCAACCCGGCCACGGCAACGAAGGTCTGACGCCAGCCGACTTTTTCAGCCAGCCAGGCCAGGGGAGCCGTCGCCAGCAGGTTGCCGATGTTTCCCAGAGCGACCTGCAATCCCGACAGGGTGGCGAATTGCCGGGGTTCAAACCAGGCGGTATAAACCTTCAGCGATCCCATCAGGACGCAAGCGGTGCCGACACCGATCAGCGCCCGGCCCACCCAGGCCCCCAGGTATCCCTCGGCAAAAGCGAACAGCAGGGCGCCGGCCGCCGTCACCAGCCCCAGGGTAAAGATCGTTCGGCGCGGTCCGATACGGTCAAGCACCGGCCCGAGCGGGAGTTGCGTCAGCGCGAATGCGTAAAAAAGAGCCGAGGAGACATTTCCCAGCTGTTCGGCGGAAAGGACGAGATCGTTCCGCAGATCCCCGGCGATCACCGCCGCCGACACCCGATAGAAGTAGGCCACCACGTACATCCCGGTAAGCACTGCAAAGATATGCCATTTTCTGTCGTGCAGCAAACCCGGCTCCCCCGGTCAATCTTGATGCTTTCGCAAAAAGCATCAAATTGGATGGCTAAGCAAAAAGCGCCAAATGCAAGGCGCGCAATTGTCGAGCTATGAGGCGTACTTACGTACGTCGAAGCAGCGAGGCAATTGCAGCAACGCAGCAGTTGGCGAGTTTTTGCGACGCCATCAATCTTCAATCAGCGAATTCGGCACCCGCGAGGCTTTCGGCACCATTGCCAGATCGAAAAAGCGAATTCCCCAAGCCAGAATCTCTCCCGGAGGCGCTCCCCGTAACGACTGCGGCACCGGCTGGCCGAGAAAGCGCAGCACCTGCCAGATCAATTCACCGCCCCGACCGACGGCCACCGCCCCATGCCGCTTGCTGATTTTTTCGCCCTCCGCACTCAGCGCAAGCGGCAGGTGTATATAACGGGGATGAGGGAAATTCAGGCAATCCTGCAGGTAGATCTGGCGCGGAGTCGAAGACAGCAGATCCTGGCCGCGCACCACCTGGGTCACTCCGGCATCGGCATCGTCCACCACCACCGCAAGTTGGTAGGCGAACAGGCCGTCGGCCCGGCGCAGCACAAAATCGCCGACCTCGTCGGCCAGACACTGGCTCAGGGGCCCGAACACTCCATCGGTCAGGCAAACCTGCGATGACGGCACCCGCAGGCGCCAGGCCCGTGGGCGCAGCCCCGGCGCCAGACCGCTGCGACAGGTGCCGGGATAAACCGGCCCCTCTTCCCCGGCGTGGGGCGCACTGGCCAGAATTTCCTTACGGGAACAGGCGCAGCCGAAAACCAACCCCTGCTCATCCAGGCGCGCAAGCATGGCGGCATAGCGCTCGGTGCGCCGACTCTGCCAGACCACCTCGCCGTCCCAGAACAGAGAGAGCGCTTCCAGGGTGCGCATGATTTCGTCCGCCGCTCCGGAGACCACCCGCGGCGTATCCAGGTCCTCCATCCGCAACAGCCAGCGCCCGCCGCCATGACGGGCCAGACAGTAGCTGCCGACCGCCGCCAGCAACGAGCCGAAATGGAGCGCGCCGGTGGGACTGGGTGCAAAGCGGCCGATCGGCACGACGGTTTCATCGAAAGGTGAACTCACCACAACAGCCTCCGGAGGAAATTGATGATGCCCGACGGCCCGGCGACTGTCAAGAGGCCCTTCCGCTACCGGAAAAAGATACGACTTGTCTTTAAAGTTGACAAATCTTCCCTGGGAAGATATCTGTTACCTGCCAGGTTATGAATAGGAGGTCAAAGTGATCATTACCCGTGCCACAGAATATGCCATCCGCGCCCTGCTTTACTTGGCTCGCCAACCGCGCGGAGAAATCGTGTACAAGAAAGACATCTGCAGCCACCAGCACATCACCCCGGCCTTCCTGACCAAAATCCTGCAACCCCTTATCAAGGATGGCATCGTCGGTTCGCAACGGGGGGTCGGCGGCGGCTTTTTTCTGCGCAAGGACCCGAGCGAAGTCACCCTGCTTGACGTCGTTATCGCGCAGGAAGGGCCCCTGTATCTCAACGACTGCCTGTCCGACGGGGAATCCTGCGAACGAGAGGTGTTCTGCCCGGTCCACGGCGCCTGGAAGGAAGTTCGCCAGGACATGATGGCCACCCTCCAGCGCTACAGCTTCGCCCAACTGGTCCAGATGGAAAAAACCAACCTGGAAAAGCTCGGCAGGTAGTTCCTCCCTCAAGCCGCACAAAAACGCAAAACGGCCGCCCATTTTTGTTGCGATGGGCGGCCGTTTCATTTTTACGCAAAAAAAACCCTGGAGACCAGGAGGGTAAGTCGTCCAGGGCAAATAAGGAAGCTGCGTCCAGCCTCCTCGAAAAATCTCTTAATCCGTAATTATTATACCCCCGGCGTCCCGGAAGTGCAAACTCAGCGGATAAAAATCAACGAACATGATCTTCCGGGTAGGCGTCGATATTGTGGATCCGCAGGTCGGGCCCGGCAAATTCATCCTCGTCGGTCATGCGGAACCCAAACAGGTTGCGAACCATCACGTACACCAGCACGCTGACCGTCAGGGCGTAAGCGATCGCCAGCAGGGTGCCGATTAATTGGGAAAAGAAATTCACGCCTCCCATGCCGCCGAATACCGGCATTCCGAAAATCCCGGCGGCAATCCCCCCCCAGCTGCCGACCACGCCGTGCAGCGGCCAGACGCCCAGCACATCGTCGATCTTGAGCTTTTCCTGCTCCCACTGAAACCCGTAAACAAAGATCAAAGAGCCGATGCCGCCCAGGAGAAAGGCCGCCAGCGGGTGCACGATATCCGAGCCGGCGCAGATGGCGATCAGCCCGGCCAGCGCGCCGTTGTGGACGAAACCGGGGTCGTTTCGGCTGGCCACCAGGGCGAACAGCACGCCGCCGACCATGGCCATCAGCGAGTTGACCGCCACCAGTCCGGAAATCCCTTCGAGCTTCTGGGCGCTCATGACGTTGAAACCGAACCAGCCCACGGCCAGAATCCAGCTGCCGAGCGCCAGGAAGGGAATGTTGCTGACCGGAATCGGATGGCTCTTGCCGCGCACGTAACGTCCCATGCGCGGACCGAGAATCAGCACCGCCGGCAGGGCCATCCAGCCGCCCATGGAATGCACCACCACGCTGCCGGCGAAATCATGAAAGGGAGCGCCCAGGGTCCGTTCGAGAAACCCCTGCAAATAGCTGCTGTTGCGTCCCCAGATCAGGGATTCGAAAAACGGGTAGGCCAGTCCGACGAACACGGCCCCGGCCGCAACCTGCGGCCAGAATTTGGCCCGTTCGGCGATTCCCCCGGAAATGATGGCGGGAATGCAGGCTGCAAAGCAGAGCAGAAAGAAAAACCGCACCAGCTCGATTCCCTGGTTGTCGCCGAGCAGGCCGGCGGCCGGTTGCAGAAAGTCGATGCCGTAGGCGATGGGATAACCGATCAGAAAATAGATGATCGTCGAAACCGACCAGTCGGAGAGGATTTTGACAAAGGCGTTGACCTGGCTCTTCTTGCGAACCGTGCCAACTTCGAGAAAGGCAAACCCGGCGTGCATGGCGAAAACCATAACCGCCCCCAGCATCAGAAATAAGACATCCCCGCCATTGCGCAGGGAAACAATGGATGCTTCCATCTTCAGACCTCCTCGTCCATGTTGAAGGCGTCGTTGCCTCCGATCGATTCGGAATCCGTTTCAATAAGCGTACCATTGCGTAACTATCCGTAATAACTCATAAAGCATCCACAAGCCAAGACTCGGCCAGAACTGGCTGCGCAAATATTATGCAAGCCTGCCCAAATTACACACGCCAGATTTTCCCGCCGCCCCATTGTCTCAGGCTTAACTCAAGTACAAATATTTTATTTCCACTTTTTTATTGACTAGCTGATTTTGAATAGTCTGGGGTTTGCCAAACGATTCTTTATATTTTTATATACTTTTAAAGTCACAGACCAGCCGCAGAGCGGGTGGCTTGAGAAAACCCCTAAAAGTAAGGGTTTAAGTTAAGTCGAGTTCTCCCTGACGGTCTAATTCTTCTTGATTCCTGACGTACGCTCGGATCGTCTCTTCATCCATTCCGACCGTACTGACAAATACCCACGTGACCAAAAATGCTTCCCGGTGAAGCCCTTCTTCACCCCTTGCAACTGCCGATGGATATGGATGGCTGACCTGCCTTCCAGATACCCAACGAACATCGCAAATGCTGTACTTCGGTGGCACACTCAGCACCAGGTGAACATGGTCGGGCATCGCGTGCCCTTCGATGAGCGCAACTTCCTTCTGACGACACAACTGCCGGATGATCTTCCCTATCTCCCTGCGAATCCGGCCAAATAGGGCCTTCTTCCGATACTTCGGAACGATCGCCACATGGTATTTGCACTCCCATTTTACATGGGCTAAACTTTGCCACTCTCGCATGGCATTTCCTCCTGGGGATTTCCCTTAGTGGCTTTCCTCGGGAGGAAATGTCTTATAAATCGCTGGAGCGGCAAAGCCTTTTTTAGTCACACCGGCAGAGCCGGTGGTTTACTGAAAATCTCAATTAGAAAACCAAATAGAGTTTTAGAGGTGAAAAATGCGCATGTCCGACAACGCCATCGACTATCAGAAACTGCGCCTCGACGGCATCTACCGGCAGAACGACGCCGGCGACCTGATGCTGCGGGTGAAAATCCCCGCCGGAGTCCTCTCCAGCGAGCAGGCGCTGAAAATCAGCGACCTCTCGGAGCGCTTCTCCAACGGTAACCTGCACCTGACCACCCGCGGCAGCATCGAGCTGCACGGGCTGCGATATCCGGATCTGGCCGCGGTGGCGACCGCTCTGGCCGCGGTCGGACTCACCTCCCGGGGCGCCTGCGGCGGCGCGGTGCGGGGGATTGCCTGCAGCACCACCTTCGCTCCCGGTTTCGAAACGGTGCAGGCCCTGGCCCGCCGGCTGCACCGGCATTTCGCCGGCAACCCCCATTTCGAGGGGCTGCCGAAAAAATTCAAGATCGGGATCGACGCCGGCTACCGGGGGGCGCGGCATCTGATCCAGGACGTCGGCCTGGTCCATGTCGGCGACCGGCATTACGATGTCTGGATCGCCGGCGGCCTCGGCCGGCAGCCCCGGGCCGGTTTCCTTTTCGAACGACAGGTCGCCGAGCAGCGGTTGATCCCGTTGATCGAGGCCATTGTCCACGCCTACCGCAAGCACACCCCGCCGCCGAAACGGCTCAAATTTCTGGCCGCCGAAACGGGTGAGACACGCCTGCGGGAGCTGATTTCCGCCGAACTGGTCGGAGCGCCGGAGTCCTTTCCCTTTCAGACCCTGGAGCAGGCCCTGACCGCCGCCCCGACTGCGGCGGGACCGGTGGAGGTCCCGGTCTTCGCCGGCGAACTGCCGGCTTCGGCGCTACGCCGACTGGCG
>MHXM01000153.1:16512-22359 GCA_001825565.1 Desulfuromonadaceae bacterium GWC2_58_13
AGAATCTGGCCTTCATCCCCGCCGACACCACCGTCCGCCGGGGCATCGAGACGGCCCTGGCCACCAGTGGCCTTGAATCGGCGGAATCCGGCGCCGCAGCCGCCTTCCGCATCTGCCCCGGCAACCACCTGTGCCGGATGGGGCTGGCGCCGACCCGCGACATCGCCCGCCAGGTGCTGGCCGCTCTCGGCCCCAAGGGAGAGCAGCTGTCCTGGGCCATCTCCGGCTGTCCCAACTCCTGCGCCCAGGCCCAACTGGCCGACGCCGGCATCCTGACCACCGGCCTGGTCAAGGATGCCGAGGGAACCCGTCAGCCGCGTTTCAGTCTGCTGCGCCGCCAAGGGGAAGGGCTGGGCGAAACGGTGGCGGAGAATCTCAACCTGGAGGCGCTGCTGCAGGCCGTCGCCGACCTGGACCGGGAATAACCTACGTCCGGGGTTTGCTGTTTTTGGTTTTTGCCTGTTTTCTGCTATCCTTTATCATCCATTGCCATCATCGGGGGGGCTGCTTGAAGAAGTTGGCTTTTCAAAGGTGATATGGGAAGATACGAGCATGGTTTTCCTGACTCGAAAAAACCCAGGAAACCCGGCAAACAGGGAGGGGGGACGACATGGACAAAGGGACGCCGCGGGAGGATGAAAATGCTAAAGCCGATCAGCCGGCCGGCAACACGGATCCGGTGAGGGCAAAACCCTGCGCCGTCGTCGCCATCGGGGCATCGGCTGGCGGACAGGCGGCGCTGGAACAGCTTTTCACCGCCCTGCCTTCCGACTGCGGTCTCGCGTACGTGGTGATCATGCACCTGCCCCCCGGCGCACCGTCATTTCTCGCCGAGATGCTGGGCCGCTGTACTCCCATGCCGGTGGAGACGGCCGAAAATGGGGCGGCGCCCCGGCCGGACAGGGTCCATGTGATCCCCGCCGGCGGGGAACTGACCCTGAGCGGCGGCCGGTTCCGCCTGGCCCCTCCGACCGGCAAACGCGGCGCGTTCCATCCCATCGACCGGTTTTTCCGTTCGCTCGCGGCGGAAGAGGAGGAACGTTCCATCGCCGTGATTCTTTCCGGTTACGGAACCGATGGTTCGGCCGGGGCCAGAGCCGTCAAGGAGGCCGGCGGCCTGGTCATCGTCCAGGCCCCGGACACGGCCATCCATCCCGCCATGCCCCGTAGCGCCATCGCCAGAAGCAAAGCGGATCTGATCCTGCCGGCGGAAGAGATGGCGGGAAAAATCGCCGACCTCGCCCGGGGGATCTGCTCCCTTTCCTCCCGTGCCTGCCAGGCGACCAACCTCGATGAAGATCTCGCCGCCGTTCTCGCCATCGTCAGGACCAGAACCGGTCACGATTTCAGTTCCTACAAAAAAAACACCGTCATCCGCCGGATCGAACGGCGAATGGTGGTGAACGATGTGGCGGGGATGAAAAAATACATCGTCCTGCTGGAAACCAGCGAACGGGAGGCCCGGGCACTGGGACAGGAAATTCTCATCGGGGTCACCGGCTTCTTCCGCGATCCCGAAGCCTTCGAATCGCTGCGCCTGGAGGTCCTGCCGAGGCTGTTCGCCAATCGCGCTCCCGACGAACCGGTTCGCATCTGGCACGCCTGCTGCGCCACCGGCGAGGAGGTCTATTCCACCGCCATCCTGATCCGCGAGTATCTCCAGCAACAACGGCTCGATGCCCGGGTGCAGCTCTTCGCCACCGACATCGACGAGACCGCCATCGCCCAGGCCCGGGCCGGGGTGTATTCCGACGAGATCGAGCTGGATCTGGGACCGGAGCGGCTCAAGACCTTCTTCACCCGGGTCGACGGGCGCTGGCGAGTGACCAAGCAACTGCGGGAGATGGTTGTCTTCGCCCACCACAGCCTGATCAAGGATCCCCCCTTCTCGCGACTCGACCTGCTGGTCTGCCGCAACTTTCTCATTTATATCAACCCCGACATGCAGAAGCGCCTCATCGCCCTCTTCCACCAGGTGCTGAAACCACGAGGCACCCTCTTTCTCGGCGCCTCCGAGACGGTGGGACGCCATTCCAACCTGTTCGCTCCGGTCGACAAAAAATGGAAGATCTTCGACCGCCTCGAAGGGAACGGGCGGGAAGAGATGGCCTTCCCCTCCACCGCGCCAGTCCGCAGATTTTCCTATCCGAGCCGGCCGCCGGGATTGGCCGCCGCCGGGGAACCGCCGCCCGGACAAATCGCCGAAAGACTCATCATGGAACGCTACGCTCCCCCTTGCGTGGTGGTGAACGAAAACTACCAGATGGTGCATGTCTCCACCCGGGCGAACCACCTACTGGAGGTGCCGGTGGGAGAATGGACCCGCGATTTAATGAAGATGGTCAGGGGGGAGCTGCGACCCGCCTTGAGGGCGGCGATCTATAAAACGTTCACCGAACAGAAGCCGGTCGGTTTTCGGGGAGTGCGGGTGACCGGCAACGGGCGGGAAGAAACGGTCAACGTGCTGGTCGAACCGCTTCAGACCTCAACGACGACGGAGAAACTGGCGCTGGTGATCCTGGAGCCGGCGCCTCCCGCGGGGGGCCATTGCGCGCCGGATGGCGGGGAAGAGACGTTCGACGGCGACAAGTCGTCCAAGGAGATGCTGATCCGCCAGTTGGAGGAACAGCTGCGAGTCACCCACGAACAGTTGCAGGCCGTCACCGAGCAGCTCGAAACCTCGCAAGAGGGGTTCATGTCGGCCAACGAAGAGCTGATGTCGATCAACGAGGAATTCCAGTCGGCCAACGAAGAACTCCAGTCCACCAACGAAGAGCTGGAAACCTCGAAAGAAGAGCTCCAGGCCCTGAACGAAGAGCTGGTCACGGTCAATGCCGAACTGCAGGACAAGGTGGAGGAACTCGACCGCGCCAACAACGATCTGGGGAACCTGTTCAAAAGCTCCGGGATCGCCACCCTCTTTCTCGATCGACAGCTCCGTATCAGACGCTTTTCCCCGGCCATGGCTCACATCTTCAACCTGATTCCGGCGGACATCGGCCGCCCCTTCCGACACCTGGCGGGAACCATCGACTGGGCCGGACTGGCGGATGATGCCCGAACCGTGCTGAAATCCCTCGCCCCGGTGGAACGGGAAGTGGCGACGCTGGAAAAGCAGAAGCATTACCTGGTGCGGGTTCTCCCCTATGGAACCACTGAAGGCAGCATCAACGGGGTCGTCGTCACCCTGATCGACATCACCGAACGCAAGGCGGCGGAAGAGCAGATCCGGAGCGCCGCCCTGTTTCCCGAAGAGAACCCCTTTCCGATTCTGCGCGTGGGCGAAGACGGCGTCCTGCTGTACGCCAATCGTGCCTCCGCCGAACTGTTGGCGCAATGGCAGTGTTTCGTCGGCGGGACGGTGCCGGTTTTCGCGCGGCGGGAACTGGCCGCGGCCCTGGATAACCAGGCGCACCGGGAGCTGGTGAGTCGTTGCGGTGAGCGTGACCTTTCTTTCGTTCTGATACCGATCGGCGAGCACCGTTACGTCAATTTCTACGGGCGCGACATCACCGAGCACAAACAGGCCGTAGCGGCGCTTCGCGAAAGCGAGGAACGGCTGCGGCTGTTCATCGAACATGCGCCGGTTTCGCTGGCGATGTTCGACCGCAACATGCGCTATCTGAGCGTCAGCCGCCGATGGCTGAGCGACTACGGCCTGGGCGATCGCGACCTGATCGGCAAGTCTCATTACGAGGTTTTTCCGGAAATAAGTTCGGAATTGCGGGAGATTCATCGTCGGGGCATGGCGGGCGAGGTGTCGCAGGCGAAGGGGGACCGCTTCGAGCGGGCCGACGGTTCGGTGCAGTGGGTGCGGTGGGAACTTCATCCCTGGCACGATGCCACCGGTGCGGTCGGGGGGATCGTCATCTTCACCGAGGATGTCACCGCGCGCAAAAAAGCCGAGATGCGCCAGAACCTGCTGGCGGAAACCGCCAGCCTGCTGCTCGCCAGCGAATCCCCCCAAGAAGTGGTTGACGCCCTCTGCCGGAAAGTCATGGACTTCCTCAACTGCCAGGCCTTCTTCAACTTTCTGGCGGATGAGAAGCAAGGCCGGCTCCACCTCAATGCCTGCGCCGGTATTCCCGATGAGGAGGCGAAAAGAATCGAATGGCTGGATTATGGTGTGGCCGTGTGTGGCTGCGCGGCCCGGGATGCCTGCCGCATCGTGGCCGAGGACATCACGAACACCCCCGATCCGCGCACGGAGCTGGTCAAATCGTACGGAATCCGGGCCTACGCCTGTCATCCGCTGATGGCGCATGAACACGTATTCGGTACCCTCTCCTTCGGCACCCGCACCAGGGACCGGTTCTCCGAAAACGATCTGATGCTGATGAAGGCCGTGGCCGACCTGGTCGCCATTGCCATGTTGCGCAAAACAACCGAGGAGGATCTGCGCCAGGCCAAGGAAGCCGCCGAAGCGGCCACCAAGGCCAAGGGTCAGTTCCTCGCCAACATGAGCCACGAGTTGCGTACGCCGATGACCGGCGTTCTCGGCATGCTCGATCTCGCCCTCCACGGCGAACTTTCGGTTGAGCAGCGGGAGCATCTGGAGATCGTGAAAAAGTCGGCCCTGGCCCTGCTCCGCATCCTCAACGACATCCTCGATTTCTCCCGGATCGAATCGGGAATGATCTCTTTTGTCGAAGAACCCTTCCAGCTCCACCAATCGGTGCGCGCAGCGGTGGAACTGTTCGATCTCGAAGCGCGGCGCAAAGACTTGGACCTGACGCTGGACATCGCTCCCGACACACCGCAACAGGTGAAAGGGGACGAGGGTCGAACCCGGCAAATCCTGATGAACCTGATCGGGAATGCCGTAAAGTTTACCGAGCAGGGAAAGGTGGCGATCCGAGTGGCCGCCAGGAATGTGGTCGAAGACGGCCGCCGCGAGGTTGCCTTCACCGTGGCCGACACCGGCATCGGCATTTCCGGCGAGAAGGGACAGGCCCTCTTCCGGCCCTTCAGCCAGGGAGACGCCTCCCACAGCCGCCGCTACGGCGGCACCGGTCTCGGTCTCGCCATCAGCCGGGAGATGGCCGAACGCATGGGCGGCACCATCGACTTTTCCAGCGAGGCGGGAGTGGGAAGCACTTTCGTCGCCATCCTGCCGTTGCGCCAAGCCGGGCCGGCAACGCCGACGGCAACCGTCGCTCCGGCTCCGGCTTTCGCCCCGGCGGAAGGAAGCCGGCCGCGGCTGCTGCTGGCCGAGGACGATCCCATCATCCGCAAACTCCTGACCCACATGCTCCGGCACGAAGGCCTTGATTTCGACACCGCCGCCAACGGCGAGGAAGCCGTCGCGAGGTGGACACAGGGAGCCTATGACCTGATTCTGATGGACGTGCAGATGCCGGTGATGGACGGTTTCGAGGCGACGCGAACCATCCGGGCGCAGGAAAAAGAACGGGGCAGCCATGTTCCCATCATCGCCCTGACCGCCCACGCCTTTCCGGTCGACCAGCAGAAATGCCTCGATGCCGGCATGGATGCGTATCTGGCCAAGCCGATAGACTTCCGAAAACTCTTCGCCATGATCCGGGATCGGGTCGGCGACAACGCGCGGAGGAAGGACCGCCGGGACGACTTTTCCGCGACGCTGGAATCCGTTTGACAAAGGGACGGCTTTTTATTAGAGTTCAAGCCTACAACCGCATAGAACAACGTCTTTATCAAGAGTGGTGGAGGGACAGGCCCTGCGAAGCCACAGCAACCGATCCGCCGTAGCGTTACGCGAAGGTGGGTGTCAGGTGCTAAATCCTTCCCGTCGATGCATTGCAAAGATGGGAAAGATGGGGACGGAGCCCGCGAGGTAATTTTACTTGCATCAAAGGCCCCTACCCG
>MHXM01000154.1 GCA_001825565.1 Desulfuromonadaceae bacterium GWC2_58_13
CATGAAAAACTCTCTTACTTCGACCATCACCCTGCTCATCGCTTCGGCCTCCCCGGCCATGAAAAACTCTCTTACTTCGACCATCACCCTGCTCATCGCTTCGGCCTCCCCGGCATTTGCTGCCAACGGCTCCAGCAGCGCCGGCATCGGCATCATAACCATCCTCTTCCTCGGCTTCTTCGGTCTGATCGTGGCCACCCAGGTACTTCCCGGCCTCTTCCTCTTCTTCACCGGGACCAAAAGCCTGTTCGGCAAACGCAATAACGAGATCGCCTCAAAACGTTGAACTGGGATAAATGAACTCGTCAAAATGATTAACCAACCCATTTTTCCATATAACCCATAGGAGGACATTATGAAAACCACCTCTAAAATCGCCGCCGCCACCGCCACCCTGATGACCCTTGCCACCTCCGCTTTCGCCAGCGGCGGCCGGGTTGACAACAGCGGGATCGTGGTTTGGATCTTCCTCGGCTTCTGCGGCATGATTGTCGCCGCCCAGCTGATTCCCGCCCTGTTGGTGATGTTCGGCCTTGTTAAAGGCGTGATGGCTCCGCGGGAAGAAGCTGCCCACAAATCGAGCAAGTAACCTTAGAACACCTGACGCAGCGACCACAAAAACCTATAAAGGAGGACACCATGAACGCGATCGCCCGAACCAGCACACTCTTCACCGGACTCATGACCCTGGCCACCAGCGCCTTTGCCGCCGGCTCGTCGACCCAGGGCAGCGGAATCCTGGTATGGCTCTTCCTCGGTTTCTGTGGCCTGATCGTCGCCACCCAGCTGGTTCCCGCCCTGATGATGCTGACCGGCATCGTCCGCGGCGTGACCTCGAACAGCGAAGCGGGACAGCAGACCGGCAAATAAATTTCAACTTTTAAAATAATCATCCAGGGGCTGTTCCAAGAGGAGCAGCCCTTTTTATTTGGGCTGTCTTTGCAGGACGCTCTCCGTTCTCCAGGTTGGATCGGTAACCGGTCGGATCATCTTTTTACCAGTTGGGTCACGCGGCAGGAAACTTGCGGATGCATTAAGGCTTCATGGGGGTTCTGGTCGCTGGTTGCGAAAGATAGCTTCCAGAAACGCAAAAAGGACGGCCAACCGGCCGTCCTTTTTGCGTTTTATCCAGAGATGGTTCAGCCTTTGAGTTCGGCCAGCTTGGCTTTTGCCTTGCCTGCTTCCTCGGACTGGGGATAGCTTTCCTGGACTTTCTGCAGAAGGATCTTGGCATTCTGGATATCGCCAAGGGCATGAAAGGAAAGCCCCTGCTTGAGTAAGGCGGCGGCGGCCTTGGGGTGCGACGGATGTTTTTGGATTACGTCCTGAAACTGCAGGATGGCATTTTCATAACTCTTCTCGCCATAATAGGCCTCGCCGATCCAGTACATGGCATTAACGGCCAGTGGATTTTGAGGGTTGTTCTGCAGAAAAATCTCTAGATTTTTGCGTGCACCAGCGTAATCGCCGCTTTTCTGAATTTTTTCCAGCGCCGTTTCGTAAAGGCTCTCCGGAGTTGTTTGCGCTGTGGGCAGGACTGTGGCCGCGGTGCGATTCTCTTCAAGTTTGAGGATTCGGTCCTCGAGAGAGGTGAGCTTGAGGCCGAGATCGTCGCGCATCAGGCCCATGTCCGAGCGCAACTCTTCTCGGTCGCGGGATTGGTCCTCGAAGCGCCCGTTGAAGGACTGAATATCGACTTTTAGGGAATCGAGATTCACTTGCTGGTCGGCTTGCGTGCGGCTGAGGATATCCAGGCGTTGCTCAAGCTCTCCAGCCAGGTTTTTGCCTTGCGCCGCAAGACTTAATTCAGCATTGGCCAAGCGCTTTTTCATTTGTTCAAGATCCCGTTCCATGCGCAGTTCGCGTTGGGTCGGGATGCATCCGGAAACGATCGCCAGAAGGACTAGCAGCAGAGAGAATTTGATCCAACCGTTCATGGTTCAGAGTCCTTTGTCAACAACGAAGGCCGCGCTTTGGCACGGCCTCGAAGCTGAAACGATGGTGCTTAACGTGCGTCTTTAAATTCGGCCCGGCGGTTTTGGGACCAGGCGCTTTCCGAGCGGCCCGGATCGAGCGGCATTTCCTCGCCATATGAGATGATGGTCAGACGATCGGAGTCAACTCCGAGGGAAACCATGTAGTTTTTGGTGGCGCTGGCGCGGCGCTCACCCAGGGCCAGGTTATATTCGTCGGAACCGCGCTCGTCGCAGTGCCCTTCGATGCGAACCCGGAGTCCGGTATTGGCCTTCATGTACTCGGCGTTTTTGGCCAGGATATCGCGGGCCTCGGGAGTCAGGGTGAACTGGTCGAATTCGAAGAAAATGCGGTTCAGGCCAGCCACGGTGCCGTCACCCATGGTTCCCATGCCGTAGCCCGAACCGTCGCCGGTGGCCTGATCGGACATCGAACCGTTGCCGTAGCCGGCAACATCTTCGGACGGCATGGTTGAGACAACGGGCTCTCCCGATGGATCAACGACGACGGAAGCCGGTTTCTTGGCGCATCCGCACATCACGGCGGCCACCAGGGTAACGGACAGTATTATGCGCAGGGTGTGCTTTTTCATAATTTCGAGCTCCTTTAATGCTGATACAGACATTGATAAGAAAGAACCCACAAATTTCCTCAGGCCATTGAAAAGCAGGCTAATTATACAGAAATCGATTTAAAAAACAATCCCTTTACCATTCGTTCGACCAGGCCGGGTGGCTGCAGTCTCCACCCGCCGGCGAAACGCGCCGGCTGCCGCTGCCATCGGCTCGCATGATGTAAATGCCTCGTTTACCGTCTTCATCCGACGAATACACCAGGAACCGGCTGTCGTGACTCCAGCGGGCGTGTTCTTTGTTGCCGGGGCCGAAAGTCAGCCGGCGTTCGTCGCTGCCGTCGGGGTTGATGGTGAAAATGTCGAAACGCCCCCCTTCGAGGCGGCTGAAGGCGATGCGGTCGCCCTTGGGATTCCAGGCCGGAGTCGCATTGTATTTGCCGTCCTTGGTTAAGCGGCGGACCTGTCCGGTGACCACATCGAGAATGAAGATATGCGGATTGCCCTGGCGGTCGGAGACGAAAGCAATCTGGTCGCCGTTGGGGTTCCAGGTCGGATCGACATCGATGCCCCAGGCATCGGTCAGGCGCTTGTGGATGGTTCCGCCGGTACCGATCAAGTAGAGTTCGGAGTTACCGTCCCTGGACAACGTGAGGGCGATTTCCTGGCCGTCCGGGCGATAGCGGGCGGCGATGTTGAGGCCCTTCTGGGCCGAGACCTTGGCTTCCCGGCCCGAGTAGGTCTCTTTGCGGTAGATGTCGGGGTTGGAGGCTTTGTACGAGGTGAAGATAAGTTCTTTGCCGCGAGGCGAGAAGTCGGGATTGAGAACGATGGAACGGTGGTCGGTGATGCGCACCGGATTGTGGCCGTCGACCTCCATCAGGTAGAGTTCCTTGTGGCCGGTACGGTTGGAGATGTACGCGATGCGGGTGTTGAACGGGCCAGCTTCGCCGGTCATGCTTTTGAGGATCTGGTCGGAGAAAGTATGCCCCATGCGCCGCAGGTCGGACACCTTGCCAATGTAGCGGCGGCCGGCGAGCTGGCGACGGCCAACCACGTCATAGAGACGGGCTTCCAGGGTCAGCTGGTCGCCCTGAACCGCATATCCCCCTTTGATCAGGGCGTCGGCCCGCAGCAGACGCCATTGGCCGAAGTCGACTTCAACGCTCGAAAGGCCGAGCCTGTTGGCGTCGCCAAGAAACGATTCGGGGTCGACCAGGGTGAACAACCCCGACAGGTCGAGGTCCGCTTCGAGCACCTGGTTGAGGTCCTCCGCCAGTTGCGGCCTGACTACGCCGTCAAGGGGAAGGAAGCGGGTCAGGGCCAGCGGAATGGCCTGCTGGCCGGGGGCGCTGATTTCGATCTGGGCAAAGGCTGGACTCGTCCAGATGCCGGCGAGGGTAACAACTGCGGTGATCAGACGGGACAAAGTTTTCATTTAAGCAATTCCTTTAGGTTGAACACGACATCTTTTTTCATTCCGGCAAGGGTCGGTTCAGGATAGTCTTTTAGTTGTAAAATGGCACGGCTGACCGAATCGTCAAAGTGGGAATCACCCGATTTTTCGGTGAATTTGTACGAAAGAAGCTGGCCCTTGGCATCAAATATCAGTTGCACTTCCGCCGCCAGATCGGTGCGCCCCAGTTGGTATTGGGAAAGCCGCCAAGCCTGTTTCAGAAACTCGTGCAGCCAGGCATCGCTGGAAACCCCCGCCTCGGTTCCCTTGCCGTCGAGCATGCCGACCGGGGCGTTGCCGGCGGCGTTGCGGGTATCCTTGCTGGACATGGCGGCGAGTTTGTCCTTGAGGTCTTGCATTTCTTTTTGATTTTTTAACTTATCAAGGGCGCTGGAAAGACTCTGCTCGTCTTTTTTGGTCACCTTCGGCTTGGACTCCGCCTTGGGGGTCGGCTTGGGGGTCGGCTTGGGGGTCGGCTTGGCTTTGGGTTTCGGCTCCGCTTTAGTGGTTGGTTTGGGGGTCGGTTTTGGTTGGGGTTTGGTTTCCGGCTTGGGCGGCAGTTTGACCGCGTCCGGTTTCGGTTCCGGTTTGGCTGCCGGCGGTTCCGGTTTCTTGGCTTCTTTGGGCGGCTGGGGCCGGGCGTCGGGGCGGCCGGCCTGGGGATCCTTGACCGGCAGGTTAACCAGATCGACGACATAAACCGGCTTGGGTGGTGTGGCCATGCGGGGAATGAGAACCCCTGAGACGAGGCCGAGAACTGCCAGGTGAACGACGAAAGACACAGCGATCATGCGTCCCAGTCCCGGTTCGGGGCTGGCCTGGATGTCCTGCCGTATGTGTGGATTCGGGTGCATAAAGAAAGACAGCCAGCCGGATAAACTTCCGGCGGAGGGTCAGGGTTTGGGTTCCTGGGAAACCATCCCCAGTTTGGCAACGCCGGCCTTTTTGATGGCCGCCATGACCGGAACCACTTTGCCGTAGGGAACGTCGCGATCGGCTTCGAGAAAGACGTCTTTTTCGTTTTCGGGCTTGTCCTTGAGGATCTGCTGCAACACCGGAGTCAACTTGGCGACGCTGTCGATCTCGGTGCGACCGATGGAAATCTTTCCATTTTTTTGCACGGTAATCACCAGCGGCTCCTTGGTTGCCGTCAGACTCTGGGCACTTTCCACTTCGGGGAGGTTGACATCGACCCCCTGCTCCATCATCGGCGCGGTAACCATGAAGATGATCAGCAGCACCAGCATGACATCGACCAGTGGCGTTACGTTGATCTGCGAAAGGGTGCTGCGGCTGTTGCCTCTGCCGGGTCCGACGTCCATCAGCCTCTCCGGATCATGCGTTCGACGATGTTGAGGAATTCCTGGCTGAAGTTGTCCATCTCGCCGGTCAGTACATTGACCTTGTGGACGAAGTGGTTATACCCCATGACCGCTGGAATGGCGGCGACCAGGCCGATGGCGGTGGCGACCAGCGCCTCGGAGATACCGGGGGCGACGACCGCCAGCGAAGCGCTGCCGGTCTGACCGATACCGCGAAAAGCGTCCATGATCCCCCAGACGGTGCCGAACAGGCCGATGAAAGGGGCGGTGGAGCCGGTGGTGGCCAGGGTGGTCAAAAATTTCTCCAGCCGGTGGGTCTCCAGGGTGGTGGCGCGGCGCAGGGCTCGGGCCACGTTTTCAGCACCGCCGAGATCGGTGGTCAGGTTGCCGTCCTCTTCGCTGGGACGCTTGCCCTGAACCTTGAGCAGTTCCTGGTAGCCTTCCCGAAACAGCACGGTCAGCGGCGAGTTGGGGTAATCCCTGAGTCCCTGGCCGATCGTATCAAAGCGTTTCTTGGCCCAGAAAAAATCGAGAAAATGGTCGGAGTCGCGCGTGGCGCGGTGGATGACCAGAAACTTGTAGAAAATGATGGCCCAGGAGACCACCGAAAAATAAACCAGAACCAACAGGACCAGCTTGACAATCGGGCCGGCGCCGAGAACCAGATCCAAGATATGCCTCCCTTGAAAAGGGGTTAGGGGTGATAACGTCGGCGATTATCGTGCAAGCGCCTGAGCAAGTCAATGGGCATTCGAAAACTCATTCGGGGGTTTGAACGTCTTCGTGGGCGATTCCCAGGAGCGCCTGACGGTAAAAATCGACCTGCCGAAGCTTTTCCGGGTTGGCTCCGGCGGCGAGTGCGTCGATTTTCATCAGGTCGAGAAGCAGGGCAAATCGGGGGTCCTCGATGAAGCGCCATTGCCGGTGGCTGAGCTTGGCCTGATCGGCCACCTGCCAGCTGAGCGCGAACATGTGGTGGCGGATCAGCCAGAGGATGTCGGCTTGATCTTCCGTGGCCACCCCCAACCGGTTCAGTACCGCGGACGCCAGTTCGGCCCCTGCCCGATCATGGCCGAAAGCACGGATACGGCCGTCGATTTCCCGGGTTGTGACGGCTTTGCCAATGTCGTGAAGCAACGCTCCCCAGGCCAGACGCCGGTCGGGGTTGGCGGGAAGATGACGGATCGCCAGCAGGGTGTGCGTCAGCACGTCACCTTCCGGGTGGTAAACAGGGGGCTGGGGGACCCCGTCAAGCCGGTAGAGTTCCGGCAGCATCCGCCGCAGGGCCGGATCCCGCCAAAAACGCCGCTCGCGTTCTTCACCCTCGGGCAGAAGAAAAATCCGTTCTATATACTCGAGGTCGGTCAATGCTCCTCCAAAACAGCTGAGTGCCTATAGTTGATGGCGTCGCAAAAACTCGCCAACTGCTGCGTTGCTGCAATCCTCTCGCGGCTTCGACGTATGTAAGTACGCCTCATTGCTCGATAATTGCGCGCCTTGCCTTTGGCGTTTTTTGCTTAGCCATCTACTTTGATGCTTTTTGCAAAAGCATCAAAGTTTATACCCCTGTTTCCCGAACCAACGCAAGCCGGAGGTGGCTTAAAGGCAGTGGGCGAGTCGGGCCAGGGTGAATTTAGCCGTGGCCGAGCGGGGCGAGCGTTGCAGCAGGCGTTTGAGCGAGACGAGATCGTCGACATCTTCCCAGGAGGCCAGTTCTCGATAATCGATATTCAGTTCGGCGGCTCGGCGGCGGGTGGCGTCAAGCACCCGGGGGGTACTCCAGGGGATGTCGCGAAACAGCTCCGGATGGTGGCGGTGCTCGCCAACCAGCACGTAGCCGCCATCGCCTGCCGGCACGGTAACGCAGTCGGCCCGGGCCAGGACGGCAATCGCTTCTTCGACCCTGGCCAGAGGGAGATCGGGGCTGTCCGAGCCGATCAGGACGGCCGACGTGTGGCCGTGTTCGAGCAGGGTTTTCAATGCCTGTTCCATACGTCGACCGAGGTCCCCCTCGGCCTGGGGGAACAGGGGCAGGCCGGGAAAGGCCCCGCGAAAGTATTGTTCCCGGCCTGCGTGAAAAAGCACCAGGGTAAAAGGGCCGCGGATCATTGCGCCGACGGTTTCTTCCAGACAGACCCGGTACACCTCGGCAGCTTCGGTAGCCGACAGGGGGGGGCAAAGTCGCGTCTTTACCCGTCCCGGAACCGGTTCCTTGGCGAAGATGCCCAGCACCGGGCCCAGGGAAGCCTTCTTTTCCGCCAGTTGCTGTTCCATCGATGACTTGTCCACCGTTTCCACAGACTTATCCACAGGAAGATGTTTTATCGGCGCTGCTCGACCAGGGCGTAGGCCGAATGGTTGTGGATCGATTCGAAATTCTCGCATTCGACCCGGAACCACTCGATATCCTCGACGCTTTGCAGCTTTACGGTGACCGCCCGCACGATGTCCTCGACGAACATCGGGTTGTCGTAAGCCTGTTCGGTGACCGCCTTTTCATCTTCGCGTTTGAGCAGTGAGTAAATCGGAGCGCTGCCGCAGCTCTCAATCCATTCGATCAGATCCTCCAACCAGATATGGTGACGGTCACTGCGGTAGCGGATGCGCACGCTGACGGAACTGCGCTGGTTGTGGGCGCCCCGTTCGCTGATTTCCCGGGAGCAGGGACAGAGCGAGGTGACCGGCACGGTGACGCCGAGGACGAAGTCGGCCTCATCTCCCAGACTGCCGATCATCTGGCACTGGTATTCCATCAGGCTGCGGGCGCGGGAGACCGGCGCCTGTTTTTCGATAAAATAGGGAAATTCCAGCTCCAGGTGAGCGCTGGAGGCTTCCAGCCGGTCTTTCATGTCCTGCAGGATGGTATCCATTCGCTCGATGCTGATTTCGCCGTGGTGCTGGTTGAGAATTTCGATGAAGCGGCTCATGTGGGTTCCCTTGAAATGATGGGGAAGATCCACGTACATGTTGATCCGGGCCACGGTATGTTGTTTGTCCCTGCTTTTGTCGAGCACCACAATCGGATAGCGGATGTTTTTCACCCCCACCTTGTCGATGGGGATGTTGCGGTCGTCCCGGGACTGCTGCAGGTCAGGCATGCTGGACATGGTTTTTCCTTCGTCGAGGTATCCTTGAGCTGATGTCGGATACCGGTCTCGGTTATTGGTAAGCCACCGGATCGCTGATACCGACTTCGGCGAATCCCTTGAGCCGGAGCCGGCAGGAGTCGCACTGGCCGCAGGCCAGGCCGGCCGGGGTGGGGTCGTAGCAGGAATGGGTGAGGGCGTAGTCGACCCCCAGCGCCAGCCCCCGGCGGATGATGTCGGCCTTGGAGAGATCGATCAACGGGGTGTGGATGCGGTAGCGGCCGATCCCTTCGACCGCGGCCCGGGTGGCCAGGTTGGCCATGGCCTCGAAGGCGGCGATATACTCGGGGCGGCAGTCGGGATAGCCCGAATAGTCGAGGGCGTTGACCCCGATGAAGATGTCGAAGGCGCCGAGCACCTCGGCCCAGCCGAGAGCGAAGGAGAGAAAGATGGTATTGCGCGCCGGCACGTAGGTGACCGGGATTTCCCCCTCCTGCACGCCGTCCTTGGGGACGGCCAGGTCCGAGGTCAGGGCGCTGCCGCCGATGCGGCGCAGGTCGATCTCGACCAGGTGGTGCTTGACGGCGCCGATTCTGGGGGCGTATTCCTTGGCCTTGTCCAGTTCGATGCTGTGGCGTTGGCCGTAGGCGAAACTCATGGCGCAGGGGGCGAATCCCCGATCGCGGGCGATGGCCATGCAGGTGGTGGAATCGAGTCCGCCACTGTAAAGAACCACGGCCTTTTTTGGGTTGGACATGGGATGCTCCTGGGTAAAACCGGTGATTGGCGATTGGTGATTGGTAAATCCATGAAGGCGGTGGAGCGAGGTTTTTCAACCAATCGCTAATCACCAGTCACCAATGACGGAAGCTCAATGAACTTCGTAAAAATCTCCCGTCCCCAGCCGGTGCACCTTCAGCAGGTTGGTGGTGCCGGGGGAGGAAACCGGGCTGCCCATGGTGATGACCACCACGTCGCCGCGTTGCAGAACCCCAGCAGCCAGCACCGCCGCTTCCACCGAGCGGATCTGGGACTCGGTGTCCCCTTCGATATCGACCCGGATCGAGCGAACCCCCGCGTACAGGGTCAGCCTGCGACGGGCCGATTGGGAGGGCGTTATGGCGAAAATCGGCAGATCGGGACGGTACTTGGCGACCAGTGCCGCAGTGCTGCCGGTCTGGGTGAAGGCAAGGATGGCGGCGGCGCCGACATTTTCCGCCACCCGGCAGGCGGCCTGGCCGATGGCTTCCGGGAGGCGCCGATAGCCCAGCACTTCGCGGATCGGGTGAAAACCCTTCTTTTTCAGAACCGGGTCCTGCTCGACATCGCTGGCCACCCGGACCATCAGCGAAACCGCCTCGACCGGGTACTTGCCGGCGGCGGTTTCCCCCGAAAGCATGATCGCGTCGGTACCGTCGAGAATGGCGTTGGCCACGTCCGAAGTTTCCGCGCGGGTCGGACGCGGGTTCTGGATCATGCTTTCCAGCATCTGGGTGGCGGTGATGACCGGCTTGCCGGCCTCGTTGCACTTGCGGATGATCCGCTTCTGGATCAGCGGAACTTTCTCGGGACTCATTTCCACCCCGAGATCGCCGCGGGCCACCATGATGCCGTCGGACGCTTCCAGAATGGCGTCGAAGTCGTCAATCGCCTGGGGCTTTTCAATCTTGGCGATGACCCGGAGATCGCTTTTCCCCTGGTAGAGGATCTCTTTCAGATCGAGGACGTCGGCGGCCTGGCGGACGAAGGACAGGGCCACGTAGTCAATTTCCTGGGTCATGCAGAAGCGCAGGTCGTCGAGGTCTTTTTCGGTCATCGCCGGGATCGACACCTTGGCGCCGGGAAGGTTGATCCCTTTACGGTCCTTGAGGAGGCCGCCGATGTGGACCCGGCAGCGCACCTCGTCGGTGCCGACGGCAAGCACCTGCAGTTCGAGCAGGCCGTCGTCGAGGAGGATCGGGTCGCCCGGCTTGACGTCCCCCGGCAGATGTTGGTAGGTGGTCGGGATGACCCCATTGTCCCCGAGCACCTCGCGGGTGGTGATGACCACCTCCTGATCGGCGGTCAGCATCATTTCGCCACCCCGCATGCGTCCGGCGCGGATTTTTGGTCCTTGCAGGTCGGCGAGAATGGCCACCGCCTGCTGGCGACGCCGGGAAAGATCGCGCAGGCGCTGGATCAGGATTGCCTTGCCGGCCTGGTCGCCGTGGGAAAAGTTGAGCCGGAAGACATCGGCGCCGGCCTCCATCAAGGCCAGCAGCATGGCTTCGGACTCGCTGGCGGGGCCAACCGTGGCGACGATTTTGGTACGCCGGAACATGGGTTCTCCTTGGCGTCTTTAGCCAGACGCAACAGGTTGTTTTTAAAGGACTCCGGTTGAGCTGGGAGAAGGGTGGAACTATAGCATACCGCCGCCCAAACGGCAAAAAAATTGGCCAACCAAAGGCGTTTGTGATATTTATACAGACTTCTCTTAACACCGAGGCTAATCCCGTCCATGTCCGTACGAAGCATTCTGCGATTTATCCTGCTGGCCGGCCTAGGCCTGGGGCTGACCGGCATCGGCGCCTTGGTCGGCGCCTATTTTTACGTTTCCGGTTCGCTGCCCAAGGTCGACACCCTGGCCGACTATCGGCCACCGATCATCAGTCGGGTTTTCAGCGACGACGGCGCGGTCATCGCCGAGTTCTATCGCGAGCGGCGAATCGTGGTGCCGGTGTCGCGAATGCCCCAGCCGTTGCTGCAGGCTTTTGTCTCGGCGGAAGACTCCAATTTTTTCCAGCACCAGGGGATCGACCTGCTCTCGATTCTTCGGGCGGCGCTGAAAAATCTCAAGGCCGGCGGTATCGTCCAGGGGGGAAGCACCATTACCCAGCAGGTGGCCAAGAGCATGCTGCTCTCCCCCGAGAAGAAGTTCTCCCGCAAGTTCAAGGAAGCGATTCTCGCCTGGCGCATGGAGCAGCGGCTGTCGAAGGAAGAGATTCTCCATCTTTACCTGAATCAGATCTATCTCGGCCACGCCGCTTATGGGGTCCAGGCCGCCGCCGAAAACTATTTCGACAAGAACGTCGAAGATCTGACCCTGGCCGAATGCGCCATCCTGGCCGGTTTGCCCCAGGCTCCCAGCCGGTATTCGCCTTACCGGCATTTTGCCAAGGCCAAGGAACGTCAGAAATACGTGCTCGGGCGCATGCTCGAAGAGAAATACATCAGCGCCGAAGAAGCGGCTGCGGCGTTGCGGGAGGAAGTAACGATTCACCCCCGCACCAACGTTCATATCCGCGAAGCGGCGTACTTCGCCGAGCAGGTCCGCCGGCATCTCGAACAGACCTATGGCGAGGAACGTCTGTACACCGCCGGGCTGCAAGTATATACCACCATGAACCTGGCCATGCAGCAGGCCGCCCAACGGGCGGTGCAGGAGAATCTGCGGGATTATGATCGGCGCACCGGCTATCGGGGACCGCAGAAGGTCCTTGATGCCGCCACGGCGGAAGCTTTTCTCCAGGAACAGATTGCCTTCCTGGCGGAAAATCCCCCCCAGGTCGGTACCTTTCTCGATGCGATCTTAAGTGGATCGACCGATCAGGCCCTGCAGGTGCGGATCGGCGACCGGTCCGGGGATATCCCGCGCAAGGGGCTGGATTGGGCCGGAACGGTGCGGGTCGTCGCGGCCGGCCAGAAACCCATGGGCAATGCCGAGGGGAAGGAAACCCGGCTGCCGATCGGATCGCTGCTTCTGGTCCGGGTAGAAAAGCTTCGCGAGGACGGCGGTCTTGGGTTGTCCCTGGCCCAGGAGCCACAGGCCCAGGGAGCGCTGGTGGCCTTGGACCCGCATACCGGCCAGGTCAAGGCCATGGTCGGAGGTTACGATTTTTACGCCAGCCAGTTCAACCGGGTCATCCAGGCCCACCGTCTGCCGGGTTCAGCCATCAAGCCGATTATTTACGCTGCCGCTCTTGACAAGGGGTACACCCCGGCCACGGTGATCCTCGACACGCCCCTGGTTTACCGGGGGACGACCGCGTCCGGAGAAGAAACCGAGTGGAAACCGAAAAACTACGAGAAAAAGTTCAACGGACCGACCTCGTTTCGCAGTGCCTTGACCCACTCGCAAAACATCATCACCATCAAAATTCTCGAAGATATCGGGGTCGGTTACACGGTCAACTATGCCCGCAAGCTCGGCATCGCCTCACCCCTCAATCGCGACCTGACCCTGGCTCTCGGCTCCTCGGCCCTGACCCCTTTGGAGTTGGCCACGGCGTATAGCGTTTTCGCCAACGGCGGGGTGCGCATTTCTCCGGCGTACATCACCCGGATCGCCAACCGTGACGGTCGGGTCCTCGAGTCGGTCGACCCCGGCGACTTTCCCGGCGGGCTGGCCGACGACCAGCGCCTGATCAAATTGACGCCCGAGCGGGTCATTTCACCGGAAACCGCCTATCTGATCACCAATCTGATGGAAAGCGTGATCCGCGACGGCACCGGTCGCCGGGCTCGCGAGCTGGGACGGCCGGCGGCCGGTAAAACCGGGACCACCAACGACCTCAAGGATGCCTGGTTCGCCGGTTATGTGCCTCAGCTGGTGGCGGTAGCCTGGACCGGCTATGACCAGGAACGGCCGCTGGGCAAAAAAGAAACCGGAGCCCGGGCGGCATTGCCGGCCTGGCTGAGCTTCATGAAAGAAGCGGTCAAGCAGTTCGAGCCCCGGGATTTTACCGTTCCCGACGATATCGAGTTTCGTCCCATCGATCCCCTGACCGGGTTGCTCGCGTCGGAGGATAGCGCCGAGGCCCGGATCGAGGTTTTTGCCCCCGGATCGGTACCCACCCGTTACGCCATCGACGAGCAGCGCCCGACGGCCAAAGACTTTTTTAAAATCGATCTGAACGATTATTGATAACGGATGGGAGCGGTCCCGATGTAAGACTTTCCGACAGTTTTTTTGCGGAATTTCTTACAGTCCATTCATGTTGAAATGGCTATGCTCTCAGATTT
>MHXM01000155.1:0-42538 GCA_001825565.1 Desulfuromonadaceae bacterium GWC2_58_13
AATGCGCTTACATCTGTCATGATTTCGACACTCCCTTCAATCCGACACCCTGAGTTTCATTCCCAGGATAACTCTTCTTGTTGACTTCCTTATCGGAACCCTCCGAAGAAGTCTTTAGCTGTCTTTTCATTGACGCCCATTTTTCTCCAAATCCCCGCGCCAACGAAAACCCCCCCCGTCTGCAACCAGAGGGGGGGGAAAACCAATCACCGAAAATTCATCGCCGGTCAGTTAAATCCGCAGGTTGATGCTCCCGGATCGACCGGCGGAAAGGGGAACGACCGGAAGTTCGACGGCGCCTTCATCGTCGTCCCGCAGTGACGCCCGGCTCGCGTATCGGGTGGTCGACGCCGACTGCCGAGGGTCTTGGTAAAAACCCTTGCCGCCCTGTTGCGGAGAATCGGAACTGACCTGCACATGCTCCAGCTTCAAACCCTGCTGCTCAAAGGCATCGCGCAGTTTCGGCAGATACTTTTCCAGAACATCGTGCACCTGCTGACTCTGGGCATGCAGCTGAATCCGCACCCGATCCCCTTCGACCACCATTTCCAGTTTGACCTGCCCCAACTCCTCGGGATACAGCTTCATGGTGATCCGACTGTGCCGTTCGCCGTCGACCATGGAAATCCGGCTGGCGACCTGCTGATAAATATTTTCCTCGGCAACGGGAAGAGGTGCCGACTGGCCCGTCGTCGCGGACGGGGTGGCGAAGGTTGAGGCCGGAGGCAGGGTCTGACTGCCGCCAACGGCCAGGGGCGCCGCGCCGCCAAACGGTTGCTGGCCAGCGGCCAGGGAACCCGTCTCGCGCGGCAACCCGGCGGACTCGGATTCGACAAACGCTTTTATCGGTCCTTCATTGCCGACCCGCGAGAGTGTCGCTTCCGGATCTGGAACCAGACCCTCGACGGTCGCCGCCACCGGTTCCGCCGAAACGGTCGGTGCGGAAATTTTCGGCGCGGATTCCGGAATCGGCGCCGAAAAAGTCTTTTCCCCCAGTAATTGGGCAAAGCGCCGATCGGAGGTATCGCCGGCCGTAGCCATCTTGGCCCAAAGAGGTTTTTTGGCTGGAATGGCGGCCTGGGTCTGGATTCTCTCGGCGGTCGCGGCCGTTACGATCCCGGCACCGTCGGAAACAAGCGGATTGACCAACGGCTTGGCCGTCGGAGCGGACGTCTGCAGCGACTCGACCTCCGCCTTGCCGTCAACCAGGGGAAGCGCACCGGTCGCCGGCGGTTGTCCCTGACGTTCGGTGATAATTCCGGATCTCGGTTGTGGTTCGGCGGCGGCAACGGTAGTTTTCCGGGAGTCTTTCAGGGGCTCCGCCGGTTGCGGAGCTTCGATTCCGGCAGACGGCAGCGGCGGGACATCCGTGGTCGATTGGGCCTGGACCGGTTGCTCGACCGCCGCGACGGACGGCACAACCGGGGCGACACCGGTATTTTTCGCCCCGTCAACGTCCGTCGACACAATAGTAGCCGGAACGGCATCGGTCCGCGCCGCTGTCGCCGAAATTGACGATTCGGCCGGCAATCCGGTCGAATCCTTCGCCGCAACAGCCGCGAAGCCCCTCTCGACGGGCAACCCGGCGCCATCGGCCGCCGGATCGGATTGAACACGGGGTTGAACCGGATCGCCATCCACCTCGGCGACCGGAACCAGATCTGCTGAATTGTCGATCAGGGGGGAGAGTTTTGCACCTTCCACCGGCCCGGAATCGGCCAGCAGCTCAGGCACTGGAACCACCATGAGGTCGGCCGGACTCAAGGGTGGTTGGACCGGATTCGGCGCGGATTCAGCCACGGGGAGCATGTCGAGGACCGGTGCCGGCGCTTCTCCAAAATCGGGCAAAGAGGCATTTTCGACCGGTTCCATGGGCGCATCGACATTGACATCGGTGGCGAAGGCGGTCTTCCCGGGGGGTTGGGCGGGTTCCGGATCGGGTCGATCCGTTACGTCCGGAGATGCGGTTTCTTGCGGGGAGCGATCCGAAGGTTCACCCTCCCGAGGCGGTGCTTCGCGGGTCTTCTTTCCGCCGGCCTGCCTTTCGGGACGATGGGCCGGTTCGGAAACGGCAGGCGTTTGCGAAGAGCGGGATTGTTCCTGCTGCCGCAACGAACTGGCGAAGTCATCGCTCTTTTCCGGAGCGGAACTTCCCCCCCGGCTCGACACGGGCAGTAAACTTTCCACATTCAGTGGGGAGATCTGCATTGCTGGCTCATCCTTTCGGAGAAATAGAGCCCAGATCAGTCTTCAACGAGGGTTGAATAGGCGACGCTCAGCTTGGTGGCTTTTTCTTCAGGCATGTTGCCGAGCAGCTGACCCGCCATCTTGGATTTAATTCCAGAGAGGATCTGCACCGCCAGCTCCTGATCGAGTTCGGCCAGCAGAGCCGCCCCGCGGGCGGGCTCCATTTTTTCATACATCTTGCTGAGAGCCTGAATCCGCTGGGTCTCAACCTCGTTTTTTTTCTCCAGGAGTCTGCGGAGTTCATCCCTCACATCCTGGAGCTGGGTTAACTTCTTATCGACCTCCCCGGCCAATGTCTTTAGCTCTATCTCTTTAAGGTCCAGATTTTTTTCTTTTTTGGCATAGGCTTCCTGCAACTGGGCGCGCTCCTGCTGCAGGGCAAACAAGATCCGCCGCTGTTCGACCGAGTCGATACTGGCAACGGCTTCCCCATCGGGCTCTTCACCACCCGCCGTGACGCTGACGTCAGTAACGAGACTGGCCACAAAAACCAGCAGGAGCAAATACGTTTTCCAGGTTCTCATAAACTTACCTCTTGAAATGCTGAACGGCGATTTCATCGAGCTGGATCGCCTCTTGATGCCGGGCCAGCGCCTGTTCATCGAGCAGATGCTTCTCTTTCAGCTTCTCAAGCAACCTGCGCTCCTGGCTGGCCTTGCACAGGGCCTGCCGACGACACTCCAGCTCTTCGCGGGCCGCTTCCCATTGTTCCACCAGCGAAGCCAGAATCGTCAGGGTATGATCGATATGGTTGCTGTACAGGACAAATTCCTGGGCCGAAAGTCCCAGTCGCTGCTGCACCTCGAACTCTTCATGCAGCTTGGACAGCTCCAGCCGTTTTTCGGCAAGACGGTCCAGCAATACGCATTCTTTCTGCTGCGCCGCCGCATGCGCCTGTTGGGCCAGGCTTTCAAGGCGTTCACGGTGATTGAGAACGGTCTGTAACTTGAATTTTCCCATCGGTCACTTGACGCTCAGTCGAGACCAAGCCCCTTGAGTTGGGCCAAGGTCGTTGTCATATCGAACCATTCACCCATTTCCTGACGCAGAAACTGATTAATCGCCTCTATTTTAACCACAGCCTTGTCAATCCGGGGGTTACTCCCGGAGACATAGGCCCCGATGTTGATGAGATCTTCGGCTTCACGGTAGGTGGCGAGAATTTCCCGCAGCCGACCGCTTCGCTTGAAATGCTCCGGCTCGACGATGTCGCGCATGACGCGGCTGGCCGAATTGAGGATATCGATCGCCGGATAATGATTGCGGGCGGCCAGTTGGCGGGAGAGGACGATGTGCCCATCGAGAATGGACCGAACCGCGTCGGCGATCGGCTCGTTCATATCATCGCCATCGACCAGCACGGTATAGAGGCCGGTGATGCTGCCGCCGGCCTTGAAACTGCCGGCCCGCTCAAGCAGCTTGGGTAGGGTGGCGAACACCGAGGGGGTATATCCCTTGGTGGTTGGCGGTTCGCCAATGGCCAGGCCGACCTCGCGCATGGCCATGGCAAAACGGGTCGCCGAGTCCATCATCAGCAGGACGCTTTTGCCCTGGGCGCAAAAATGCTCGGCGATCGTGGTCGCGACGAAGGCGCCGCGCATCCGCAGCAAGGGAGATTGGTCCGAAGTGGCCACCACCACGACGGAGCGGGCCAGACCTTCGGGACCGAGGTCGCGCTCGATGAATTCTCCGACCTCGCGGCCACGCTCGCCGATCAGGGCAATCACGTTGACATCGGCCCGGGCGAACCGGGCCATGGTTCCGAGCAGTACGCTCTTGCCCACCCCGGAGCCGGCCATGATCCCCATTCTCTGCCCCATGCCGCAGGTCAGCATGGCATTGATGGAACGAACCCCTAGATCGAGATGTTGTCGGATCTTGCGACGCTCCATGGGCCCGGCGGGGAGAGCATAGATCGGCATTTCATGCTCGAGGTCGGGCAGCGGCGGGCCATCGATCGGCTCGCCCATGGCATTCACCACCCGGCCCAGCAGACCGTCGCCAACCCGTTGGGTGGCGCTGCTGCGGCAAACCTGGATCAGACTCCCCGGCCCCAGTCCGCGCAGCTCGCCGAGAGGCATCAGCAAGGCCCGCGAATCGCGAAACCCGACCACTTCGGCCGGGACAGCGGGCCCGCCATCCTTCGGCGTCAATTGGCAAAGGGTTCCCACCGAGGCATCGGGACAATATCCCTCCACCACCAGGCCGACGATATTGGTTACCTTCCCCCTGACCCGCAGGGTATTGAGCCCCTTGAGTTCGCCGACCAGATGCTGCATCAACTCCCTCCCGCGGCTTTGATGATCTTCGAGCGGATTTCTTCCAGCTGACTTTCGATGGTGGCATCCACTTCACCCAATTCCGACTCCACCAGACAGCCGCCGCGGGCAATGCTTTCGTCGGGCTCGACCGTGATATTCTTCAGCCCACTGATACTGGCCAGCATCAATGGTTTTTTCTCCATCACCATCGCCAGGTCGTCGGGATGGACCTTGACGTGGTAGACATCGGAATCGACCGACGCCTGCAGCGCCTTGACAATGGTGTGATGAATGATTTCGGGATTCAGGGACACGACGCAGGGAATGATCTGCTCGACGATGGCCAGAACCAGGCGTAGCATGTCGTCGGAGCTGTTCTTCAGAATCGATCCCCGCAACTGGCTGAGTTCTTCAAGGGCTATGGAAAATGCCTTGGTTGTCTCGCCAAAACGCTTTTCCGCCTTTTCCGTTCCCTCGCGCTTGCCGAGCAGATAGGCTTCCTCAATTTTGGCTTCCAGGGCCAGCCCACCGACGGTTGCAGCCGCACCGGCCATCGCCATGGGTACGGGTTGGTTGCGAAACAGGGCTTCGCCGGGAACAACGCCACCGCCATCGCTGGAAAAATCAACAAAACGCAGCAATTGCAGATTCTGGCATTCATCGTTTTTATAAATTTTAGACCAGGACATCGGAGACCCCCCTTCCCGGGATAACAACCTTACCTTCTTCCTCCAGCTTCAAGGCAACCTGGATGATCTCCTGCTGGGCCACTTCGACATCGGCGAGGCGCACCGGCGCCATGGCGGCCATGTCTTCCTTGATCATATCCACCGCCCGGCTGGAAATATTGGCGAACAATTTGTTGACCAATTCTTCGGATGCCGTCTTGAGCGCCACCACCAGGGTATCGTTGTTGACCTCGCGCAGAACCGCCTGAAGTCCGCGGCCGTCGATGTAGACCAGGTCGTCGAAAACAAACATCTTGCGCCGGATGATTTCGGCCAGTTCGGCATCGCTCTCCTCGATCATGCTGAGGATCATCTTATCCTTGCCCTTCTTCATCCGGCCCAGGATATCCACCACCTTGTCAACCCCGCCGACCTGCTGCTGTTCGCTATCGACCACGGCGCCGATTTCTCGCCGCAACGACTCTTCTATGTCATTGAGCACCTCGGGGGACACCTTGTCGATCTTGGCCATCCGAAACACCACTTCGGCCCGGAAAATTTCGCTGAACCCCTCAAGAACCTTGCTGGTATGCTCGGGAGTCTGGGTCGAAAGAATCAGCGCGACGGTCTGCGGATGCTCATTTTCGAGAATGCCGGCCACCATCCTCGGCTCCATCATGGCAATGGTTTCCAGCGGCCGGAAACTGGCGCCCGCAGCCAGCTGATCCATCAAAGAAGTTTTGCGATCCTTGTTGCTGCCGCTGGAAATGGCCTTGCGGACGAATTCGTCGCCCCGGACGAAAAGACCGGCCAACTCTTCTTCGGCCTTGAGAAAATGGTCGATAACCTGCTTGGCGACATCGGCGGGCACGTGTTCGATCGCCATCATGCAGCGGCTGATTTTTCGCACTTCGCTGTCATCCAGACGTTCGAAAATTCGCGCCGTCGCTTCTTCTCCGAGACAAAAGAGCAGCATGGCCGCCCGTTCGACTCCGGACAGGCGTGATAACAGTCCCGATCCCATATCAGCTCTCTCTCAGCCAGGACTTGATGATCTGGGCAAACGCGCCCTGTTCCTGCAGGGCCAGTTCCCGCAACCGCTGTGCCGGATCGGCTTGGATCCTCGGCATCGACTCCGGCCGATTCAGCTCGGCCTCCAGTTCTTCCACGGTCTTCATCGGCATGGCAATCTGGCTGGAACCCTGTAGGGTTTTCAGCATCGGCCGGGCCAGCAGGACGTACAGGAGAATGGCGCCCACAACCAGCAATCCGTATTTGACGAACGGAACATATTCGTAATAGCTGGGAGTCGAAGCGGTTTCGGTTTCGGCCATTTCGAATAGGGCGTTTTCAAACGGCATCGAGCTGATTTCAAGTTTATCGCCACGGGTCGCGTCGATGCCGAGGGCACTGCTGACCATATTGCGAATCGACTGCAATTCTTTTTCGCTGCGCGGCTCCTGTCCTTCGCCACCGGCGCCCGGCCGGTCGGCGACCAGAACCGCAACCGAAAGCTGATTGAGGGTCCCGACCGGAAACACCTTGTGATTGATCACTTTGCTAATTTCATAATTGATGGTTTCATCGCTACGGTTGGAAGACGTCGAACCGCTGCTGGGCGCCGACTCCCCGAGGTTGGACTGAACCCCCGGAACGCCCCCGGCGGTCAATCCGCCCGATTTTTCCTGGGTGCTCTGTTCGCTGCGCACGGCGGTCTTGTCGGGGTCGAAGCTCTCTTCGGTCTGTTCATGCTGGAGAAAATCGAGGGAGGCGGTCACCCGCACCACCGAGTTGCCGGCGCCAAGGGCGTGATCGAGCAGCGACTGGGCACGGCTTTCCAGACGACGTTCAAGCGTCTGTTGATAATCGAGCATACCGGGAGTCATCGGTCCGGCCACTTCGTCGGAAGTATTCTTCGACAGAATCCGGCCGCTGGAGTCGACCACCGTGACATTTTCAGCCTCGATCCCTTCGACACTGCCGGCGACCAGATGGATGATCCCCTGAATCTGACTCTCCTTGAGATCCCGTCCGGAGGAAAGTTTCAGGATAACCGAAGCGCTGCCGGCCTTCTGCTGCTCGCGGAACAGCCGTTTTTCCGGCAGAGCCAGGTGAACCCGAGCGGCCTCAACCGGCGCCAGAGAGGATATGGTCCGGGAAAGCTCGCCCTGCTGAGCCCGCAGATAGTTGATCTTCTGGGCAAAATCCGTCATCCCGAAGCTCTGTTTGTCGAAGATTTCGAAACCGACTCCGCCGCCACGGGGCAGACCGGAACCGGCCAGCTCAATCCGGCTTTCGTAGACCTTATCCGCCGGAATATAAACCGCCGTGCCGTTGCTTTCGATCCGGTAAGGAATCTTGCGCTCCTTCAACCATTCGATCACTTCGGCGGCATCGGCATTGTCCATGTGGGCAAACAGCAGATTATAATCGGCCACTCGGGCCTGGAGAATGATCACGGCAAAGATGGCTGCGCAGATCAGCGCCGCGGCAACAAGGCTCAGCTTACGCGACAAAGGCCACTTGCCCACCGATTTCACCAAGCTTTTGTTCGTTGCATTTGCCATCTCGCTTATTTCTCCTTAACAAATACCGGCACAACCAGGGAAACTTCCATCCGGTTCAGGGTCAGATCTGCATCCGCATGATTTCTTGATAGGCCTCGAGAACCTTGTTGCGCATCTGGACGGCCAGCCGCAGGGAAATGTCGGCCTTTTCCATCGATATCATGACCTCGTGCAGATTCTGCGACTCGCCGGTTTGCAATCTCTCGACCGCCTTATCCGCGTCAACCTGCGATCGATTGACGTCTTCGACGGCCGATTTGAGCGCATCGGCAAAGCCTGCGGCGGCGGGTTTTTGTGCTGTGGCCAACGGCGTTCCGATGGATTGCAGGTGGGAGACCAGGGTGATGTCGCTCATGGGTTAATTACCTCCCTATTTCGAGGGCTTTCAAGGCCATCCGCTTGGCGGCCTTGATCGCGGTCACATTCGCTTCATACGCCCGAGTGGCGCTGGTCATGTCGACCATTTCGTCGAGCATGTTGACGTTCGGCATGGCTACATGCCCGTTGGCGTCCGCATCGGGGTGTGACGGATCATAAACTATCTTGGGCGGCGCGTTGCTGGTCTGGATGTTGGCGACCTCAACCGCTTGTACTGAACCTTTCAAGCTCTGTTCCAATTTTTGCGCAAAGGGGCTGTCGGTCGAACGAAAGACGACCTCACGTTTCCGATAAGGTCCCCCTTCCGGGGTTCTGGTCGTTTCGATATTGGCCAGATTGGAACTGATGGTGTTGAGCCTGATCTGCTGGGCCCGCAACGCCGAAGAACTGATTTTAAGAGAATCGAAAATATCCATTCATGCCTCCTATCTGCCATCCTGGGCCACATACTTGAGCAGACCGAGTTTTTTGCTGATTAATTGGGTTGCCGTTTCGTATAGAATCTGGTTTTCCGCCAGTTCGGTCATCTCCTGCTCGAGATCGACTCCGTTGCGATCGCCAATGGCCGACTGGGCCGGCATCCGCACAACCTTTCCCTGCACCGCTTCCAGGCCGCCGTTGCCAATCGGGAAAAATTCGGCATGGGTGGCAGCCTGACTTGCCAATGGGGTTTTCAACGCCTGCCTGAGACGTTCTTCAAATTCCAATCTGGCCGGAGCAAAGCCCGGGGTATCGGCATTGGCGATATTGGAGGCGAGAACATCCTGTTTCTGCTGGCGTAAATCCAACGTTTTTTCCAGCAAGCTGACGGTTCGATCGAAAATCCCCAGATTCGACATTTATCTTCTCCTTGTCGCAGCTACGGGTACCCGTTGTTTTCACAACCCGTGGGACTGTTCTGCAAGCACCGCGCCTTCGGCGGCGATTTTCCATTGGGTGTTCTTCCCTTTTTCGGCCAACTCCCGAAATAAGTTAAGTGCTTCCTCTTTTTGTCCCGACTGGAGGGCAATCTGGGCGCGGCGATAACTGGCCTGATCGGCCATGGGTTCTTCCGAATCGAGCTCCTGGTAGAGCGGCAATGCCTGCTTCAGCTTGCCTCTTTGGAACAGGGCTTCGGCCAGATAAAAGGTGAGCTGCGGATGCTTGCGACGATCTTCCGGCTTGGACAGCGCCGGAGAGAGCACCTCTTCGACCTTGTCCAATCGGTTCAGCTCCCAGAAGACCGTGCCAGCCATCAAATCGAACGTCTGGCTCGGTTCCAGGCCGCCTGAAGTCAAAATTTTGGCGGCACCCTCAAAATCCCTTTGCTCGAACAGGGTCCGAAATTTCAATGCCAGAACCAGAGACCGCTGAGCCCCGTTCGGGAATCGTTCAAAATAGCGATCGGCGTACTCAAGAGTGAGCCGTGACTTGCCATCCTCGTAAAGCACCTGTACCAGCGGCAGATAAAAAGGTTCTTCGCCAGGAAGCCCCTGATAGGCATCAAGCATGAAAAAGTAGACCTTGGCCGCCTTCTCCATGAGCCCCATGGTTTGAAACGCATTGCCCAGATCAACCAGAAAGTCGGTCTTGACCGACCCGCCCGCCAGAAGGTGCCGATGTTTTTCGACCAGCAGCAGCGCATTGAAATATTGTTCATTCCGGATCAGGGTCTGGATGATTTCAGGCAGAACGTCGGTCAACAACGCCTCGGCATATTCCTTGAACCGGCCATTTTGATTCTGGCTAACAAACGCTTCCAGCGCATTCATCGCCGACAGGTCCGTCGCCTGCAGCACGGTCAGCAAAACATGTTTAAAAGCAGCCTCTTCACGCAGCTCGCGGGTTCCCGCTGTGATTCCCAACTGCTGAAAAGCCAGCATCTGCATGAATCCCTTTTCACCAGGGGCCGCAATAATCTCCTGATCAAGCAGCATCAATTTCGCCCGCTGCCCACCTTCGGTTGCGGAAAAGGACTCCGCGACGTCTTTGAGCACTGCCACCGCTTCGTCCACTTGTCCGGCCCGTAGCATGCCGCGGGCATAGCCAAAGGACGCCAGTCCTTTTTCTTCATCCGACTCAACCACCTCGGCCAATTCAGCGTATCGTTTGGCCGAAGCGGAAAAGTCTTGTTGGCGGTACAACGCCTCGGCCAACTGGGACAGCGAATGAGGATACGCCCCCCAGGCTTTTACAGAGGAATCCAGCGCCTGATAAAGCTGCAGGGCTTCCGCATACTTACCGGTAGCAACCAGAACGTCGGCTTTTCGTCGATCCCGAACGGTCGCGAGTCCCTGGGGAACCACCGCACCAAGGGCAGCCAAGGCTTTTTCATGCCGCGCGGTAGCCAGGTCGACTTCCGCCTGGAGAAGATTCGCCAATTGCCGATAGTATTCAGCATCGCCGACTTCTCCGAGCAGGCAGGAGAGCTGGTAACCTGACTCATACGGTTTACCCATGGCCGCGCAAAGGTAGCTGAGCAGGTACTGGGCTCTTGCGCGCAAAAACGATTCGGGGAAATCCTGAAAGAAGGCTTCCAGAACCGCTTCCGCGGTTCGACCGGCGCCGACCCGAATCAAAACCTCGCCGTACAGCAGGGGAAATGCTTCTCGATCCACCCCCCGAAGTTTGTCATAGGAGATTTTCTCAAACGCATCCCGGGCTTTGGACCAACTCCCCTGTTGCCACTCTTTAAGACCGGACAGCAAATTATCTCCAATCTCACCAGTGGCTATCGGATTAAAAACCAGCCGAGGCAGAGGGGGCAACGAATAGCGGACTGGAACCGGCACCTGCAAAGGCGCTTCATGGTCAAGACAAAAAGTCTGCCACTGATTGCCGAAATCTTCCCCCTTGGTAATCTTGGATACGGCTTCGGCCCCTCTGACCTGTGACGGACTTTTCAATTTTGAAGTTATCGCCGGCCTCGACGGGCCTCGACTTTTGTCCCAGGTAAGTTCAAGCACCAGACGGGGGTCCCTTGCATCAGTCAATACTTTGACTTTCTTTGGAATCGCCCGCAACAGAAACGAAGCCATCAACATCCGTTCCTGCTGGCCAAGAAGAATTCTGACCACTTTTCCGTCTTCAGGCAGATTTTTCAGTGAACCCCCATCCGTATCACTCAAAAACAGGTCGATACGCTGCCCCGAGGGCTCCAGTCGGTAGCTGGGCTTTTCGGAAAAATGGAGGATCAATCGGGTCGCGCTAACCCCTTCTTCTTTGGTGATATCGCGCAACTCCACCTTCGCCTGAGCTTGCCCACCGGTTGCATACATGAACAAAAGGAATACTGTCGCAATGATATACCGCACGCTAACCTACCCTTCAAAAGCCTATGTAAGTAACTCGGATTAAAAATAATGCCATTTACATGCCAATTGTTAACACCATGAAATCACACGTGGAAACAAATGAATTTCGACGAACGCCACCATTTTGACAAAACCTCCGCAAGGCTCGGTCAAGCCCCCTCCGCAAGACGGCTGTGAAGACTTAAGCCTGTGACTTCTTCGAATAAAATCGGCAAAGTAGCCAAAAAGAAAAAAAGCCCGACCTATCCACAAAAATGGTGCGAAATTTGTATCACAATTGCGAGACCATTCTTTGTATCACTCCCAGCAACAGGGGCGATTCGAATTTAAACCCGACCGTCAGAGGTATTCATGAGCAACGATATTTCCAGCGACCAGATCGAAATCATCTTGGAGTTTGTCCAGGAAAGTCGTGATATGATCGACCAGTTGGAACCCATCATCATCGAACTGGGACAAAGCTGCCAGAAAGGCGATTGTTGGGATATTCTCGGCTGCCAGAACGCCGACTGTCACCGTCAGGGTCATTCCCTTTCGCTGCCTTGCTGGCTCGACACGGGTTATATCGGCAACGGCAAACAGACCTGCCCCCACGGCAGCAGCGAACAGGACTGCAAAAAATGCGCGATTTTCCAGAAAACCAATGGCAATATCGAGACGATAAACGCCATCTTCCGACTGTTTCATTCGATGAAAGGGAGTGCCGGTTTTCTCGACCTGGTCCATCTCGCCGCCGTGGCCCACGCGGCGGAAAGCCTGCTCGATCTGGTTCGCTCCGGTAAAATCCAGATGGATGCGTCGCACGTCGACTTGCTTTGCCAGTCCTGCGACTTTGCCAAGGAAGCCCTCGAACTGGTGGAAAGTGAATACAACGACCAAGCGACTGCCGCCATCGCCATGGATGTCACGGCCAGACTCAAACGGGCGGCCGAAGAGGCCCTCGAACGAGTCAATCAAGTCGAGCCGGTGACCGCCGCGACGGTCACCGAATCCGAACCAGAGACTTATTCTCCCCCCCGGCAGGAACCGGAACCTGAGGATGCAGGCGCTCCAAAGGACGCTGCCATGCAGTGTTTCGAGCTGGAAATAACACCGGAGATGGTCGAACGTTTCACTCAGGAAGCTGACGAGCTGTTACAGAGTGCTGAACAAGGCCTCCTGCAATGGACCGAGGCCAAGCCTGGTCCGGATGTCATTGCCTCCCTGTTCCGGAATATTCATAGTTTCAAGGGGAATTGCGGGTTTTTTGGTTACAGCGACCTCGAACGCCTGAGCCACCAGATGGAATCGGTACTGGATCTGGTTAAATCCGGCAAGGAACTGGCCAATCCAAACCCCGCGGACACCCTGCTGATATGTCTTGACGTGCTCCGCGTCGCCGTTGCCGATGTCAGCGATGGCGGCAATGGCAAAATCGCCACCCTGACAACTTACCAGCAACAGCTCGATGCCCTGATGGGAGTCCAGGCCAAGGCCGGCGCCGTTATGCCGCGGGCCGCAGTGCCTCCGGCGCCGGTGGCCCCCCCGATAGTGCCTTCCCAACCAAAACCAGCCGCCAAGGACCAGCCCGCCCCGGAACCGGTCAAAACCCAACCACCGGCGGCACCGACCAAACCGGCCGCGCCGAAACCGGCATCCGTCGCGCCGCTCGCCCCGCCAGCAGCCGCTGGGTCGGCCAAAGCCGCGACCAAACGGCAGGACCTTCGGGTCGACCTGGATAAACTTGATCAGTTGATCAACTTGATCGGCGAAATGGTTATCGCTGAAAATATGTTGATCCATAACCCCGACATCGTCGGACTGGAACTGGAAAACTTCCACAAGGCGGGACAGCAGATGAGCAAGCTGGTGCGCGAGCTTCAGGAAATTGCCATGACCATCCGCATGATCCCGGTTTCCGGTCTGTTCCGACGCATGATCCGACTGGTTCATGACCTTTCTCTCAAGGCCGGCAAGAAAGTCGAACTGGTTCTTTCAGGTGAAGACACCGAAGTCGATAAAACGGTCATTGAAACCATCACCGACCCCCTGGTTCACCTGATCCGCAACTCCCTCGACCACGGTCTGGAGCCACCGGCCGAGCGCCTGCAGGCCGGCAAACCGGAAAAAGGCGTGGTGCGCCTTTCGGCCCGCCACGAAGAAGGGCAAGTCTGGATTGCCATCGAAGATGACGGCCGCGGGCTGAACCGGGATAAAATCCTGGCCAAAGCCATCAGCAGAGGAATGATCGAGGGGGATGGTTCGGACCTCAGCGACAAGGCGATCTACAGCCTGATTTTTCAGGCCGGGTTCTCGACCGCCGACACCATCACCGACGTCTCCGGACGGGGAGTCGGCATGGACGTGGTCAAGCAGAATATCGAAAAAATCAAGGGCAAGATCGAAGTCACCAGCAAGCCGGGCAAGGGCACTCGCATGATCCTGCGGATACCGCTCACCCTCGGGATCATCGACGGCATGATGGTCCGGGTAGGCGACACCAAGTGCATCGTTCCGACGCTGACGATCCGGGAGGCCTTCCGCCCGGTCGACGAAGCCATCACCATCACCCCCGACGGACAGGAACTGGCCCGAGTCCGGGAAAATTTCTACCCCGTCATCCGTCTCCACGAAGTCCTGGCCAAGGAACCGCAGTCCCACGAGTTGTCCGAGGGGATTCTGATTCTGCTCGATTACCAGGACAAGGGGATCTGCCTTTTTGTCGACGAAATTCTCGGCCAGCAGCAGACCGTCATCAAAGGACTTTCCGATTATATTGGCAATGTCCGCTGGGTTTCCGGCTGCACCATTCTTGGCGACGGGGAGGTGTGCCTGATCCTCGACGTGGGCCACCTGGTGGAGATGTTCGATATGAAGGAAGCTCTGGGTGCCTGATTCAAAATTTACACCAATCTAACCGCAATCGAACCACAGGAGCAGACACATGGCTGAAAACAAGATTTTGAACGACTTGAACACTTCGCTCGCGGGGGAAAATGAAGACACCCAGAAAGGCAAATTTCTCACCTTTCACCTGGCCAAGGAAGATTACGGCATCGAAATCCGATATGTCACCGAAATCATCGGTATTCAGAAAATCACCGAGGTTCCCGACATGCCGGCATTCGTCAAAGGGGTGATCAACCTGCGCGGCAAAGTGGTGCCGGTCATGGACGTTCGCACCCGTTTCGGCATGCCAACCAGGGATTACGATGACCGGACCTGCATCATTGTCGTCGATGTCGACGACAAATCGGTCGGCCTGGTGGTCGACAAGGTCAACGAAGTCGCGGATATCCCCGACCATCAGATCGAACCGCCGCCGAGAACCAATCGCGAGTCGACCCGCTACATCCAGGGCCTGGGTAAAATCGGCAATGAAGTCAAAATCCTGCTCAACGTGCAGCGGCTGCTCTTCAGCGACGAACTGACCATGCCGGGCGAGATGTAACTTGCCATAAACGATAGCCCCCTCGGGACCGCAACCGCTTGCACCTGAATGTCTGCCGATGTCCGCTTTCGCCGCCGGGATCGCTTGAACGAACAACAACGGAGCCGCACAATGTCCGGTTATCTGATGGATATCAGCGATCAGGAATTCAAACTGATGCGCAACCTGATTTACCAGAGGTTCGGCATCAACCTGACCGACCAGAAAAAATCCTTGATGGTGGGACGGCTGCAAAAGATCATCCGCGCTACCGGATACAACTCGTTTCAGGAATACTACGAACACCTGATCGCCGACAGCAGCGAAAAAGCCCTGGGCGAACTGATTGATCGAATATCGACAAATCATACGTTTTTCAACCGGGAAAAAGAGCATTTCCGCTTTTTTGTGGAAACCGCCCTGCCCGCCATCGTCAGCCGACTGGAGCGCGACAACCGCCGGGATCTGCGCATCTGGTGCGCCGGTTGCTCGTCCGGTGAAGAGCCCTACATGCTGCTCATGCTGCTGCATGAGTTTTTCGGTCAGAACTACGGCAAATGGGATTCGGGCATTCTGGCGACCGACATTTCCCAGCGTGCACTCAGCATCGCCCGCGCTGCCAGCTATCCGCAAGAGCGGATTGCCGACGTGCCCGAGGCCCTGAGAAAAAAATATTTCCGGCGACAACCGGATGGCAGTTTTGCCGTTATTGACCAGATCAAAAACGAGGCGACCTTCCGCCGTTTCAACCTGATGAATGAACGGTTTCCTTTCAAAAAACCGTTTCATATCATTTTCTGTCGGAACGTCATGATCTATTTCGATCAGACGACCCGGGAAACCTTGGTTGGCAAATTTCATCAGTTTACCGAACCGGGTGGCTATCTGTGCATCGGCCATTCTGAGACGATTGGCCGCAGCCAGTCCCTGTACAAGTACCTGATGCCCGCAACCTACCAGCGTGAGAGCGATATATGAACCGAAAAATCCGTGTCCTTGTTGTTGACGACTCGGCCCTGGTGCGACAGATCCTGTCCCAGGGATTGGCCATGGACCCGGGAATCGAAGTGGTTGGCACCGCCACCGATCCCTACTCGGCCCGGGACAGCATCGTCAAACTCAAGCCCGATGTCATGACCCTGGATGTCGAAATGCCCCGCATGGATGGCCTGGAGTTTCTGCGCAAACTCATGCCCCAGTATCCTCTCCCGGTAGTCATGGTCAGTTCGCTGACCCAGAGCGGCAAACAGATCACCCTCGACTGTCTTGAAGCAGGGGCCGTCGATTTCGTCGCCAAGCCGACTTCGAACATGGCACAGAGCCTCAGCATCATGCTGTCCGAGTTGCGAACCAAGGTCAAAATCGCTTCGACCGTCAATGTATCGCACTGGAAAAACCGCCGGGACACTCTGCCGGGCCGAGGTGTCGCCCGGCCACCCAAGGCACTGGCGGAGTCCACCGACAAAGTCATTGCCATTGGTGCCTCGACCGGCGGCACCGAGGCCATTAAAAAAGTGATCACCGAGTTCCCGGCCAACATGCCTGGAGTGGTCATTGTGCAGCACATGCCGGCCGGGTTCACCAAGATGTTCGCCGACCGGCTTAACCAACTCTGCTCCATGGAAGTCAAGGAAGCCGAATCGGGGGACCGGATCATGACCGGCCGAATTCTGGTCGCTCCCGGGGGGCTGCAGATGAGGGTCAAACGCTCTGGTGGTATTTACCAGGTCAGTTGCGACGATGGTGAACTGGTCAGCGGGCACCGTCCCTCGGTCGATGTGCTCATGCAATCCGTCGCTGAACAGGCCGGTGCAAACGCGATCGGCATCATGCTGACCGGCATGGGCTCCGACGGCGCCAATGGCATGCTGGCAATGCGCAAGGCCGGAGCCCGCAATCTTGCCCAAGACGAAGCAAGCTCTGTCGTGTTCGGCATGCCCAAGGTCGCTTTTGAACGAGGTGGAGCCGAAAAGCTGCTGCCACTGCACGAAATAGCCCCGGCTGCTATCAGATTGCTTTCGGAGAAGTCCATATGAATACCATGGTACTCGGCGTCGGCGATCTGGGAGCCTGCAACAGCCAGGACTCGGAAATCAAAACCTATGCCCTAGGTTCCTGCGTTGCCGTCATTCTGCTCGATCCAAAGACCCGGACCGTCGGAATGGTGCATGTCGCACTCCCCGAATCGAAGATTAATCCGGCTAAAGTCAAGGAACGGCCTGGTTATTTTGCCGACACGGGGATTCCCATACTGCTGCAGGAAATGGCCAAACTCGGTTGCCAGTCCCAAGGCAAGGGCCTGGTCGTCAAACTTGCCGGAGGGGCCGCCATCATGGATCACAACGATACGTTCAACATCGGCAAACGTAACCTGTTGGCGATAAAAAAAATCCTCTGGGGCTACAGCATGGGACCCCGCTCTGAAGATGTGGGCGGAACCTTCAGTCGCACCGTCTCCGTTTCGGTAAAAACCGGAGAAGTCATTCTGTCGTCGCCGGGACGACCCAACTGGAAGATATAGGAGCGCACTATGAGCCTGTTGAACAATCAAACCGAAATTGCTCGGGCAATCGAGGCGGCTCCGCTCCTTTCTCCGGTAGCGTCCCAGTTGCTGCAAATCTCGGCAAAAGCGGACCATGAGCTGAAAGACATCATCGACCTGGTCAAATGCGATTCGATTCTCACCGCCCGACTGCTTAAGGTCGTTAATTCCGCGGCCATGGGCCTGCGACACCAGATCAGTTCGGTGGAACATGCGGTAAATTACCTGGGAGAACGAATGGTGGTCAGTATCGCCGTCGCCGAATGCACCGCCGAACTTTTTTCCAAACCTCTCGATGGGTACGAGGGTGAGTCGGGGCAACTCTGGAAACACGAACTGTTCACCGCCATCGCCGCCCGAGCCGTGGCCCGACACGCCAAGGGCGATCTGCCCCCCGACATGGCTTTTACCGCCGGACTGCTGCATGATATCGGCAAGGCGATTCTTTCCGAATTTCTGCAGGGTACCTCGCGCAGCGTTCTGGCCGACATCGTTCAGGGCAACACCGCCGATTATCTGACCGCCGAGCAAAGTCGGCTCGGTCTCGACCATTCGATAGTCGGCTTTGAGCTGGCCAAACACTGGAAGTTGCCGGAAATGCTGCAGCAAGTCATCCGTCATCACCACCACCCCGACCAAGCCGACTCCCCCTCGCGGGTCCTGGCCTACGCCGTGCATTTGGGAGACATCCTGGCCATGATGAGTGGCAACGGAACCGGCAGCGATTCGATGCAGTATCACCTGAAGCAGGACTATACGGAGTACTTCAACATATCCAAGGATGAACTCGCCCTGCTGCTCCTTGAAAGCACTGAAGAGTTTAATAAAGTTGAAGCTTCTCTTGCCATCGCAGAGGAGAAATAAAGTGAAGCGTATCGTTATCGCGGACGACTCGGCGACTGCCAGAATGTTCATCAAACGTTGCCTGGAGATTATCGGTTTAGGCGATGCGGTCATCATTGAGGCGGCCAATGGCAAAGAGGCCTTGGCCAGGGTCAAGGAGGGGCCAACCGATCTGGTTATCACCGACCTCAACATGCCGGTCATGGACGGCGAAACCCTGCTCAAATGGATCCGCGCCAACCCGAAACTCAGCCTGATCCCGGTGCTGGTCATCAGCAGCGCCGGAACCCCGGCCAAAGAGGCGGAACTCCTAGAACTCGGGGCGCTCGCCATCCTCAGCAAGCCGGTGTCCCCCCCGGCGCTGATGGAAAAGCTTGGACCCCTGCTCGCTGGTTAATTGCGCCAACTATAATGGGAGTCAACATGAACAGATGCGACCAGGCCATGCGCCATTCGGTGGTTGATACCTTGGAAAAAATGGTCTTCATGGAAATAACGCCGGTGGAGGTTCGAGCCACCCCACTGGCCGCCGCTGACTGGAAGACCGTCAGTCTCCTGATTCACGACCCGGTTCAGGGTGAGGTTCGCCTGAGCATGCCCAGGAGTCTGATAAGTAAAATTACCGAGACGATGTACAATCTTTCGGCGGAGGAAATCACCGAGCAGATGCTGGACGACAATCTGGCCGAAATCATCAACATCATTGCCGGCCGTTTCATGAACGAGATTCTGGATGACGGTCAGGCATTCCGTCTCGGCCTGCCGGAACTGGAACCTGCCGACCCCATCGATCCGAGCATGGAAAGTCGGGAATGGACCTTTTCATCGGATGCCGACGAATTTACCGTAGTCACTATCGGCAACGACCTCTTGTGCCAATTACCGGCCCGCCACGATTGACAACCTGAAAACCCGAAGTGGAAAAAGAAAGGAAACCGCTCATGGGAAAAAAAGTACTGATCATCGACGATTCGAGCACCATGAGGAAAATCGTCACTCGCTCCTTGCGCCAGGCCGGCCTGGATTTCGACATCATTCTCGAAGCGGGCGACGGCGTGGAAGCGTTGCAGCTTCTGCAGACTGAAGCCGTCGACATCATCCTCAGCGACATCAACATGCCGAACATGGACGGCATGGAGTTTTTACGGCAGAAAGCGGCCAACGCCGCCCTCAAAAGAATTCCCGTGGTGATGATCACCACCGAAGCCGGGGCCGACATTCTGTCCGAAGCCAAATCCCTTGGGGCGGCCGGCAGCATTAAGAAACCATTCACTCCAGATCAGGTCAGTGAAATCATTGGCCCGTTGCTTTAATCCCCGAGGGAGGATCCTTTGAACTGGGAACAAAATATTATTGCCGCCACAACGGAAATTTTTTCTACCATGTTGATGATGGAGGTAACTCCCGGCGCTCCTCTCCAAGAACGCAATGCCAACTACAAACAAAGCATAACCGGCATGGTCGGGATAGCGGGTCTGTTCAAGGGGATGCTTGCCATCCATGCTCCCGCCGATGTTGCCATGGCCATAACCACCAACTTCCTGGGCTTGGAGGTCGATTCCATTAACGCGGATGTCAAAGATGCTTTCGGTGAGTTGGCCAACATGCTTGGAGGCAGTATCAAGGCCAGCTTGAGCGACAACAGCAGAGACATCCAGTTGTCGATCCCCTCAGCCGTTTGCGGGGAGGAATACACTCTGGATTATCAACCCAGGAACCATTGTACAACGATGCCTTTCAAAAGTGCGGAGGGGATTTTTCTGGTCGAATTGCAACTAGAGCAGCAAGTATAGGCTCGCCGAAAGAAAGGGCACGACAGTGGATTTTTCAGCAGCTATTATCGATGCAACCAGTGACGTTTTCAGCACGATGATCATGCTCGACGCAATTCCAGGTTCTCCATTGACGGAAAAGATGTTATCTTTTAACGAGTCCATCTCAGGCATGCTCGGTTTTTCCGGAGACATCAAAGGGATGCTGCGCATTCATTGTCCCGACCGGGTGGCCATGGCGATTACCGGCAGCTTGCTGGGCATGGAAGTAGATCAAATCGACGATGATGTTAACGACGCCATCGGAGAGATCGCCAACATGGTGGCCGGCGGGTTGAAGGTAAACCTGGCTAAACACAACAAAAGCATCGAGTTGTCCATTCCCACGGCAATCGGTGGCAAATTCTACACCGTTCACAGCCTGGCCCGCGCGGAAAGAGTCACCATTCCCTTTGCCATGGCGGCGGGGCAGATGCTGGTCGAACTAGAGTTTGTCAGCGCCAAATAAAGAAAGAACCAGAAGCGGCATCCATGAACAAACAGGTCTTCCTCAACAAGATACTCACCGAGACCCTCCAAAAACTCGAAGAAGAAGTCGGCGGACTGCTGGGGCAGGAATTCACCTGTCCCAGCCCCGGACACAGCTTGACCAGCCGGAGCGACCTGATTGCCTCCCTGAACGGCAAAGCGGTCCTGGCCACCTTCAACGTAACCGGCGACAAAACCGGCACGGCCTACGTCATTGTCGGTCTGAAAGATGCCATCACCCTGGGCGGAACCCTGATTCTGCTCCCGCCGGACGAAATGGAATCGCGCCGCAAAAAAGATCTTTTCGACGGCGAGGTGATCGACGCCTACGGCGAAATCGCCAATATCATGGCAGGCGTCTACACCGCGGTTTTCAACGAATACGCCAACCCCAAGCTGCATTTCAAGAAAATCGATCTCGCCCCTTTCGCCCCGGCCAATCCCAATTCGCCAATCCCTGATGGGAACTATTACGTCACCACCTGCTCGACCCAGATGGCGGGCAAACCGTTGGGAACGCTAAACGTCCTCATTCCGCCTGACCTTTTGGGTATTGAACCGCCTGAAGAAAAAGCCCAGCCCGCAACAGAGCCCACACAATCCGCCTCAACCACAGACCGAACCGGGGCATCTGGTCAACCGACTCCAGCAGCGGACAGCGATAAGGTTCCCGAGCCACAGCGATCCACTTCACCGGAATCAACGGTGATTCTCGTTGTTTCCGAAACACAACAAGCCGCGGAGGCTTTTGCGCAAAACTTTATCGATCGTTGCAACTGCAAGGTAACCTGTATGCACTTTCAGGGGGATTTTCAAACAACGGCAAAAGGCAAGAACGTCAAAGGGGTTTTTCTGGCCATGCGGGAGGTCGGTGAGCGGGGACTGGCATCCATCATCAAAATCCAGTCGGCGGTCGGGGAAAAAACCCCGTTGGTCGCTGCCGGCCCGGAATGGACCCGCAAGACCGTTTTACAGGCCGTCAAGTACGGCGCCAGCGATATTCTTGTCACACCGGCAACTCCAGAGGAACTACTGGCAAAAATCAATCAGCACATGCAGATTCCCCCGAACTGACCAGGGTGATGCTCAGGGAAGGCTTTCGGGGGGTACGGATCCCTCCAACTGCTTTTTCTTGATTTTCTCTATCAGGGTTGTGCGTTTAAGGTTAAGAAGTTTCGCGGCCTCTTTTTTATTTCCACCAGTTTTGGTCAAGGCCTTGAGGATCAACCGGTCTTCAAAATCGCTCACCAAGGCATTGAAGTCGAAATTTTCTGTGCCCGGTGCCTCGTCGGACGTCACCTCGGTGGAAACTACAGGCTCTTCCTTCACCTGGATATCCCCTGTCCGCTGATATTTTTCCGGCAGATCAGAGGCCGTCACCACTTCGCCGGCAAAGAGAATCGACATCCGCTGAACCAGATTTTCCAGTTCACGAACATTGCCCGGCCATTGGTATTCCAGCAAAGCCGCTATGGCGTTAGGCGCAAACCCCTTCAACCCGTTTTTCCGGCCTCGGTTGAAAACCTGGACAAATTTCTCGATCAACACGGGAATATCGTCTGTTCGCTCCCGCAAGGGGGGAATATGTAAAGGCACGACACTGAGACGGTAGAAAAGGTCTTCGCGAAACCGCCCTTCGGCAACTCCCGCTTCGAGATCACGGTGGGTGGCCGCCACAATCCGCACATTCACCGAAACCGGCTTGACTCCCCCAACCGGTTCAAACTCTCTTTCTTGAATGACCCGCAGCAGTTTGGCCTGTAGGGATGGTTTCATATCGCCGATTTCATCAAGGAACAGGGTCCCGCCGTCCGCGTATTGAATTCTTCCCATCTTGGATTGATTGGCGCCGGTAAATGCTCCTTTGACATACCCGAACAACTCGCTTTCCAGCAGTTCGTCCGGAATGGCGGCACAATTCACCGGAACAAAGTTCTTCCCCTTGCGCGGGCTGAGGGCGTGGGTCGCCCGGGCCACGAGTTCTTTCCCGGTCCCGCTCTCGCCGTGAATCAGCACATTGCTTTCGCCATCTTCGGCGACTTTTTCGAGATTTCTGAAGAGGTCGCGCATCTTCGAAGCCTGTCCGATAATTCCCTGGAAACCATCGTTTTTGCTGATTTTCGGGCTCCGTTTCTGCTGGTGGACAAGGAGTTCGTGATGTTCCAGCGCCCGTGCCGTGGCAATCACCGCCTCCTCGAAATCGTAGGGCGAATGAATATAGAAAATGGCTCCGCGCCTGAGCGCTTCAACCACCGAGTCTCGATCCCCATAGGGAACACTGACGATGACAGCCACCTGGGGATGCTGGGAACGAATCTGCTTCAACAGTTCAATCCCGGCCTGCTTGGGTGCAAAAAGATCGGTAATCACCAGCGAGATTTCCTGTTCCACCAGAATCTCGATGGCCTCGGCGGGTCCCGGTGTTTCAAGAACTACGCATCCGATATGCTTGCGAAGCATGACAGCCAGACCTTCCCTGGCCTCCCTGTTGCCATCCACCAATAGAATGCTGCGCATAGACTCGGACATTAGATATACCTATACCTTTTTAGCATTTCATTTTAATGGGTATCGTCAGCAGTCCCACCACTGCTGGCGATACTCCACGATAGGTAACCCGGCTGAAAAGAAAAATCTTTCCCAAAGCCGCGTAATGATACTGAAATCTTGGGCGATTAACCAGATAAAAATAGCGTGACTCACTGAACCGGTCATCGATAATAACTCAACAACTCAAGATAAATCAATACGTTATTAAATAGGTCCTATAACTGTTCCGTCAACCTTTAAGAGAGTTGGATGCAAGACGCTGCCCGCCAGGGGCTTTTTTCTTTTAAATGGGTACAATTCAAGGCGCCATGAGCCATTGCTTGATTTTAAGCCGGAAATAAAATAGAATTTTGATTAATATTTTTTTTAATCATATTGTCCGCCAGGAATTGTCGTGCGTCTGAAACTAATCAACAAATATAACCTTGTCATGGGGGCCGTCCTGTTGGCGACCATGATCATGTATGCATTTCTCAACGTCGAAACCCTGACCAAACTGTTCATGGACGAGGCGCTGAAAAACGTCGACAATCTGAGTGAAACCATTATCCGGACCACCCATTACCAGATGCTTGAGGACGACCGTCAACGGGTCTACCAGATGATCGAGGAGGTCGGTTCGCAAAAAGGGATAAATCGGATTCGTCTGCTGGATAAAGAGGGTACCATCAACTACTCAACCCACAAAGAGGAGATCGGCACCTGCGTCGACCGCAATTCCGAGGGGTGCAGCGGCTGCCATTTTGGCGAGACTCCTCGCGTGCATGCCTCCTCGATGGATCGCAGCCGGAGTTTTGTCAACCGGGAAGGAATCGAGCTGCTGGGCGTCACCAAAGAGATTCTCAACAAAGAGAGCTGCTCTACCGCCAAATGTCATTTCCATGCGCCCGAGGCCCAACTGCTGGGAATCCTGGACGTCCAGGTCGACCTATCGAGTGTGCGAGCGACTGCCACCGCCTATCGCAATAACATTATTGTTTTTACCCTGGTACTGCTCCTGATTCTGGGAACCTGCCTTTCGCTGTTGACCCATCAACTGATCAACGTGCCGGTCAACAACCTGCTGGAACAGACTCAGAAAGTCGCCCGGGGGGATCTCACGACCCGCGTTGAAACCTACCCTCGGGATGAACTTGGCGAACTGACTGAAGCCTTTAACAACATGACCGCCAATCTCAAAAAGGCTCAAGATGAAAGCCGCGACTGGGCCAACACCCTGGAGGCCAAAGTCCAAGAACGAACCGAAAAAATTCAGCGTATGCAGTCTAAACTGCTGCGATCGGAAAAACTCGCCTCCATTGGCGAACTGGTGGCCGGCATCGCTCATGAAATCAATAATCCGCTCACCGGAGTGCTGATGTTCGCCACCATGATCGAAGAAGACCCCCGTCTTGATCCGGCAATCAAAAAAGATCTGGAGACCATTGTCCACGAAACTCATCGCTGTGCCAAAATCGTCCGAGAACTTCTTGATTTTTCTAGGGAATCGGTGCCGCAGAAAAAAATGGAATCGGTCAATCACATCCTCGACAAAACCATGGCCCTGGTTGAACACCATACATCCTGCCACAATATCTGTATTAAAAAAGAGTACAATGAATCCCTCCCTCCAGTCTTAATCGACCCGAGCCAGATCGAACAGGTTTTCATGAATGTTCTTATCAACGCCAGTCAAGCCATGCCTTCCGGCGGCCAACTGACCATACAGACCGATTTTTCTGCACAAGATAATTATCTTTACGTCAAGATCACCGATACCGGTTGTGGCATTTCCGAGGATAACCTGCAGAAAATCTTCGATCCATTTTTTTCCACCAAAGGCGCCAAAGGGACCGGTCTCGGCCTGTCGGTTTCCTATGGAATCATCGAGAATCACGGAGGCCAGATCGAGGTCACCAGCAGGCAGGGTGAAGGGACTTCCTTCACCATCCGACTCCCCCTGGCAGACCAAAAGGCCAAACCGAAGAGCGCCCAAGAAGAAGTCCTGGTTTCCTGATTCCGCCTGTTTCCGGCTATTGTCCGCAAAAAAACCCCCGACAGTTCCACCGGCGGGGGTTTTTAACTTTAACATGCCAACGCAACGGGGCGATTTAATTTCACATCCGGTCGCGCACGGAAATGCCCTGTTTTTTCAACAGGGCCTGAAAGTTGGGACGCAACATGCCAACTTCTTCCGCGGCCTTGGTAATATTCCAGTCGTTGCGCTTCAGAGCATCCAGTACAAAAGCCCGCTCGATAGGAGCCACGGCCCGCTCGCGAATTTCCCGCTTGGCTTCCTTCAATTCCTCGGTGGTTCGCGGCACGTAGTCCTCTTCAAGATCAAGATCTTCCTGGCCGGACACCGGCAGTTCGAGGTCTTCCGTTTCAATCAGATCGCCGGAACTGAGAACCACCGCTCGCTCGATAATGTTTTCCAGTTCTCTGACGTTGCCGGGAAACGCGTATTTCTTCAGCATGCCCATGGCTCCCGGCGCCAGACCCCGCACTTCCTTGCCGATTTCGTTTCCAAATTTATTCAGGAAATATTTGACCAGGGGAATCAGATCACCTTTGCGGTCACGCAACGCCGGAAGGTCGATAGGGATTATATTGAGGCGGAAAAACAGGTCTTCCCGAAAACTTCCTTCAGCGACCATATCCTTCAGATTTCTGTTGGTCGCGGCGATCAAACGGATATCTATCGGTATCGGCTTCGTCCCGCCGATGGGAGTGACTTCTCGCTCCTGCAAAACGCGAAGCAATTTGGCCTGAGTCGTCAAGCTGATGTTGGACACTTCATCCAGGAACAGAGTCCCACCGTCAGCGACCTTGAAAAGGCCCATTTTCGTCTGAACGGCACCGGTAAACGATCCCTTGATGTGACCAAACAGTTCGCTTTCGAGAAGACTTTCGGCGAGGGAGGTACAATCAACGGCAACAAAGGGCTGATCCTTTCGAGGGCTGTTCTGCTGAATGGCCCGGGCGACGAGTTCTTTGCCGGTTCCGCTTTCGCCGGTGATCAAAACAGTACTATCGGTCCTGGCAACCTGCAGGATACGACGGAAAACCTTGCCCATCTGCGGACTGTCACCCACGAGTTGCCCCAGGCCCTGATCATTCAGAACATGATTGCCCTGACTCGAAGTGTTCAATAGCAAGGCCCTCTGGTCGAGAGCTTTCTGAACCTTTTCGGAAATCTGTCCCGGGGTGAACGGCTTCGCCAGATAATCGAAAGCGCCATTTTTCATGGCTTCGACAGCGGTTTCAACGGTGGAATACCCGGTAATCAAAATCACTGGGACATCGGGCTGCAGAATCCTGATGGCCTTCAACAGTTCAAGCCCCCCCATTCCGGGCATCTTCAAGTCGGTAATGACCAGGTCAAAATCTTCTTCCTGTAGTCTTTCCAACGCCACACGCCCGCTGGATTTAGGCTCTACCTGGTACCCTTCCTTTTCAAGGATTCGACGAATCCCTTCCCTGATTACAGCTTCATCGTCCACGACAAGAATTTTTGGATTGGGCATTTGCTCCGAACTCCTCATACTTCCCGGCCCAAACAAACAACGGCTCTGGCAAATCATTGAACACGCACGGTTAATTTGTATTGATCTTACTGGCTTTTTTTCATAAAATCAATCCAATGTTTCCCGGGGCGCCAGATTGAACAAAACGGCAGACGAGTTATCCTCCTCAACCTAATGAATTTTTAGAATATATTCACATGTATGGTTTTATTGTACACCAAATACAAAAACACAAGCTCAGGAAATTACATCAATTTTTCTTTACGAAAAAAATGTTTGGTAACTGGTCTTTTTACTTGTTGTATATTTTTTACATTCGTTCTCCTTCCGAACGGCCTGCGCCACTCCACATTAAAATAAAAATACCTTTAATTTACAACCAGTTAAAAAACTATTAACATTACCAAAGATTTTGGCACAAGCACTGCTAGAGCATTTACCGTCCAAATAAATTAAAAAAAATTAAACATCACTAATAGTGCATCCACTCTGATAGAAAGGAGAAAATGATGAACGCGTTACGACCCATCCTGAGCCTGGCCGCAATACTGGCCACGACGGCTGGATCGGCCTTGGCCGCGCCGGCATCCAGCAGCAACCACATGGGTATCGGAGCCTGGCTCTTTATAGGCTTTTGCGCACTAATCTTCGTAGCTCAGCTGACACCGGCGCTCCTCTTACTATTCGGCATGGTCAAAGGAGCATTTGGAAGTAAGGAGAAAACCTCATCGACTCATAGGTTTACGTAACGACAAAAGACTCACCCCGACGTAGCAATCCCTTAGATAGCAAGACTAAAACTTTTCCTGAGAAAAGGGGGAACACCGTGCGACAACCAACTAAACACATGCTACTGCTGCCCAACTTGATCCTGGCCCTGCTTTTCTGTATTACGACGGCAGGCGCCATGGAATCAACGGATTGCCTGGAGTGCCATAGCGATGCAGAGATGGTCGGCGAATCGTTTACCATCAACAGCGAACATTTCGACACCACGGCGCATGCCGAAATGGGATGTTCGGGTTGCCATGAATCCGTTACCGAGGCCCACCCGGATGATGGGCTGCCTCCGTCAAAAGCCAGCTGCAAAGACTGCCATGACGACGTCTATAAAGAATACACCCTGAGTCTTCACGGTTCCAACGCCAGCTGTTCGGACTGCCACAATCCCCACGAAGCGAAATCGCCCACCGAGGTTTCCGGCTTTGACATGAATCGCCAATGTTCTTCCTGCCACGACACGGCAGAAACTGTCGAATCCCACGACCAGTGGCTGCCTCAGGCGGGGCTGCATATCGAAGCACTTCCCTGCATAACCTGCCATACCGGTTCGGAAAACTACGTCATCACCATGTACCTGATCAAACGCGACCAGGATAATCGCTACAGCAATTTCAAACCCGCGGGCCGGGAAGACCTTGAGCGTTTGGCCGGAGAGAAACCTGTTCAGGAACTGGTGGACACCGACAACAATGGTCTTATCTCTCTCTCCGAGCTCAGAGCCTTCAACAACAATCCGACCTACACGGACATGCGCCTGTGGGGTATGATGACCCCTGAATCGGTCACCCATTCCTACCAGATTCTCGACAACCGCTGGGACTGTTCCTTCTGCCATGCGTCCGGACCGGACGCCATGCAGACCAGCTATGTCGCCTTTCCGGAAAAAGATGGAACATATAATCGTCTCGCCGTTGAAAAAGGCGCGGTTCTCGACGTCCTCAATGGAACACCCGACTTCTACATGATGGGCGCAACCCGCAACAAGTGGCTGAACATCGCCGGACTGCTGATTATCGTCGGCGGCACGATCATGCCCATTGGCCACGGCACCCTGCGCTTTTTGACCCGTAAAAACAGAGAAGGAAAGGGGCACTAATTATGTCTGAGAAAAAGGCGATGATCTATCTGCAGCCGACTCCAGTAAGAATCTGGCACTGGCTGAATGCCCTGGGAATTGTTACCCTCTGCGTTACGGGCGCCCAAATTAGATTTCCTGAATACGTGAATATTTTTGGCACCTACAAGGCGGCCATCGAACTTCACAATACCGCCGGCATCGTTGTGGCGATTTCGTTCTTCCTTTGGATTTTCTACTACCTGATCGTTGCCGGCACCTTGGTGAAACTTTATGTTCCCAACATGGGTGACATCCAACACGGAATTCTGCGGCAGGCCCTGTTCTATTTTTTCAACTACTTCCGGGGCAAACCCAATCCTCACCACACCACCCCTGAAAACAAGTTCAACCCCATGCAGAAAGCGGCCTATCTGGTGATCATGGCGGTTCTGGTGCCCCTGGTCATCGTTTCCGGAATTCTGTTGCTGAACATCGAACCTCTGCGCAATACGCTGCTGATGATCGGCGGGCTGAAAATCCTGGTCGGCGTCCACTTTCTGCTGGCTTGTTCCCTCTGCGCATTCCTTTTCACCCATGTCTACCTGGCAACGTTGGGACATACCCCCTTCGCCCACTTTGTTCCGATGTGGACCGGCTGGGAAGAGGTTGAAGAGGACCATCATTGATCCAATTTTTTTAGCTCAACCCTGAAAAAAGCGAAGCGTCCAATCGGGCGCTTCGCTTTTTTCCATCCGGAAACAAATGCCGCATAAAGGGCATTTATGGTAGAAAAAACGGCTATCTAAGGGGGAAATATGACGACCCATAACCGGCGGGCTGCACCCGAGCGCCGCCAAGGGCCCGATTGCTGGAACCGGGCCATGCACTGGATTGCCGTCACGATCTGGGGCCTGATGCTGACGGCTCTGCTCATCGTCGGCTGGGCCAAACCGCAGGTCGAAACCTTCTTTGACCGCTATTACCAACTTGCCCTGCGCTCCACCTGGGATATGGATCTGGCCAAATATATTTTTTACTGCATGACAACGGGGCTGCTGCTCAGCCTCATTGGTCTAACCATCAACCAGCGCCGCCACCGTCGTCGGGATGATGAATACCTCGTTTCGTTAATCCTCTCCGCTGCCATTTGCGTCAGCGGGATCTGTCTTTACCTCTATTCATTCTGACCTCACCACCGTCATAAATAATCACCTCCCCGGCATTACCCGATTTCCAGCCTTCCGTTCCCCGAGACACCTTAAAAATGCCCTGATCTTCACTAAAAACTCTCGTTGCCGGCACCTATGGTTCAATCCGTGGGCAGTGGCGACCGATTCCAAACATTTACATGTTTGCGTTTAACAGACGCAGACTGCCCGCCTTGACATCGAGTGCCGAAACGGTACGCTGAACCAGAAATCCTAGTGTTTCCTGAAAAATAGCCGTAAAAATGCAACTTTGCGCAAAGACATAATTTGCGAGGCATTCTGATCGGAAATCGGGCGAATTCAGTGAATCTCTTCAATGATAAATTCACATATTTTTGCATGCCCGGACAAGTTCCCCCCGATCGAACGACTCAAGCACTTGCAATGATACCCGATTTTTTTTAGCGGACATCTTACCAATCGCTAACACAATCCTAACCATTGGCGACGAAGATCACCGCTAACCAAACGAAACGAACAAATCGACCCTGCCAAGGGGACACATCTCACAAGGAGATCTCCATGAAAAGAAACATCGCAAAGAAGTGGTTGTTAATGGCGGCGACCCTGGTCGCTATTGCGGGTACCGCCCAGGCCGAACCGATCACGGTCGACCCGGCCCTGGCCGGCTACACCAAAACTCAAGGCGTATCGGGCAACCTTAACAGCATCGGCTCCGACACCCTGAACAATCTGATGACCTTCTGGGCCGAAGGATTCCGCAAGCAATATCCCAATGTCAACATTCAGATCGAAGGCAAGGGCTCCAGCACCGCGCCCCCGGCCCTGATCGAAGGGACCGCGCAGATCGGGCCAATGTCGCGCGCAATGAAGAAAAGCGAGATAGAAGCCTTTGAAGCCAAGTTCGGCTACAAACCGACCGCCATTGGCGTGGCGCTCGACTCGCTGGCCGTTTATGTCAACAAGGATAACCCCATCGAGAAGCTGTCCCTGGTTCAGGTTGATGCCATCTTCTCGAAAAACCGCAAGGGCGGTGCCAATGCGGAAATCACCACCTGGGGCCAGGTTGGTCTGAGTGGTGAACAGGCCGGTCAGCCGCTTAGCCTCTATGGGCGCAACTCGGCCTCCGGCACCTACGGCTACTTCAAGGAGAACGCTCTCTTCAAAGGCGACTTCAAGGACACCGTCAAGGAGCAACCCGGCAGCGCCTCGGTCGTATTGTCGGTCACCGAGGACAAGGCCGGCATCGGCTACTCGGGGATCGGTTACAAAACCTCCGGAGTCAAAGCCATCGCCCTGTCCAAAACGGATGGCGAAGAGGCTTTCGAGCCAAACTACGACAACGTTTTGACCGGCAAGTATCCCCTCGGCCGCATGCTCTACCTCTACGTCGCCAAGCAGCCCAACCAACCGCTGCCGAAAATGATCGATGAGTTCGTCAAGTACGTTCTCTCTAAGGAAGGCCAGGAGATCGTGGTTAAAGACGGCTATCTTCCCCTTCCCGCCAAAGTTGCAGACAAGCAGATGGATTTGCTAAAGTAAACAGCCAGTCCCATTAGACTCAACTGTCCCGACCTGCCTGCCGCTCTCGGCAGGCAGGTTTTTGTGCATCAATCCGCACCTACACAAGGCACCCTGAATGGACAAAAAAGTACTCAGGAGGATCAAGCTTCGGGATCGAATCGCCCGCTGGGTCATCACCATTGGCGGCATGTCGATCATCGCCAGCGTCATCCTCATTCTGCTTCTGATCGGTAATGTGACCCTCCCGCTTTTCCAGGAACCCGCCGCCGTGCCGCTGGCGGAAATCGACCTCGGGAAGTCGCCGAAGCAGCCTGAACCACTTGCCATCGACATCGACGAATACCTGGAAAACGCTGTCGTTTTTTCGGCCGCCAGCGCCTTTGAGTTTTATGCAACCGGGACGGGCGCACTCATCGATACCATTCCCGTCGCTCCGCCGAAAACCCCGACCGCCATCCCGATCCGGGTCACCGTCGACGCACCGCTTACCTTCAGCGTGCAATGGAACGACGGCAGTCTGAGTGTGGAACAGATCCGCTTTCTCCCCCAATTCGATGCCGATGGAAAGCGAACCTTCGGGCGCCAGGTTCTGCGCAAAGGCAGCTTTGATCCGCCGCCGGAGGGCATTCCGCTGCAATCGCTGACGCGGATGGAAAGCGACCGTCAGGTGCGGGTCGATCTGTTGGCCGACAACCGCCTGAAAGTGACCCAGGTCATCGTTGAGTCGGATATCTTCGGCAACGAAGAACAAACCGAGCACGTCAGTTTCCTCGCCAATGTCAATTCCGCCATCAGCGCTCTGACCCTCGACCATCACGGCCTGGCCCTGTATGCCGGCACGGCCGACGGCAGCCTGCTGCACTGGGATCTCGCCGAGGCCGGCAGCCCAAAATTACTGAGCCATGTCAGCGCTCTCAACAGCAACCATCGCATTACCGCAATGGCCATGATCCTCGGCGATATTTCCCTGGTCGTCGGTGACGACCAGGGCCGCCTCAGCACTTGGTTTCCGGTGCGCGTTGAAAAAGGCGCCAGTGAAAAGCGGCTGACCCGGATTCACCAGCTGGCCGCGCATGACAGCGCGATTACCGCCATTACCCCGTCCCGACGGGACAAATCGCTGGCCAGCCTCGATGCCCATGGCAGCATCCACCTCGATCACATGACCAGCGAACGCCACCTGATCACCCTGGAAAATCCACAACCGCTGACCCGGATTTCCCTGGCCCCACGCGGCAACGGACTGATCGGCCTCGACGCCGAAGGACGCCTGCAACTGTGGTCGATCAGCAACCCGCACCCGGAAATCAGCCTGAAGACCCTGTTCGGCAAGGTCTGGTACGAAAGCTACGACGCACCGGCCCTGGTCTGGCAATCGTCCTCCGGCAGCGACGACTTTGAACCCAAGTTAAGTTTGACGCCCCTGATCTTCGGCACCCTTAAAGGGACCTTTTACGCGATGATCTTCGCCATCCCCATTGCTCTCTACGGCGCCATCTATATCAGCCAGTTTGGCAGCAGCCGGATGCGCCAATGGATCAAGCCGGGAGTCGAAGTCATGGCGGCGATTCCCTCGGTGGTTATCGGTTTTCTCGCGGCCCTCTGGTTCGCACCCAAGTTGGAAAAGGCCGTGCCGGCCCTGTTTCTCGCCATCGTCTTCATCCCTCTGGCTCTGGTTCTTGGGATTCTGCTATGGCAGTGGCTGCGGCGTTACCAACCGCTGAAAACCGTCGAGCGGGGATATGAGTTCATCGCCATCGCTCCGGTCCTGCTGCTGGCCATCGCCGCTTCCATTACCCTGGGGCCGCTGGTGGAACAGTGGTTTTTTGCCGGCGACTTCAAGCTCTGGCTGTTTAACGACGCCGGCACCCGTTATGACCCACGTAATTGCATCGTCATCGCTTTCGCTCTGGGATTTGCGGTCATTCCGATCATTTTCACCATTGCCGAGGATTCGCTCTCCAACGTCCCGTCCAGTCTCAAGGCAGCATCATTAGCCCTCGGCGCCAGCCGCTGGCAGACGGTCTGGCGGGTGATTCTGCCATCGGCATTGCCGGGCATATTTGCGGGAATCATGATCGGCCTGGGACGAGCGATCGGCGAAACCATGATCGTGCTGATGGCTACCGGCAACACGCCGATCATCGATCCGAGCATCTTCAACGGCATGCGTCCGCTATCGTCGAATATCGCCGTGGAAATCCCCGAAGCCCCCTTCGGCGGCACCCTGTACCGGGTTTTGTTTTTGTCGTCGGTAATTCTGTTTGTCCTGACCTTTGCTCTCAATACGGTAGCCGAGGTCGTCAGGCAACGACTGCGAAAAAAATACGGTCGTTTCTAACGTTTCAATATTCCGATTGAGGATTCCGACCCATGAAAAAATACTGGCGTGAAGGCGAACCGATGGTATGGGCAACCGGGGCCGCCCTGACCCTGACCCTGATGATCGCCGCAACTCTGATCATCGTGGTCATGGTCAACGGTCTGGGAGTGTTCTGGCCGAAAAATCTGACCCTGGTCACCCTCAAAAGCGGCAGCCGGGTACTGGGAGAAGTTGTCCAACGCGAAGCGACCGCTTCCGGCGAGGGCGAGCGACTGCAGTTCAAGATCGGCAACCGCGACCTCTACGGCCTCGATTTCCGCTGGGTCGATGAAGCGGATTTCGAAAAGACGGAACTGCCGGAAGCAGCCATGGTGCTGGAACGCCAGGAGTACGGCAATTTCTATGGCATGTTGCAGAGCGTCAGCGCTCCCGGGTTCGAAGCGAGTTCCTCGCAGGCGCTAGAACAATTGATGGAACAGGTGGCCATAAAAAAACAAGGGCTGGAAGAATTCACCGAGAAGATTAATGACCTGAACCGGCGCACGTCCAAACTCGAACATCAGAAGCAGATCCTGTTTCACGACGACCCGCAAAAAAACCAGGACGCCATCGCCGCCCTTGATCGGCAGGTCGAAGCCCTTCGCGGCGAATTCGAGCATCTGGTGAATCGCCAGACGGAGGCGGCCGTCGAACTGCATCATTACACCGCCACCTTCAGCGACGTCAACGGCACTCAAAAAACCATGCAGGCGACCGAGATCGTCCGTTACTACCAGCCCAACACCATGAACGTGTTTGAAAAAGGACTTCTTTACCTGGCCAGGGTGGTGGAGTTGTTCATCGACGATCCGCGCGAATCCAATACCGAAGGGGGCCTGTTTCCAGCCATATTCGGCACGGTCATGCTGATCTTCCTGATGAGTCTTTTTTCCTTCCCTCTCGGGGTTATCGCCGCCGTCTACCTGCGGGAATATGCCAAGGATGGCACGGCGGTGCGACTGGTTCGGATCGCGGTCAATAACCTGGCCGGCATCCCTTCCATCGTCTACGGTATCTTCGGCCTCGGCTTCTTCGTCTACGGCATCGGCTCCGGCATCGACCAGATATTCTTTCCCGAACGCCTGCCGACCCCGACCTTCGGCACCGGAGGCATTCTCTGGGCCAGCCTGACCCTGGCCCTGCTCACCGTGCCGGTGGTGATCGTCGCCACCGAAGAGGCCCTCGGCGCCATTCCCACCGGCATCCGCGAAGGCTCGTTGGCCCTCGGCTCGACCAAGTTCCAGGCCCTGGTGCGAATTCTGCTGCCGATGGCTTCACCCGGCATCATGACCGGGCTGATCCTGGCCATGGCCCGGGCCGCCGGCGAGGTCGCTCCCCTGATGATCACCGGGGTGGTTAAACTGGCTCCGGCGTTACCGCTGGACGGAACCTTTCCGTTTTTGCACCTGGATCGCAAGTTCATGCATCTCGGTTTTCACATCTATGACATCGCCTTCCAGTCCCCCAACGTCGAGGCGGCCAAACCAATGGTCTACGTCACCACCCTGCTGCTGGTGCTGATCGTGCTGCTGATGAGCAGCGTCGCCATCCATTTGCGTAACAAGATGAAAAAACGCTATACTTACGGAACGTTCTAAACGAAGACGGTCTCGCAAACGTTATCCCTGCAACCGATACGAAAGTTTTACCACGAGGTCCCCACATGAACGAACAACCCAACGCCGGCGCCGCCCCGGTCATCGACGCCCAGAAGGTCAACTTCTACTACGGCAACTCCCAGGCGTTGCACCATATCAGCCTCTCTTTTCCGCGTCGCCAGGTCACCGCCCTGATCGGCCCATCCGGCTGCGGCAAATCGACCTTTCTACGCTGTCTCAACCGGATGAACGACCTGGTCGACGGCGCCCGGGTCGAAGGGAAGATCCTCCTCGGCGACATCGACATCAATTCCTCGGCGATGGACGTCATCGAACTGCGCCGCCGGGTCGGAATGGTTTTCCAGAAATCCAATCCTTTCCCCAAGTCGATCTACGAAAACGTTATTTACGGCCTGCGCATCGCCGGGGTCAGAGACAAGGCGACCCTCGACGAAGCGGTCGAGCACAGCCTGAAAGGAGCCGCGCTTTGGGATGAAGTCAAGGACCGGTTGCAGGAGTCGGCCCTCGGCATGTCCGGTGGCCAGCAGCAGCGGCTTTGCATCGCCCGGGCCATCGCCGTCAACCCCGAAGTCATCCTGATGGACGAGCCGTGCAGCGCCCTCGACCCCAAATCGACGGCCCGGGTCGAAGAACTGATTGGCGAGTTGCGGCAGGACTACACCATCATCATCGTCACCCACAACATGCAGCAGGCCGCCCGGGTTTCCGACCATACGGCTTTCCTCTACGAAGGGCTGCTGGTGGAATACGGGTTAACCAAAAAAATCTTTATGAAACCGAAAAACAAAAAAACCGAAGATTACATCACCGGTCGTTTCGGATAAGGGAGTGCGCCATGACGCAACTGTTGCAGAAAGAATTGGATAAACTGAAAAACCAGCTGCTGACCCTGAGCGCAGTCGTTGAGGAAGCGGTGCGCAAAGCCTCCCAGTCCCTGGAAACCTTCGATGCGGTCATCGCCAGGCAGGTGATCGGCGCCGACCAACAGATCAATCAGATGGAGGTCGAACTGGAGGAAGAGTGCCTCAAGGTGCTCGCCCTGCATCAACCGGTGGCCATCGACTTGCGCTACATCGTGGCGGTGCTCAAGATCAACAATGACCTCGAACGGATCGGCGATTTGGCTTCAAACATCGCTGAACGGGCCCTGACCCTGGCCGGAGAAGCCCGAATTACGCCTCCCTTCGACTGCGCCAGGATGGCCGACAAGGCGCAAACCATGCTGAATAAAAGTCTCGACTGCCTGGTGCAAATGGATATCCGGCTGGCTCGCCAGGTACTGAAACTGGATGACGAGATCGACCAGCAACACCGGGAAAACTTCGGCCTGATCAAGGATCAGATCCGCCTGCAACCTGAAAAAATCGATGCCCTGAGCCAATATCTCACGGTTTCCCGGCATCTGGAACGGATCGCCGATCTGGCCACCAACATCGCCGAGGACGTCTACTACATGATCGAAGGGGAAATCGTCCGCCACACCAGCAGCTGGTGCAACGGGGCGCCGGACAATAACTGAAACAGACAAGGAGAGCGATCAAGGGACCGAAGCCATACGGCTTCGGTCCCTTTTTTGTTAAAGCAGAGTTGCCAAATGCTGCCCAACTCTGGCAGAATCACGATATTCCGCAACCCAAGGAGCCTCCCCATGCACAATCCCGCCGAATTTCTCAGGGCCTGCAACGACGGCCGCGTCTGGCTGCACTGCAGCCGCTGCAATGAAGCAAAACAATTCAACCGGGTCGAGCACCTCGACTCCATCGAAAACCCAACCTACTGGGGTCCGGAACCCTGGTGGCACGACACCCGGGTGTTTAAATGCCCGGACTGCGGCAGCACTCAGCAGTCGACGATGCACGTTCAGGATTAAAACATCCCTGACCCTTCGGCCTCGCCAGCGGATGAATGTGCTATATTGTGAATCGGGCCATCAGACGGACGTCCAAAAGGGGGATAACATGGTTGAAGGACTTGAACTGCGAAAGTTCGTCGCTCCCGAATTCATTTTCGGCGTTGGCGCCCGCCGGCAAGCCGGCCGCTACGCCAGGAATCTGGGCGCCCGAAAACTGCTGGTCGTGACCGACCCCGGGGTCATCGCCGCCGGCTGGACTAAGGATGTCACCGACAGCATCGAACAGGCCGGACTGCCCTACACCATCTTTTCCGGGGTCTCGCCCAACCCCCGGGCCGAAGAGGTGATGACCGGCGCCGAAATCTACCGGGAGCAGCGCTGCAACGCCATTCTTGCCGTCGGCGGCGGTAGTCCGATGGACTGCGCCAAGGGCATCGGCATCGTTTCTTCAAACCAAAGACACATTCTGACCTTTGAAGGCGTCGATCAGGTCGAGATGCCGATGCCGCCGCTGATCTGCATCCCAACCACCGGGGGCACGTCGGCGGATGTCTCTCAGTTCGCAATCATCAACGATACCGCCGAAAGAACCAAAATCGCCATTGTCAGCAAGGCGGTCCTCCCCGACCTGGCCCTGATCGATCCTCTGACCCTGACCACCACGGGTCCCTATCTGACGGCCTGCACCGGCATGGATGCCCTGACCCACGCCATCGAGGCGTTCGTCTCCAATGCCCATTCGCCGATGACCGATCTGCACGCCCTGCAGGCCATCCGCCAGATCTCGGCCCATCTGGTCGATTCGGTCAACCAACCCGACAACCTCGAATTGAGGAGCCAGATCATGCAGGGAAGCCTGCTGGCCGGACTGGCTTTCTCCAATGCCATTCTCGGCGCCAACCACGCCATGGCTCACAGCCTTGGCGGCTACCTTGACCTCGCCCACGGCGAATGCAACGCCATCTTGCTCGACCATGTCATCGAGTTCAACCTGCGGGCCACCCCCGAACGTTTCGAGCAAATTGCCGCCGCCATGGGGCTGGATCAACGCGGACTGACCTCACGGGAGAAACAACGGGAACTTTTGGCCGCCATTCGCACCCTGAAGAGCAGGGTTGGCGTCGATCGTCATCTCAAAAAACTCGGGGTCAGCCGCAGCGACCTTGCCTCACTGAGTCGAAACGCCCTGAAAGACCCCTGCATGGTGACCAACCCGCGACAGCCGGACCAGCGGGATGTCGAGGTCATTTTTGAAGAAGCCCTTTGACATCGCCCCGGATCCCGAAATCCTGGGCGATGCGCAAAGCGGCGGGGACCCTCGCTTCTATCACCCGAATCATCCCCGAAAATAACCGGCAACTTCAAATATTGCGGGAACTGTTTTTCCATGAATGATTTCCAGCCTCTCCCCAGCGCCAACCTGCCGGCCCCGACCCCGGACCTGGTCGTCAACGGCCGTCCCGGCGGACGCCTGCAACTGGTCCGGATCTCGAACCGGCTGGCCGAATTGACCGGCCGGCCGGCCGCCGAACTACGTGGCCGTGAGTTGGAACAGGCCTTCGCCGACACCGTCCCTCCCCTCGGCGAACTGGCCCTGGAGTGCCTCAACCGCGATACGGCGCTCACCGACATCCGGGTCCGTTTTCCCGCCGGCGCCGGCATCACCCTGGTGACCGATGTGCTGCCGGCCGGGCTGGCCGATGACTACAGCGGCACCCTGGTTCATTTCATGTTTCGTCAGCCCGTCCCGGCCCGAGTGGAAACCGTCCCCAACTTCGGCGGCTTGGTCGGCGATAGCGCCGCCATCCGCGAGGTCTTCCGCAAGATCACGCTCTACGCCCCCACCGAAGCCTCGGTGGTCATCACCGGCGAAACCGGCACCGGCAAGGAACTGGTGGCCCGCGCCCTGCATCAGGGGAGCGATCGGGCGCACGGCCCTTACGTGGCGGTGAACTGTTCGGCGATCTCCGAGGAACTGCTCGAATCGGAACTTTTCGGCCACGAAAAAGGCGCCTTTACCGGGGCGCTACGCACCCACAAGGGACGTTTCGAACGGGCCGATGGCGGCACCCTGTTTCTGGACGAAATCGGCGACATGCCGCTGCACACCCAGACCCGGCTGCTGCGGGTACTGGAAGAAAAACGGTTCGAACGGGTCGGTAGCGAACAGGAATTTCCCGTCGACGCGCGGATCGTCTGCGCCACCAATGTCCCGCTGGAGCAGGCGGTCGGCCAGAATCGCTTTCGGGCCGACCTCTATCACCGCCTCTCCGTCCTGCGCATCCACCTGCCGCCCCTGCGCCAGCGCAGCGAGGATATTCCGCACCTGGTCAACCATTTCCTGCAACAATTCAGCGACAAGTACGGCCGGCGCATCGATCGACTGACCAATGAGGCGCTGGCCTTGCTGCAGTCGTACCTGTGGCCCGGCAACATCCGCGAACTGCGCAACGTTCTCGAACGGGTCTATATCGAAACCCAGTCCGAGGTGATCGGCGCCCGGGCCTTTGCCGAATGGGTCCGGGAGCGCCAGGGGTTCGCCCCGGGCGACTGGGGGCCGGAGGCCCAGCAGGCAACGCCGCCGATGGCGCCCCCTTATCCCCTGACCAGCGACCGGTTGCTCCTGGCGGCGCCGCGCCACAAGACCCTGGAGGCCGAGTTGGTACGGCCATCCCGAACGGCGCGCTCCTCGGCTCCGGCCGAACTGTCCGTCGACGATATCCGCCGGGCCTACCGGGCCGCAGGCGGCAATCTCAGCGCGGCGGCCCGGAAGCTCGGCGTACATCGTGCAACCCTGTACCGCCATCTGGATAAACTGGGCCTGGTCCGGGTGGAGCTGGATCGTCAGCGCACGGAAACCGATTAACATTTCGATCGGCAGGGGAATGGTCGATTCTGCGGAGGGGACATGTATTTTGTCGCGGCACTGATTGGTCTGGTTGCGGGAGCCTGGCTGTTTTCGGAGAACAGCCGGGAGCTGGCCGGCGCCGTCCTCGGCGCGATTCTGGGGGTCGTCTGGCTCGGGCAGCAGCGTCTGCGCCATCGCCTGGAGCAACTGGAAAACCAACGGGTCGAGAAACCGCCGATAACCAGCCCAAGCCGTGCTACCGGACAGCCACCGCCTGCCAAACCGGCTCCCGCCGAAGCCGATTTCATTTTCGAACTCGATCCCCCCACCGAACTGGTGGAAACACCGGCCGCCGGCCGGCCGGCTCCCTCACGGGCGCGGGCCGCTTCTCCACGCTCCCTGCCGAAACCGGCCGCCAAAACCCCACCGGCGGGAAAACCCCTGCAGGTCGAACTGTGGAACATCCTGGTTTCCTACTTTACCGGCGGCAATGTGGTGGTGCGAGCCGGCGCGGTGGTCCTCTTTTTCGGCGTCGCCTTTCTGCTGAAATACTCGGCCGAGCGCAACATCGTCCCGATCGAATTGCGCCTGCTGAGCGTCAGCCTCGGCGCCATCGCGCTGCTGGGCTTCGGCTGGCGCCTGCGCCAAAAACGCACCGGCTATGCGCTGATTCTCCAGGGTGCGGCGGTGGGCATCCTCTTTCTGACCATATTCGCCGCCCTGCGTCTTTATCAGCTGCTGCCGGCCGGCATCGCCCTGGCCCTGCTGGTGGGGCTGTCGATCTTTTCCTCCGCCCTGGCGATTTTGCAGGATGCCCGGGTATTGGCGGTGCTCGGCATCGTCGGCGGCTTCCTGGCGCCGGTGCTGACCTCCACCGGCGGCGGCAGCCACGTCATGCTGTTCAGCTATTACGCCCTGCTCAATATCGGCATCCTGGTAACCGCCTGGCACCGGTCGTGGCGCGAACTGAACCTGCTCGGCTTTATCTTCACCTTCGGCATCGGCACCCTGTGGGGGATGCAAAACTACCGTCCCGAGATGTTCGCCACCACCGAACCCTTTCTGGTGCTGTTCTTCCTGTTCTACCTGGCCATCGGCATCCTGTTCGCCCGCAACCTGCCGCTCAACCTCAAGGGCTACATCGACGGCACGCTGGTGTTCGGCACCCCCATCGTCTGTTTCAGCCTGCAGTCGGTGCTGGTCAAACCTTACCCCTACGGACTGGCCTGGTCGGCCCTGGTCGTGGGTGGCCTTTATGCCACCCTGGCCCGGGCATTGCTGAAAAAGGGGAACCCGGCCATGCGCACCCTGGTCGAATCTTTCCTGGCCACCGGGGTGGTCTTCGCCACCGTGGCCATTCCGTTGGCCCTGAACGGTCGCTGGACCTCGGCGGCCTGGGCGCTGGAAGGCTCGGCGGTGGTCTGGATCGCCATCAAGCAGCAGCGCTGGATGCCACGGATCTTCGGGCTGGTACTACAGGTGCTGGCCGGGATGGCCTTTCTGGCCGCCGCCCGCCAGCCGACCGGCGACCTGGCGGTGCTCAACGGCTTCTGCCTCGGCGGAGCAATCATCGCCCTGGCGGGATTTTTCAGCGGTTACTGCCTGCACCGGCAACGGCAGCGGATCGCCACCGCCCACCTTGAATGCCTCCTGGCCCTGGGCTGGGCATTGTTGTGGTGGTTCGGCACCGGATTAAACGAAATCGAAACCTTTGCGCCACACCATCTTCGCCTGGCATGGGCCCTCTCCTTTTTCGCCCTGTCCGGCGCCCTGTCCTTCGTCGCCGGCGTGAAACTGCGCTGGGAAACCCTCAAACAGGTCTACAAAGGATTGCTGCCGGTCATGCTCGCCGGCGCCGCCTTATCGCTGGTGGAATTTCACCGGCATCCGTCCATTCACGGCGGCTGGCTGGCCTGGCCCCTGGCTTTTGGGATCCACTACCTGCTGCTGCGCCGGGACGAGGACAGCGAGTTGTTGCGCTATCTGAAATACCTGCACCTGGGACTGCTGCTGTTGCTGATTGCCCTGATCACCTGGGAAGCGACCTGGTGGACCGATCACTGGATTCGCGGCGGAGGCGTCTGGCCGCTGGTGGTACTCGGCGTGGTTCCGGCCCTCTTCGTACTGGGATTGTGCCGCCTCTGGAACGCCTTCATCTGGCCACTCGGTTCGTTTCAGCGCACCTACCTGTACTCCGGGCTGGCCCCGGTGGTCGTCTACCTCTGGGTCGGCTCGCTGGCCGCCAACCTGTTCAGCCGGGGCAACCCCTGGCCCCTGGGCTATCTCCCCCTGCTCAACCCCCTCGACCTGACCCAGGCGTTCGTGCTGCTGGCCATCGGCTTCTGGATGGTCGTCATGACGACCAAGCTGGAGATCCGGCCCCTCGGTCTGAATCGCAGGACAGGGGCCATCCTCGCCGGGGGGACGGTCTTTTTCTGGCTCAACGCCATGCTCGTCCGCACCCTGCATTACTGGGGCAACGTTCCCTTCAACCTGCGGGCCATGGTCGCATCCGACCTGGCGCAGACCTCGCTCTCCATCTGCTGGACCCTGAGTGCCCTGGTGGTCATGCTCTGGGCCACCCGCAAGGGGGTTCGCCCGGTCTGGATGGTCGGCGCCGGACTGATCGGGGCGGTCATCGTCAAGCTCTTCATCTTCGACCTGGCCAACACCAGCACGGTGGAACGGATCGTCTCGTTCATCGGCGTCGGCGTGCTCTGCCTGGTCATCGGATACCTGGCGCCACTTCCCCCACGATCC